>NZ_JASIAL010000095.1:0-31044 GCF_030042015.1 Trebonia sp. | reverse complement strand
CGAGCCCCCACCTGGCGGCCGGCCGTATCACCGCCACCGTCTACGTCGCCGGCGCCATCGAGGACAACTCGTTCACCGTCGACCAGGCCGAGCTGCTTGAGGGCGCGCTCACGGACGCCGGGGTCGACCACACGGTCGAGTTCTACCCGGCCCACCACGGGTTCGCGGTGCCCGACAACGGGACCTACGACGAGAAGTCAAGCACCCGCCACTGGGAAGCGCTTCGTCAGCTTTACCAGGACCACCTGTAGCCACGGCCCGCCGACCACGCCTCAGGCCACGATCGTGGCGTCGCCGAACAGGTAGTTCCCGTGCGTGTGGTCGCCGTGGTGGTGGGTGTTGATCAGCGTGCGGACCGGCTGGGAACTCGTCTTGGCTATCGCTTCGAGGTAGGCGCGGGTGCGCCGCTCGGTCGAGCAGGCGTCAACGCTGGTGACACCGCGGCTGCCGACCAGAAAGCCGGTGTTGTTGATGAACCAGGTTCCGTCGGGCTGGATGTAGGCGAACACCCCGTCGCTGACCTCCTGCACACGCGGCGAGCCCGGCTCTGCCCTGTCCTGGTGACCGTGGGAGGAAGTCATGCCGCTCTCCTTTCAGGCTGGCCAACGCCACTGTGCGGCCAGGCACTCCCCCGCTGACCCGCCGCTCCAGTCCCGTCCCCGCTAATTATCCCGAACGGACGCGCTGCGACTCCCGGCACCAAGGAGGTCACGCAGTTCACGGTCGAGGGCGGGCAGCCGTCCTTTCTCGCCGATGATCGCGAACCAGTTGTAGAGCTCGAGGGCGAGCGCGATGCGGTAGAGCGGGAGGCGAGAACGCCAGGCCGCGGGCCATTCGCCGGGCCGCTGCCCGGGCACGCAGACGCCATAGCCGGACAGCAGCCCGGCCATTTTCGCCGGGTCGCCATGCATGGAGAACGCGTCGAGGCGGGCGAAGTCCATCAGCGGGTCGCCCGCGTGCATGTTCTCCGGATCGAGCAGGCCGGTCAGCGAGCAGGTGCCATCCTCGGCGAGCTCTACCAGGAGGTTTGGCTCATGCACATCGCCGTGGCAGTAGGCGGGCCGCAGGCATTCGGCGAACGCGGCGGCGTGCTCGGTGACGTGCGTGGCGACCTTGTCGGCCAGGGCCGGGTCGCCGGCGTGCGCACGGAACCCCCGCAGGTCGCGTTCGAACATGCGGGCCATGTGCGCGGAATTGTCCGGCAGCGGGCCGCGGATCCGGCCGTCGACGTAGCCGTAGCCGCCGGCGGGAACGGCGTGCAGGCGCTTAAGCACCGCGCCAAGTTGCCGGTACACCTCGTGGCGCTGAGCGCGCGTCAGGTGAGCGTCGAGCGACGTTAGCGTGCGGCCAGGACGGAGCGAGGAGATGAGACACGGGCGGCCACCGAGCGCTGCGGCGGATCTGCTGAAAGCCAGCACGCGCGGCGAGATGTCAACACCGTGGTCGGTCAGGAACTTGAGCGCGCGCGCTTCCTTGGCCGCGGATCGCAGGCCGCCGTCCCGGTAGATCTTCAGCACGACCGGCGCCGACTCGGTGTCGGCGAACTCGATCAGGTACGCGCCGGTGACCGAGCCTTCGGCGAACCGCGAGACGGCGCGGACCGGGCCGTGCGCAGGCAGCAGGCCGGCGAGCAGATCGCCTGCGCGTTCCACAGTCAGCCCGTCGGGCACCCCGGCAGCATACGAGGGCTCCACCATGATTGCCTACGGATTATTCGCCGGGCACCGGGCCGGACGCAGCGGCCGGCGGAGCCTATGATCAGGCTCCAGCAGGCCGCGGCGGGAGACCACCGCGCGCACGAGCAGAAGGGACCCCGGCCATGACGGCTGCCAGCAGGTTTTTCGGCCGGGCGCTCGAGCTGCCGCCGGCCGAGACGACGCGCGTCGCGGTGCAGCGGGACCTCGCCGTTCCGATGCCCGACGGCGTGGTGCTGCTTGCTGACAGGTATGCACCGCCCGGGCCGCGGCGGCCGCTTGTCCTGGTCCGCTCGCCGTACGGGCGGCGGGGGCCGTTCGGGCTCGCGTACGGCAGGCTGCTGGCCGAACGCGGGTTCCAGGTGCTCGTGCAAAGCTGCCGCGGCACGTTCGGTTCAGGCGGCAGCCTCGACCCGTTCAACGAACGCGCCGACGGGCTGGCCACGGTGGCGTGGCTGAAGGACCAGCCCTGGTACCCGGGGGCGTTCGCGACCGCCGGGCCGAGCTACCTGGGCATCGTGCAGTGGGCGATCGCCGCGCAGGCCGGTCAGGACTTGAAGGCCATCGCCGCGCAGATCACCACCTCCGACGTGGCCGGGGCGATCTACCAGGGCGGGGCGTTCTCGCTGGAAACGATGCTCGGGTGGGTCGACCAGGTCGCCCACCAGGAACGGCCGCTCGGGCTGCTGCGGCAGGGCCAGGCCCGCCGCCGGCTGGGGCCGCTGCTTGACCGGCTGCCGCTTGGCGACCTCGACCGGCTCGCCACCGGGCACCGGGTCAGCTACTGGCAGGACTGGCTGGCCCACGACAAGCCAGCCGACCCGTACTGGGCCGGCCGCGGCTCCAGCGACGGCGTGCCCGAGGTGACCGCCCCTGTGAGCTTCGTCGGCGGCTGGCGGGACGTGTTCCTGCCGGGCATGCTCGCCGACTACGCCGCCCTGGTCAAGGCCGGTCACGACCCGTACCTGCTGATCGGGCCGTGGCGGCACACCGACCAGCAGGTCATCGGGGCATCGGTCCGCGACACGCTGGCGTGGCTGCGCGCCCACCTGCTCGACGACCGCAGCCAGCTGCGGCCCGCACCCGTGCGGATCTTCGTCGGCGGCTGCGGCGAATGGCGTGACCTCCCGGGCTGGCCACCGCCGGCCCGGCAGCAGCGCTGGCACCTGCACCCGGCGCACCGCCTCGACCCGGCCCCGCCCGGGCCCGGCGAGCCGGACGGCTACACGTATGACCCGGCCGACCCGACCCCGAGCGTCGGCGGCCCCGCGGACCACCAGGGCGACGCGCAGCCCGACAACCGGCAGCTGGAGTCCCGCCCCGACGTGCTCACCTACACCAGCCGGCCTATCGAGGCGGACGTGGAGATCATCGGCCAGGTGACCGCGGAACTGTTCGTACGGTCCAGCCGCCAGCACACCGACTTCTTCGCCAGGCTCTGCGACGTCGACCCCACCGGCCGGTCCACCAACATCTGCGACGCCCTGGCCCGGCTGACGCCGGCAAGCCCGCCAGCAGGCGCCGACGGCGTCATCCGGGCAGAGATCGCCCTGTGGCCCACCGCCCACCGCTTCCTGGCCGGCCACCGGCTACGGCTGCAGGTCTCCAGCGGCGCCCACCCCCGCTACGCCCGCAACACTGGCACGGGCGAGCCGCTCGCCACCGCCACGACGCTCGCCGCGGCGCGCCAGGAGGTCTACCACGACCCGGCCCGCCCCTCGGCCGTCATCCTGCCGGTCACCAGTCACGCGTCTCCCTGACCGGCGGCGCGCATCCCTCGGGGCCAGATGCCCTGCTTTCCCGGCGACAGGATGCCGTCCGGGTCGAGCGCGTCCTTGAGCGTCTCGTACAGCCGCAGCAGCGCGTGCTCGCCCCAGCCGTACTGCGCGGCGATCTCGTCCATGAACTCGATGTGCCCGCGGTACAGGCCGTAGCCCGCCTCGCCGGTGATCCGCACGAGCCGCCGGTACACGTCGTAGGCGGCCCGCGCCTGCGCCTCGTTCGTCGTGTCGTACAGCAGCGGGCAGACGAAGTAGAACGACCGCGGCGTCATGATCGTGCCGGGCCAGAAGTCCAGGCCGGCCCGCTCGATCTCCGGCCGCAGCAGCCGGGTCAGCGCCCGCGCGTGGCGGCCCTGCAGCGGCGCGACCGGCGAGAAGTCCAGGTGACCGCCGATGCCGCCCCACCACTGCAGGCTGTCGAGCAGGGCCAGCCCGGGGATCCCCGCCTGCACCCGCTCGGGGTGCGTGGTCACCGTCTCCTCGCTGACGTCCGTGCCTGCGATCTTCCTGGCGCTGACCCAGGCGCCGGGAACCCCGGCGGCGAACGCCGCCCGCACCCGGGCGAGCTGGGCGTCGACGATCGCGGCTGGCCCGTACAGCGCCAGCCGCAGGTTCCAGTAGCCCAGGCCAAGCTCGTCGGCGGCGGCCGCGTAGAACGACGCGGGCAGCGGGCCGTCCCCGGCCTGCCAGGCGGCGCGGGGCCTGGTCATTGAGGCCGCCCCCACCAGCGTGCCGAGCAGCGGCACGTTCGTGACCGTGCCGTCGAGCAGCAGCGGGCGCATCGTGTCGATGATCGCCTCGAGGTCGGATTCGCGAGGGGCATGGACCTCGACCGGCGCGTAGACCTCGGGGCGCGGCGTGAGCCACTTGCCCATCTTGGTGACGATGCCGAAGTTCGACTGCATGAACAGCGAATCGAGCGCCGGCCCGAACCCCCGCCGGTGCGCGTGCCAGGCCGGGTTCCCGGCCATCGCGCCCATCCCGGTGCGGACCACCTCGGCGCTGGCCAGCACGACCTCGATGCCGCACTGGCTGGCGGCGTGGTCGCCGCCGGGCAGGTAGCCGACGCCGTGGTCGAGCGTGTTGCCGACGACGCTGCCCCAGCCGAGGTCGGGGATCGACGCCCACAGCGCGCTGCCGCGCCGGCGCAGCTCGGCGTACAGGTCGAAGAAGCTGACGCCAGGCTCGACGACCGCGTAGGCGAGCTCCTCGTGCACGTCGAGGACGCGGTTCATCCGGCGCATGCTGACGACCACGCTGCCGCGGACCCGTGGCGCGGGCCCGCCGTAGGCGTTGTTCTTGCCCATGGAGGTCGTCCACAGCGGCACCCGGTGCCGACGGGCGATCCGCACGACCTCCTGGACCTCCTCGACGCTGCCGGGCGCCACGACCGCCGACGGCCAGTGCTCGTCCCACCCGGGGAAGCTGTACGGGTCGCGGAATTCAGCGACCCGGCCGGCGGCCGCATCGGCCCGCAGCACGGCGTCGCCGCCGAGGGCCGCGGCGAACGCGCGCAGCGCCGCCTCGAACTCCCCGGCCGACAGCCCGGGCGGCACGACGCCGTTGTCTACGGGAGCGCTCACGAGCCGTTCTCCTCTCCTGGCTCAGCTTGCTCAGCTTGCTCAGCCGAGCAGGCGCCGCAGCCAGCTCAGCTGCGCCGCCACGGCGGCGCGGGACAGGGCCGCGGTGGGCGCGAGGCCGGCGAAGCCGTGGTACCCGCCCGGCCACACGTGCAGCTCGGCTACCCCGCCGGCCTGCCAGATCCGGGTCGCGTAGGCCACGTCCTCGTCCCTGAAGGTCTCCGCCGAGCCAACGTCGATGAACGCGGGCGGCAGTCCGGACAAGTCTGTGGCGCGGGCGGGCGCGGCGTACGGGGACACGTCGGGGCCGCCGCGGGCCGCGCCGAGCAGCGCCGTCCAGCCCACCTCGTTCGCCGCTCGGTCCCAGACCCCGATCCCTGCCATCTGCCACGACGACCGTGTGTCGTTGCGGTCATCGAGCATCGGGCACATGAGCTGCTGCCCGGCCAGCGCGGGGCCGCCCCGGTCCCTGGCCAGCAGGGCCACCGCCGCCGCCAGGCCGCCGCCCGCGCTCCCGCCGGCGACGATGACGCGGGCCGGGTCGATGCCGAGCTCATCGGCGTGCGACACGGTCCAGGCCAGGCCCGCGTAGCAGTCTTCGACCGGTCCGGGGTGCGGGGTCTCTGGCGCGAGCCGGTAGTCCACCGACACGACCGCCAGCTGGAGCTGCTCGGCGTGCTGCAGTGTCCCCGGCAGGCCGGTCCGGTTGTCGCCGAGGATCATCCCGCCGCCGTGGATGTGATAGACGCAGGCGACAGGGACCGCGGCCGCGGCGCCGGCGGGCCGGCAGATCAGCAGCGGCACCTCGGGGGCCCCCGCCGGGCCGGGCACCAGCCGCGTGCTCAGCTCGAACCTGCCGCCGCGCCGCAGGTCCTCGTCGGTGGGCGGCGGGACCGGCGGCGGCCCCTGGCGCAGCACCGGGATCATGTCGAGCGAGAATTCGACGCGCCCGCGCTCGGCCAGCGCCGCGAGGGCGGGCGCCAGTTCGGCGTCGAACGGAGGCGGCGGCCCGATAACCGGCCCGGAACCGTCAGCGATCGATGCAGCCGTCACCCGATGATCACACCAGGCGCCCGCCGGATGAGTCAACGGCTGGTTTCACGTCCGGGCGGAAACTGACATGCTGGGAAGCGACCAGGAGAGGGAGGCGGCCCCATGACACGTGTCGCGATCATCGGTGGCGGCATCGGCGGGCTGACGGCGGCGAACGCGCTGTCGCAGGCGGGGATCGAGGTGGCGGTCTACGAGGCGGCCGCCGAGCTCAGGGAGATCGGCGCCGGCGTCGCACTGCATGCCAACGCGATGCGGGTGCTGCGCGCGATCGGCGTGGAGGACGGCGTCCGCAAGATCGCGGGGCGGTCGGAGTACGCGGTCACCCGCAACTGGAAGGGCCGGGTGATCTCGAAGACGAGCCGGAAGCAGCAAGCCGCCCTGTTCGGCCTGGAGAGCGCGACCGTGCACCGGGCCGACCTGCTCGACGTGCTCGCCGACGCGGTGCCCGAGGGCGTCGTGACGCTGGGCAAGCGGTGTGTGGGGGTGCTGCCAGACGGCGACGTCGCGGTCGCCCGCTTCGCCGACGGCAGCGAGATCGAGGCCGACATCATCGTGGGCGCCGACGGCATCCACTCGGCGGTGCGCGCCTCGCTGTTCGGCCCGGACGCCCCCCGGTTCACCGGCAAGATCTGCTACCGCAGCGTCATCCCTGCCGCGGCCGTCCCCGGCATGCGGCCGTCGTCCGACAACGGCCAGTGGCTCGGCCCGCACGGCACGATCGTGCTGTACCCGCTGCGCGGCGAGGAGCTGATCAACGTCGTCGCCCACTACGACGACGACGGCTACCGCCACGAGTCGTGGATCACCGAGTGCAGCCGCGCCGAGGTGCTCGAGCGCTACGCCGGCTGGCACGAGTCCCTGCTGCGCCTGTTCGCCGGCGGGGACACCTGGTACAAGTGGGCGCTGTACGACCGCGACCCGATCCCGCAGTGGACGCGCGGCCGGGTCACGCTCCTCGGCGACGCGGCGCACCCGATGCTCCCCTACCTCGGGCAGGGCGCCTGCCAGGCGCTGGAGGACGGCGCGGTGCTGGCGACGGCGCTGACGGCGGAGGCCGCCGATCCGGTCACCGGCCTGGCCCGGTACGAGCGGACCCGCCGGCCGCGGGCGAGCCGGGTGGTGCTCACCGCCCGCGAGCGGGGGCTGAGCAACCACCTGCCGTCCCGGTGGGCCGCCTTGCGGCGCGATCTTTCGATCGCCGTGCGGCGGCGGCTGAACCGGCGCGACCCGGAGGGGCGCGGCGCGGGCTGGCTCGCCAGCTACGACGCGACCTCGCCCGACGTGCTCGCGGCCTGAAATAAGTCAGGAACTTGACGTTCGGCGGGCCGCCCATGTAGTCACACTGTTACTAGGACTTTTCCCAGGAGGCCCAATGGAAGCACGCGAGGCCCTGCTCAGCCGCGTCAGCGCGCCGAGCGGCACGAAGATCAAGGACCCGGCGACCGGCGAGGTTATCGGGCACGTCGAGTTCGCCCACCCAGGCGACGTGGCGGCGGCGGTGGACAAGGCCGTCGCCGCGCAGCCCGCCTGGGCCGCCCGCAGCGACGAGGAGCGCGTCGCGCTGCTGCTGCGCGCGGCGGACAACATCGAGGCGCACGCCGAAGAGCTCGCCTACGTGGTCAGCCGCGAGCAGGGCAAGACCCTCAACGGCCTCGGCGCGCGTTTCGAGGTCCAGGCCTGCGCGATCTGGCTGCGGTCCACCGCGAACACGCCGTTGCCGGTTGAGGTGCTCGTCGACGACGGCACGAACCACGCCGAGCTGCACTACCGGCCAATCGGCGTCGTGGGCGCGATCACCCCGTGGAACTGGCCGATGATCATCGCGGTCTGGCAGATCGCGCCCTCGCTGCGGATGGGCAACACGGTGGTGCAGAAGCCAAGCGAGTACACCACGCTCAGCGGCCTGGCCGTCGCGGAAGTCATCGGCGAAGTGCTGCCGGCAGGCGTGCTGACCGTGATCGCGGGCGCAGGCGACGTCGGGGAGGCGCTCGTCCGCGACCGGCGCGTGGGCAAGGTGATGTTCACCGGGTCGGTGAAGACCGGCATGAAGGTCGTCGAGGCATCCGCGGGGAACCTGTCGCGCCTCACGCTCGAGCTCGGCGGCAACGACGCCGGCATCGTGCTGCCGGACGCCGACCCCCAGGCGATCGCGGAAGGGCTGTTCTGGGGCGCGTTCATCAACAACGGGCAGACGTGCGCGGCGCTGAAGCGGCTCTACGTCGCCGACGCCATCTACGACGAGGTCGTGGACGCGCTGGCGGGCATGACCGCCAAGATACCGATGGGCGTCGGCCTCGACGAGGGCAACCTCCTCGGCCCGCTGCAGAACAAGATGCAGTGGAACGTCGTCAACCGGCTCGTGGAGGACGCCAAGGCGCGCGGCGCGCGGATCGTCATGGGCGGCGACCCCGACCCCGGCGCGCCCGGGTTCTTCTACCCGAAGACGCTCGTGGCCGACATCGACAACTCCGCCCCGCTGGTCCAGGAGGAGCAGTTCGGCCCCGCGCTGCCGATCATCCGGTACACCGACGTCGAGCAGGCCGTCGAGTGGGCCAACGGCGTCGACGTCGGCCTAGGGGCCTCCGTCTGGTCCGCCGACCGGGACAAGGCCCGCGAGATCGGGGTCCGGCTGCAGGCGGGCACGGTGTGGCTGAACAGTCACGGCGGCGTGGACCCGAGGATCCCGTTCGGCGGCGCGAAGCACTCCGGCTACGGCCTGGAATTCGGCGTCGACGGCCTCAAGGCCGTATCCGTACCGCAGGTGGTCAGCGGGTAGGCCGCCCACACGCCGGGGCCGGGGTTCCCGCCCGGAGAGGGGGTTGCGATGCAACGAAGCATTGACCGGATCCTGACCACGCACGTGGGAGCCCTGCAGCGGCCGCAGGGGCTGTCGAAGGCGATGGCGGAGCACGGCCAGTGGGCGCCGGAGGTCCTCAAGGACCTGCGCACCGCGGTCGGCGAGGTCGTCGCCCGCCAGGTGGCGACGGGAATCGACGTCGTCGACGACGGCGAATTCGGCAAGACGCTGTGGTCGTGGTATATCCGCGACCGGCTGGACGGCATCGAGGGGCGGGACTGGCCCGCGGACGCCGAGCCGCTGCTCAAGGGGCGCGACCGGGACCAGTTCCCCGGCTTCTACGCGTGGGCGGACGCCAACGCCAGCCTGTTCGGGTACATGGAGGACAGCTACTTCTTCAGCTCTTCGCTCACCCAGCCCGTCGTCACCGGCCCGCTCCGCTACCGGCCGGAAGCCGTGCGGCGCGACATCGCGAACCTGCGGGACGCGCTGGCGCAGACCCCCGCGACGGAAGCGTTCCTGCCGGTCGTGGCGCCGGCCAGCGTCGAGGTCGGCCTGGAGAACGAGTATTACCCCACCCGTGACGACATGACGCGGGCGCTCGCCGACGCCCTCAGCGACGAATACCGGGCGATCATCGACGCCGGGTACCTCCTGCAGGTGGACGACGCCTGGGTGCCGGCCACGTGGGACCGCTCCCCCGAGTACGACCTGGACTCTTACCGCCGCTACGCCCGCACGAGCATCGAGGTGCTCAACCACGCCCTCGCCGGCCTGCCCGAGGACAGGATCAGGTATCACCTGTGCTGGGGCAGCTGGCACGGGCCGCACGCGAACGACATCCCGCTCGCGGCGATCGCCGACATCATGCTCCAGGTGACGGCCGGGGCATACCTGATCGAGGCGGCGAACTCGCGGCACGAGCACGAGTACCACCTGTGGGAGGACGTCAGGCTGCCCGCGGGCAAGATCCTCATCCCCGGCGTCGTAACGCACGCGACCAACCTGATCGAGCACCCCGAACTGGTCGCCGAGCGCATCGCGCGCTACACCGACCGGGTCGGCCCGGAGAACGTCATCGCCGGCGCCGACTGCGGATTCGGTTCCCGCATCCACCCCGAACTCGGCTGGGCCAAACTCGCCGCCCTCGCCGAAGGAGCGGCGCTGGCCAGCGCCCGCGTCTGGAAACGGTAACGGCCGGGGAGCCGCCTGACGGCGGCGCCCAACCAAATCCCGCGCTGCCTCGTCTTTGACAACGTGGATCCCGAGGACATTCTCCCCATCCTGGGCCAACAGATCGTTAACCAGCACACGCGCAGGTCACGGCAGCCCATAACCTGTCGCGTGTCGCGCGTGAATACACGGATCACTCCTATGCGAAGGGTTATCGTTCTGCTTCGAAGAGTCACTGTACTGGCTGGAATCCGCTGGCCGCTGTTGATACGGAAGGCCGTGAACGTGCCACGACTAACCCCCCCTGCCCGCAAGCGAGTCGCGGGCGCCCTGCTGTGCGCCGCTGCGGCCGCCGTGACCGCCTGCACCGCGGCTCCGGCCGCGCTGGAGGCAGCGGGCGCGTGGCAGGCGGGCGCGGGAGGCGCGTCCGGGCCGCCGGCCGCCCAGACGCGGGTGCCGCCGGCCGTGTCCGTGCTCGCCGGCACCACCCCCAGCGCGATCACCACCTCGTTCGCGGCGCGGTTGTTCAGCTTCGCCCCCGTCGTGGTCGTGGCCGCCAGCAAGGGCAGCGCGCTGACGGCAGCCGAGAAGGCGGCGGTGGCGGCTCATGCGCCGCTGCTGCTTACCACCGCCACGGTGAGCAAGCCGTTGCTCACGGAGATCAGGGACCTGCACCCGAGCAGGGTTCTCGCGGTGGGCGTGGCACCTGCGGCGCTGGCGGCGCGGCTGCCAGGGGTGAAGGTCGTCACCCGCGCCGGCGACCTGCCCGCGACCGGGGTGCCGACGCCGCTGCGCAGCGTCGCGGTGCTCCTCAACACCGGTCCCGGGCTCCTGGCCGCCACCGGCCAGGACGCTGCCGACGAGGCCGTGCTGACCACGGCGGGCGTGGCCGGCGCGCGGATCGTGGACGTCGACGGCTACGACCCGCGGGCTGACCCGACCGCCATCGAGGCGCTGGCCGCGCTGCGCCCCCGCGAGATCGTGGCCCTCGGGGGCGGGTTCGGGCCGGCCGGCCGGCTGGCATCCCGGGTGGCCGTGGCGGAGACCGGAACGCAGCTGCCCGGCGGCGGGCAGGTCCTTTTCCCTGGACACCGCCTGGTCGCGCTCTACGGTCACCCCGGCGCCCCGTCCCTTGGCGCGCTCGGCGAGCAGGACCTGCCGGCGAGCATCGCCCGCGCCCAGCAGGTGGCGGCCCAGTACCGGCCGCTCAGCCAGGTGCCCGTCATCCCCACCTTCGAGATCATCGCCACGGTGGCGCAGGCCAGTCCCGGCCCGGACGGCACCTACTCCTACGAATCGCCCGTGTCCTCGCTGCTGCCGTGGGTGCGGCAGGCGAATGCCGCCGGGATGTACGTCATCCTCGACCTGCAGGCCGGACGCGCGAGCCTGCTCGCCCAGGCCCGGTACTACCAGTCGCTGCTTGCGCTGCCGGACGTGGGGCTGGCGCTTGACCCTGAATGGAAGCTGCAGCCGAACCAGCTCCCGCTGCAGCAGATCGGCAGCGTCAGCGCCGCCCAGGTCAACGCCGTGATCAGCTGGCTGGCCGCCCTGACGGCCCGCGACCACCTCCCGCAGAAGGTGCTGGTGCTGCACCAGTTCATGCTGTCGATGCTGTCCGGTGAGCAGGACATCAACACACACGATGACGACCTGGCGATCGTCATCCACATGGACGGGCAGGGCACGCCGGCGGACAAGCAGCAGACGTGGGACGCCGTCACGGCGGCGGCGCCGCCGGGGGTGTTCTTCGGGTGGAAGAACTTCTACGTCAAAGACCACCCGATGCTCACTCCCGCCGAGACGATGGCGGAGACCCCCACGCCGGTGATGATCTCCTACCAGTAACACCGCGGGCAGCGCGCGTCAGCCCTCCTCGGAGGGGACGATCGCGACGGGCCCGTGGGCGTGGCTGAGCAGCGCGTGCTGGACCGACCCGACGGCGGTGCGCGCGCGGGATCCGCCGTGCCTGCCGATCACGACCAGGTCCGCGCGCGCCGAGTACTCGGCGAGCACCTGCGCGGGATGCTCGCGCACGACCTCCTGCCGGACGGCCACGGCGGGATACTTGCCGCGCCATCCGTTCAGGAACTCAGAAAGGCTCCCATCGGCCTGCCCAGGGGGCTGCCCGGCGCGGGCGTGCGGGGCCCCGTGCGAGGACCGGATGGCTACCAGGCCGGCGCCGCGCAGCGCGGCCTCCTCGAAGGCGAACACCAAGGCCTCGGCGGCCTCGTGCGGGTCACGAACCCCGACGACGATCTGGCCATGCACGGCCGCCAAGTCCCCCCGGACCACGACCACCGGGCTCGAGGAGTGGGTGGCCGCGTACCTGCTGACCGAGCCGAGGAGCATCGCGGCGAACTCGCCGATCCCGCGTGCGCCGACGACGACGACCAGCGCGTCGGCGCCGCTGCCCGCGACCGCGAGCGCCGGCGGCCCTGACAGCAGGTGAGTTTCGATGACCAGGTCCGGCGCGATATCCCTGGCCCTGGCAAGGCCCGTTGCGAGCGCCTGCTCGGAGAAGTCACGCAGTTCGTCCGCGACGGTCGGCGTGGGCAGGTCGTCGGCCTGCATCCGCGGCGGCATGGCGGGGACTGACACGATCCGCAGCGGCGAGGCGCGGCGTACCGCATCCGCCGCTGCCCACTCCACCGCGCACAGCGATCCCTGCGAACCATCTACGGCAACGACCACGGGCTTGGCTGCCATGCCGCCTCCCTTCCCTGTTAACCTTCCCCGTCAGGGGTCGGTCACGCAAGTCCCCGCACGGTCCGGGCCGGCATCAGGTCGCCCTTGACCGCGGCCACCATGTCGAGCGCCTGCCGGGTCTGCCGCACGTCGTGGGCGCGGAAGATCCGCGCGCCCAGCCAGGCGCCCACCGCGGTGACCGCGAGCGTGCCAGGCAGCCGGTCCTCGATGGCCACGCCCAGCGTTTCCCCGACGAAGTCCTTGCGGGACGCGGACAGCAGGACCGGCCAGCCGGTCGCGGTCAGCTCGCCGAGCCGCCTGGTGACCTCCAGCGAGTGCCAGGTGTTCTTGCCGAAGTCGTGCGCCGGGTCGATGATGATCCGCGCCGGGTCCACGCCGGCCCGCAGCGCCCGCCCGGCCAGCGCCAGCGTCCGCTCGAGCACGTCCGCCACCACGTCCGGGTACGCCACGCGGAACGGCCTGGTCCGCGGCAGCAGCCCGCCTACGTGCGAGCACACAAGCCCCGCGCCGAACTCGGCCGCCACCTCCGCCAGCTTCGGATCCCAGCCGCTCCATGTGTCGTTCAGCACGTCGGCTCCGGCCTCGCACACGGCCCTGGCCACCTCCTGCCGCCAGGTGTCGACGCTGATCACGAGCTCGGGATAGGCGCTGCGGACCGCCCCGATGAACGGGACGACGCGCTTGATCTCCTCCCCGACGGTGACCTCGTCCCCTGGCCTGGCCGCCACGCCGCCGACATCGAGGATGTCCGCGCCTTCGGCGACGACCTCGTGCGCGCGGCCGAGCGCCACCCCGAAGTCCCAGGTCACCCCAGGCCGGTAGAACGAGTCAGGCGTGCGGTTGACGATCGCCATCACGAGCATGCGCGCGGGCGGGAACTCGCTGGCGCCCAGCCGCAGCGGCCCCGGCTCGCGCCACGCCGCGCTCTCCTGGCTCACCAGGCCACATTACCTGGCGTGGGCGCGGAAATCGGGTACCCGGAACAGGACATTCGACGGAGGGCGCGTCCCTCGCTCAGTCCGCCGGGCCCCTGGCCGTCTGGCGGCTCCGGGGGCCGAGCGACATCACGGCCAGCGCCGGCGCGGTCCCGGTCCCGGCCCCGGCCCCGGCCCCGGCCCCGGCCGGAGGCTGGCCCGTGCGGGCGAACGCGGCGATGGCCGTGCCGACGAGCGTCGCCTCCACGATGTGGTCGCGGCGGCCTACCGCGACGGGGCAGTCACGTTCCCGCACCCGCAGCTGCATGGCGGCGATCACCACGCCCTCGCCGCCGAGCCGCCTGACGTCGCCCGCCAGCTTGTTCCTGGCCTCGTGGCGGCACTGGCCGACCAGGGCGGTCCAGCCGGCGACCTCGGCGTTGCCCGACCACCGGCGGGCCTGGCGGGTGGTCGCCCGGTCATCGTGCCTGGACCCCATCGCGATGCCGAGCGCCAGCCCCGCCGGCACCCAGCCGGCCATGATCAGCTTGGCGAAGTCCTGCCCGGACAGGTCGCAGGTGAAAGGCGCCCGCCGCCCGCGGGCGGCGCCCGGAGCACGCACGGCCGTGCCGATGGCGGTGAACTCAAGCCCGCCGAGGGTGAAGGTTCCGCGGGCCAGCCGCACGCCCACCACCCCGTGCCCGCCAAGCGCGGCGCACTGCGCGGCCATCCGCTCGATGGCCGCCTGCCGGGCCTGGTACATGGCCTGCACGAGCGGCCCGAGCGACCCCTGAGCGCCCGCGCCTGGTCCGGCCGGGCCCCACGCCCCCGGGCAGCTGGACCAGCTGGCGGACCCGGCGGCGTAGACGGCCGCGCCGATCACCTGGCCGACGGGTTCGAAGCCCGCGGCGCGGATGGCGGCGAACTCGGCCGTGGTCAGCGCGGACCCCCAGGTGCCGCCGGGCCGCGGTCGCGCGGCGCGGGCCCCGGCCCCGCCGGGCAGGTCCTCCCCCACGTCCCCAGCGTAAGCCCGCCGCCCGCGGCTACCCGGGGTTCGCTGGTCTACGGCCCGGCCCCGGCCGGGCCGTAGACTGCTGTGCGAGCCCAGGGAGGAGCGTGCGCGTGACATGTCGTGGCTGACTCCGTTGACCGAGCTCTTCCGCGTCCAGTACCCGATCGTCTCCGCGCCCATGGGCGGCGCCGCCGGCGGCGCGCTCGCCGCCGCCGTGTCCAACGGCGGCGGCCTCGGGCTTGTCGGCGGCGGGCGGGCCGACGCCGACTGGCTCGACCGCGAGCTGGCGATCGCCGCCGAGCGGACCGACAGGCCGTGGGGTGTCGGCTTCCTGTCCTGGGCCGTCGGCCCGGACTTGGTCGAACGGGCGCTGGCCCACCGCCCGGACGCGGTCTTGCTGTCGTTCGGCGACCCCCGCCCGCTCGCGGAGCCGGTGCGGCGGGCCGGGGTGAAGCTGATCATCCAGGTCACCGACCTTGACGAGGCGCGCGAGGCCGTCGCCGTGGGTGCCGACGTCATCGTCGCGCAGGGCACCGAGGCTGGCGGTCACAGCGGCGGGCGGGCGACGCTGCCCTTCGTGCCGGTCGTGGTCGACCTCGCCGCGCCGACGCCGGTGCTCGCCGCGGGCGGGATCGCCGAGG
The DNA here is from genome assembly GCF_030042015.1 of Trebonia sp. Taxonomy (GTDB): domain Bacteria; phylum Actinomycetota; class Actinomycetes; order Streptosporangiales; family Streptosporangiaceae; genus Trebonia. The sequence goes on along the minus strand of NZ_JASIAL010000095.1, from coordinate 15,693 downwards.
GACGCGGGCTGGCGGCGGCGCTCGCGCTCGGCGCGGCCGGGGCGCTCATCGGGACCCGCTTCCTGGCCACCCCGGAGGCCCTCATCGCCCCGCGGGAGGTCAAGGCGATCCTCGACCGCGGCGGCGAGGACACCGAGCGCAGCCGGCTGCCCGACATCGCCCGCGGCGCGCCGTGGCCGGCGCGCTACCCCGGCCGCGCGCTCACCAACGTGCTCCTGGAGAGGTGGCGCGGCCACGAGGACGAATTTGACCGGGACGAGGCCGCCAAGGGCGAATACCGGGCGGCCCTCGCCCGGGGCGAGGAGGCGGTGGCCACGGTGTGGGCGAGCGAGGCGATCGACCTGATCACCGAGGTGACCCCGGCCGCCGATCTCGTCGGTCTGATCGCCAGGGAGGCGCAGGCGGCGCTGGCCCGGGCAGGCCGGCTCTCCGCCGCGGGTTAGCCGCGGGCCGTGTCGGGACTAGACGCCGGGCGGGTATAACAGCCACCGGAGTGGGCTCGGACGCGGTCCGCCACGCCAGCGGTTTCGCGGGCCTGGACACCACGACCGTGACAGCGAGACGCGGGCAAGCCATCGCCCGGCGGGGAGGACACCCATGAGCGTTGAACCAGAGCTGGCGGCCCAAGCGGTCGCCGCGACCGCGACGTGATCGTCACCGCCGACAGGACCGGGAAGATCACGTCCTGGAACGGGGCCGCGGAGCGGCTCTTCGGGCACAGCGAGAAGGAAGCCGTCGGGCAGTCGCTGGCGCTGATCGTCCCCGCCGAGTACGCGCCGCGGCACGTCGCCGGGTTCGAGGCCGCGATGAGCAGCGGCCGGCTCGCCCATGGCGGCGCCGTGGCCCGCGTCGAAGCGGCCGACGCGTCCGGCACACGGCGCGCGCTCGGCATGAGTCTCGGGCTGCTGCACGATGAGGACGGCCAGGTGAGCGGGGTAGTCGCGGTGCTGCGGCCGCTGGCGGGCGAGATCGTGGAGTTCGTCCCGGCGCCCTCGTAAGGCGCCCGCGCCCGGTTAGGATCGCGGTCATGGCTATGAGCTGGCCGAGCGTTCCGCTGGAGCAGTGGCAGCCCACCCGGGACACCGTGCACCTGTGGACCCAGATCGTCGGCAAGACGCGGCTCGCGCTCGCCCCGCGGACGAATCACTGGTGGAGTTGCACGCTGTACGTCACCGTCCGCGGGCTGAGCACCTCCCTGATGCCGTACCCGGGCGGCGGCGCGGAGGTCGAGTTCGACTTCACCCGCCACGAGCTGACGATCGCCACCATCGGCGGGCAGGTCCGCCGGATGCCGCTTGTCGCGCGCACCGTCGCGGACTTCTACGCCGAGTTCCGCGCGCAGCTGGACAGCCTGGGCATCGACGTGCCCATCGCCACCACGCCGAACGAGATCCCCGACGCGATCCCGTTCGACGCCGATGACGTCCATGGCGACTACGACGCCCACGCGATGCACCGCTTCTGGCTGTCGCTCGTCGGCGCGCACCGGGTGATGACGCGCTTCCGTGCCGGGTTCCGCGGCAAGGCCAGCCCGGTCCATTTCTTCTGGGGCGCCTTCGACCTGGCGGTCACCCGCTTTTCCGGCCGGCGCGCGCCCCGCCATCCCGGCGGCATACCCAACTGCCCGGACTGGGTCATGGCCGAGGCCTACAGCGACGAGGTTTCCAGCTGCGGCTACTGGCCGGGCGGCGCGGCGGAAGGGCTCTTCTACTCCTACGCCTACCCCGCGCCGGCGGGCTTCGCCGAGTACGCCGTCTTGCCGCGGGCCGCGCACTTCGACGAGCAGCTCGGCGAGTTCGTGCTCCCGTACACCGCCGTGCGCGAGGCCGCGGACCCCGACAGCGTCCTGCTCGACTTCTTCAACTCAACCTTCCTGGCCGCCTACAGCCTCGCCGGATGGCCCACCACCGAAGACGGGGAGCCGCGCTGGGCAGTCGCCACGGCTCGTTCTGCTGACGGCTAAGCGGTGCGTTCGCCCAGCTCAGCGGTTTGCACGGCGGTGCGGAGGGCGGTCAGGAGCCGCTCGCCGACTCCACCAGGCAGCTAGCCCCGGATGCCGCGGAATACCAGATCGGTGATCTGCCGGCTGGTCTGCGCCGGATCGAGGTAGGCGGCGGACCCCGCCCCCATCCGCGCCAGGATCGGACCGACGAGGATCTCGTTGACGAACGCGACGTCGACGTCGGGCCGGATCTCGCCTGAGGCGATGCCCCGGCGCAGGATGGCGTACATGACCTCCCGGCGGGGGGCGACGATCTCCGCGAAGTAGCGCCTGTGCAGTTCGGGGAAGGCGCCCGCCTCGGCCAGCAGGGCGCGGAGCATGCTGCTCGCGCGCTGGTCGAGGGTGCGCTCGATGAGGATCGCCAGGTGGGCGGTGAGGTCGGCGCGGGCCGTCGGGCCGTCGACATCCGGCAGCGGCTTGTTGATCGAGTCCAGGACGTCGAGGTACAGGTCGTCCTTGGTCTTCCAGCGCCGGTACAGGGAGTTGCGGGAGACGCCCGCGTGTTCGGCGATCGTCACCAGGGACAGCCCCGTCAGGGTCGCGCCGTTGCTGACCAGGTCCAGCACGGCCTCGACCGCGGCGACGTCGGTGCGCGGGTCCCGCTTGCGTCCCGCGGGGGGCCTGCTCGTGTCCATGAGTCCGATCATATATCAGAACAGACCTGTTGCGTTTCATAATCGCCGCGGGGTACGACCGGGCCTTCCTCGTCGCCGGGCTGCTGCTGCTCGCCGGCGCCGGCCTCGCCCTACTGATCGGCGGGGAGCGGAGGGCAGACCAGCCGCTGCAGGTTCGCCAGGGAAGCGGCGGCGTCGCGGCGCAGCTTGGGAGCGAGCAGCCACAGCAGCGGCCCGAACCCGCCCTGCACGGAAGCTCTCTTCACTAGCCGGACGCATCCGCCGGCCGCCGGCTCGAGCAGGTGCTCAAACGTGACCGCGCCCAGCGGCACCGGGCATTCGCTCACCCAGCACCGCCCGGGCTCGACCGCGACGATCGTGAAGGTGCCGCCAAGGTTGCCGCGCTGCTTGGCCCAGCCGCGGGCACCAGGCTCGAACGGGCCCTCCAGCTGCGCGATCTCCTTGCTGACATCCCACTCGGGCCAGCCGGCCACGTCGGTCCACACGTTCCAGACCGCGTCCGGGTCGGCCGCGAACGTTGCCTCGGATTCGAACAAGTACATAGCTGCCCTCGACAGAGCCGAGCCCAGATGGGGACAAACCTGACCATGCGCGCGCAAATCCCAGCCGCATAGTACAGCCGGCGCGGACCGCGAGGACTCCGCTTAACCACATCGGCGATGCCGGCCAGCCGCCGCCGCGATATGTTCCGGGTTCGCGTCGTTATACCAGCACAAACCCCGAACATACCGCGAGGATCACCGCGGACCGGGAACAGCATGTGCTGACGGGGCATCCGGTACGGGCGGGCAGCCCGGGAACGCGGGAGTGATCCAGCTCATCAGCGATCGCTATGGGCAGGCTTAGGTCAGGACTCAGGGCAGCGAGACGGCGCGGCCGGGCCGGGTCATCGTGCCGGGGGCGCAGTGCCACGTCATGATCTCGACGCTGAGCCGGCCGGCCCGGACGGCCGGGTCGTCCAGGGCGAGCTGCATACGCCAGGTTCACTGCGCCTGCCTGACGGGCAGGATGATCGCCGACGGGTGCGCCGGGTCGTGGTAGACCGCCTGATGGGCCGGGACCAGGCGGGTGGCGGTGGCACGCGGCTCGCCGGTGCCGGGGTTGCGGGCGTACCGCGGGAAGGCGCCGCTGCAGACCTGCACCCGGATCCGGTGGCCGCGCTTGAAGCGGTAGGCGGTCGGCCACAGCCGGACCTCGGCGCGGCTGGTCTCGTTCGCGCCGGACAGGCTGGTCAGCCCGTCGCAGACGTTCCAGGACCGGCCGCGCGGGTCGACGTCGCAGAGCCGGACGAACACGTCGGCGTGGTGCAGGCTGGACAGGAACCAGATCTGCGCGCTGACCTCGCCGATGACCTCGGTGTCGCGGTCGAGCGGCGCGCTGGCGTAGCTGAGCACGTCGGGCCGGCGCTCAAGGGCGGTGTTGTCGGCACGGCCGGCGCCGCGGGCCACCATGCGCACCCCGCCCACGGCCGGCGTCGGGTCCGCGGGGTCGTACCGGTACCGGTCGGGGGTGGACTCGGCGGGCACCGCGCCGGCCAGGACGCCGCCGGGGTGCAGGTGGAAGCGCTGCGGCGGGTAGCCGGGCGGCGGCCACGACCCGAAGTCCCGCCAGGCCTCCTCGCCCATGACGTACAGGCGCACGGGGGCGCGCGCCGGCGGCTCCTCGCCGCGCGCGTGCGCCAGCCCGAACTCGATCGTCTCCCGCAGCGGCGCGGGGTCCCTCGACAGGTGCGCCCACGGCCCGACCGTCAGCCGTGCCTGGCGCCCCGCCTGCCGCAGCGCGGTGAAGTCGCGGAGCTGGCCGGGCAGGAAGATGTCGTACCAGCCGCCGATCGAGCTGACCGGCACGGTGACGGCCGCGACCCGGGCCCGGTGGTCGGCCGGCGCCCAGTAGGGGTCGTCCGCGTCGCGGGTGAGGATGTCCTGGACGTAGCCGCAGTGGTGCCCGGCGGCGGCGACGTCGGCCTCGCCGAGCGGCAGCGTGCGCAGCGCGCGGCGGTTGCGCCGCCCCTGGGCGAGCGCGCGCGGCAGGGCGAACCGGCGCTCCTGGCCGTCGACCATGACGCCCCAGCCGAACGGCGTCTCCAGCGAGAACCCGTCGGCGCGCAGGAACTCCAGCGTCAGCGCCGACTCGGTGACGTGCGGAACCATCGCCTTGACCTCGGGCGGCACGCTGTCGGCGACCGCCCACTGCACGTAGCCCAGGTAGCTGCTTCCCGTGAGCACGATCGAGCCGCCGAACCACGGCTGCTTCACCACCCACTCCAGCGTCGCCAGGCCGTCCTCCCGCTCCGCGCGCATCGGGTCGAACGTCCCGCCCGACCCGAACGTGCCCCGGGTGCTCTGGATCAGCACCTGGAACCCGCGCTCGGCCAGCGGCCGCGCCATGCCCGCCGCGATCAGCCCTTTCCTGCCGTACGGGCTGCGCAGCAGGGCGAGCGGCAGCGCCTGGCCGGCGGCCCGCGGCGCCCACCGGTCCGCGAGCAGCACGGCCCCGTCCGGCATCGGCACCCGCAGGTCCCGCTGGACGGCCAGGTCGCGGGTCAACGGCGGGTCGAGCCGCATGAGGCGCTGCAAGAGGCGGCTGGTCAGCTTCATTGCACGACTTCGTTAGCCGGAACGAGCGCGCCCGTCTGCTCAGCGCATAGTTCTGCCACCGCCTGCTGCGCGCTGCGGCACAGGCCGGGGAAGTTGATGAAGCCGTGCGGCACGCCGACGTACTCGGTCAGCCGCACGCTCACCCCTGCGGCCCGCAGCGCCGCCGCGTAGCGCACGCCGTCCGCGCGCAGCGGGTCGTGCTCGGCCACCTGGATCAGCGCCGGCGGCAGGCCGCGGTGGTCGGCGGCGAGCAGCGGCGATGCCCAGGGGTGGCCGGGATCCCCGTCAGGGCCGAGGTACATCCGCCGGTAGGCGGCCATCTCGTCGTTCGACAGGAACAGCGCGCCGGCCCTGTCCTGGGCGGGCGCGGCGGCCTTCGTCATGTCCGTGGCCGGGTAGATCAGCGCCTGGTGGCTGATCGCCGGCCCGCCGCGCTCGCGGGCGACCAGGCAGGTCACCGCCGACAGCGTGCCGCCCGCGCTCTCCCCCATCACCGCGACCGGCCCGCCCGCGCCGAGCTCGGCGGCGCTGCCCGCCGCCCAGGCAAGGGCCGCGTAGCAGTCCCGCACCGCGGCGGGGAAGCGGTGCGCCGGCGCCAGCCGGTAGGCCGCCGACACCACCACGGCGCCGACCCGGCTGGCGACGCAGCTGCACAGCCAGTCCCCCATGCGCAGGTCGCCGAAGACGAAGCCGCCGCCGTGGAAGTAGACGACGAGCGGGCGCGGGCCGGGAGCGGCGCGGCCGGGACGGTACACCCGCACCGGGATGTCGCCGTCCGGGCCGGGGATGGTCCTGTCGCTCACCTCGGTTCCCGGCACGCGGGCGCCGAAGAGCCAGTCGGTCACGAAGTTGCTCGGGACACGCCGGCGCTGCATGGCGATCACGTCGGACTCGCTCATCCGCGCGACCGGCGCCTGGCGCCGGGTCACCCAGCCCCACAGCTGGACCCGACGTTCTACTCGTGCCACGTGGCCCCCCCGCACCCCCGGATCAGCCGGGCGTCTCGTCCAGGACGATCAGCGGCAGCGGGCCGGCCAGCTCCGACGCCTCGGCAGGCGCGTAGGCGAAGTTCTTCGCCCGCGCGCCCCCGTCGACGACCAGGTCGGTGCCCGTGATCAGGCGGGCGTAGTCGGAGCACAGCCACGCGACCGCGTGACCGATGTCGGTCGGGGTGCCGGTCGTGCCCATCGGGACCATCGGGGACCGCTGTCCGGTCCACCGGCTCGGCCGGCGCCACGGCTCGTTGCCGGTCGGACCGCCAAGCCCGCCGCGCGGCCCGCCCTGCAGGATCCCGCCAGGGCCGAGGCCGGCCTTGGCCCGCTCGGCGAGCAGTTCCGGGTTGTCCGGGTTCGGTGCGGTCGGGGTGAAGCTGTTCACCCGGATGCCGTACGGGGCCAGGTCCATCGCGGCGGCCCGCACGAAGTTGTTGACACCGCCCTTGTGGAACGCGTACGCGATGACGCCGGAGGTTCCCGACCACCCGTTGGACGAGGAGATGCAGACGATCGAGCCCTTGATGCCGCGCTCGGCCATCGCCCTGGCGACATGCTTGGTGTTGAGGAAGTTCCCCAGGGCCGACACCCGCACCGCCCGCTCGAAGTCCGCCGCGCTCTCGTCGAGCACGCCCCGGCCGCCGAGCAGCGCGGCGTTGTTCACCAGGATGTCGATCCGGCCCCACCGCTCGAGCACCGTGCCGATGTAGCCCTGCACCGCGGCCTCGTCGGTCACGTCACCGGGCGCGGCGATCGCCTCGCCGCCGTTGCGCTCGATCCGGGCGATGCACGCCTTGATCGCCGCCTCGTCGACATCGTTGCAGGCGACCTTGGCCCCATACTTCGACAGGGCTAGCGCGATGCCGCTGCCGATGTTGGGTCCGACACCGGTGACGAGCGCGACCTTGCCTTCGAGTGAGACCTCCACCGTCACTGCTCCATTCTGCTAGGTGAGTCCGCTGCCCGGACCCGATTATGTGGTGAGGCCCGCGGTTTGACAAGCGCGCCGGATATCCGTCAGCTGACCGATGTCTTTGCACTGCACCATCCGGCAGCATTTGTCGTGCAACCGCCCGCGGTGACCGCGGTCACCGACCCTCGCAGGGAGCTGGCCATGTTGGTGCACACCCGATTCCGGCGCGGCATCGTTCGGGGCATGCCTGCAGCAGCCGGCCGCGGGCATCGTCTGCGAGGTGCTCGCCGGCAGCATGCCCGTCCCGCGCGACGGCGCGCTGCCCGGCTGGGTGACCGACAGCCAGGTCACCGTCATGCTGGCGGCGCACGAGTACTGGCTGCCGGCCGGCGTCTACCTGGATCACTGGACGCTGCGCGAGGGCATCCAGGCGCCGCCCGCCGCCCGGCTGCTGATGCTGCCCGGTGTCGTGGACCTCGCCGAGCGGGTCAGGTAAGAGCCCGGCCCTGGCGAGGACGCGCCCGGCCGGCGCGGCGACCACCTCGGCGACGCCGGCCCCGACGATCGAGCCGAACAGGGCGTCGCCGGGGTAGTGCACGCCGGTGTGCACGCGGGAGTACGCCACCGCGCCGGCCAGCAGCCGCAGCGGCAGCGCGAGCGCGGGCAGGTCACGGCCGACGGAAGCGGCGAAGGCGAACCCCGACGCCGAGTGCCCGGACGGGAACGACCGGGACGACGGCATGGGAACCTGCCTGCCCGGCGGGACGCCGGCCCCGGCGCGGTCGGGACGCCGCCGCGGGTACACGGACTTGACCCCGAGGTTCACCGCGGCCGACGTGACGGCGACGGTGAGGATCCCGCGCGCCGCCGCGCGCCGCCCGGCGGGGCCGCCGAAGACGGCAAGCGCGGCGGCGATCGCGAGCCAGATGCGGGAGCGGTCCGCGGCATGGGAGAGCCAGCGGACCGGCCCGTCGAGGTCGGGCGTCGGCGTCGCGGCGACCGCGTGGTAGATCGCGCGGTCGACGTCGCCCAGCTCGCGCAGCGCGGCCGCGAGCTGCTTGGCGGCGCGGGTTTGCGGCACCCGGTGCTGCCGCTACGGCTGCGTGCCCAGCGTGACGGTCACCTGCGCCGTCTTGCCGTTGCGCCAGAACTCGACGGGCACCGTGTCGCCTGGCCTCTTCGTCAGCGTCACCTCCTGCAGCTGCACGTTGCTCGTCGCCGGCTGGCCGTTGATGCTGGTGATCACGTCGTCGGCCCGCAGGCCCGCCTTGGCGGCGGGACCGCCCGGCACCACCGCCCGCACCCACAGCCCCACAGGAACCTGTCCCTCCGTGGCCGCCTGCGTCACAGGGGTCGTCTGCAGGCCGAAGAAGGCGTGCGTCACCGTGCCGGTCGCGATCAGCTCGTCGGAGATGGTCTGGGCCAGGTCGACGGGGATCGCGAAGCCAAGCCCGATGCTGCCGCCGCTGCTCTCGCCGGAGGAGGACGGCACCGTGGCGCCGGCCGACGGCACCCCGATCAGCTGGCCCGCGCAGTTCACCATCGAGCCGCCGCTGTTGCCGGGGTTGATGGCGGCGTCGGTCTGCACCGCCGACACGAGCAGCGCCGACTTGTCGTTCTCGCCGGGGACCTCGATGGTCCGGTCGAGCGCGCTGACGATCCCGGAGGTGACGGTGTCCGACAGTCCCAGCGGGGCGCCGAGCACCACGACCGCCTCCCCGACCTGCACCGACGATGAGGAGCCGATGGCGATCACGGGAAGGGAGCGCGAGGCGTCGACCTTGATCACGGCCAGATCGGTCAGCGGATCCCGGCCGGTCAGGGTCGCGGGCAGGGTCTGCCCGTCGGAGAACTGCACGTCGATCGAACCGCCGGGGCCGACGGCCGGCGCGATGACGTGGTTGTTGGTCAGGATGTAGCCGTCTGACCTGATGATCTCCCCCGACCCGCTGCCCGACCCGCCGGGGCCCGTCACGAAGATCGTCACGACGGACGGCAGCACCTGGTTCGCGACCGAGGTCACGTTGCAGACACTGAGCGCGGACGAACCCGACGAGGTGCCCGAGGCCGACGAGCTTGTCGCGGCCGCGATGACACCCCCGATGACGCCACCGACGACCAGCGCGGCCGCGAGCGCGCCCACCGCCACCCACTTGTTGCGCATGAACTCAGCTTCACCCGTTGCGATACAGTGGCCATCGCCCGGCGTGGGTGATGCACGCGGGCCGGGCAACGCCGGATCCTGCAGCCGGAGGTGGTCACGATGCCGGGCCTAGCCCTCGGCAGGCGGCTGACGGCGGCCTGCGCCGTCAGCGTGGCGCTGCTCGCGGGCTGCAGCAGCGCCAGCAGCAGCAGCAAGCCGGCGGTGTGCGCCGGCCTGGACAGCCTGAAAGCCGCCGTGTCCGGCCTGAAGGACACGACCGTCAGCGCGAGCGGGTTTTCCGCGGTCTCCGGCCAGCTCTCGAAGGTCCGGCAGCAGCTGCAGGCCGTCGAGAAGGACGCCAAGGGCCAGTACGCCACCCAGGTCGCCGGCCTGTCCGACGCGATCGACAGCCTGTCCTCAAGCCTGGACGCGGCCAAGGCGGACCTGACCGGCGCGACGCTGACCGCGGTGGCCGTGGCCGCGGGGTCCGTGGTCACCGCGGGGCAGAGCCTGGTCACGGCCGTGTCGGACACCTGCTAGTGACGAGCGGAGCGGCGAGAAGGTGACCGGCGATGACAGGGCCGCCAGCCTGCGGGAGCTGATCGGGCCGCTGCGCGTCAAGCCCGGCTCCCAGGTCCGCCTGCCGGGGGACTTCGACCCGGCCTACAAGGCGGCGGGCCTGAAGAAGAAGGACAGCGCTGAGCTGCTGCAGGCCGGCATCGCCCTGCTCGCCGACTACCAGGCGCGGCTGGCCGCCCAGGACTCCTACGGAGTGCTCGTGGTCCTGCAGGCCCTGGACGCCGCCGGCAAGGACGGGACGATCCGGCACGTGATGAGCGGGGTCAACCCGCAGGGCGTGCACGTGTCGAGCTTCAAGGCGCCGTCGGCCGGGGAACTCGACCACGACTACCTGTGGCGCTGCGCGCTGCGGCTGCCCGCGCGCGGGGAGATCGCGATCTTCAACCGGTCCCACTACGAGGAGGTCCTCGTCGTGCGGGTGCACCAGGAAAACCTCGACAGGGAGCGGCTGCCGCCGCCGGCCTTGCGCAAGGGGATCTGGGAGCGGCGCTACCGGGAGATCAACGACTGGGAGCGCTACCTGACCGACAACGGGTTCAAGGTCGTCAAGCTGTTCCTGAACCTGTCGCGGGAACAGCAGCGCATCCGCTTCCTCAAGCGCATCGACCTGCCGGAGAAGAACTGGAAGTTCTCCGCGGCCGATGCCAGGGAGCGGGAGCGGTGGGACGACTACCAGCAGGCGTACTCGCAGCTGCTGTCCGCCACGAGCACGCCCTGGGCACCGTGGTACGTCATTCCCGCGGACCGCAAGTGGTTCGCCCGGATCTGCGCGGCCGCGGTCATCGCGCAGACCCTGATCGAGATAGACCCGCACTATCCCCGGGTCAGCCAGCAGGAGCGGCGGCAGCTGCTCGAGATCAGGGCCCAGCTCGAGGCGCAGGCGCCCAAGGGCACCGCCGCCGACCCCTTCGCGGCCAAGGGCTGACTAAGTACGATTTCTGTGATGAATACCTGGGACGCCGTCGTTGACGTCTCGAACGTGTGCTGGTCGCCCGTCCTGCCGCCAGTGGGCCGCAGGACGCCGGTCTGGCACAGGCTCGACCTCGTCCTCGCCGCCTGGCGCGACCTGCACGGCGCAGCCGCGCGGTTCACGCTCGTGGCCGACGAGTCCCTGGTCCGCGCCCTGGACATGGCGACCGGGTACCAGGGGCTGCGTGACACCGGCGAGCTGTGGACGCGGCCGATAGCCGACGCGCTGATCCTCGAGCTCGCCAGGGACGACGGCCTGCACGTCATCACCCGCGACCATTACATCGACTACCGGCTGCAGCATCCGTGGATCGAGAACTCGCCGGGCAGGTTCCACCGCTGGTCAGTGACGGGCGGCCGCGTCGGGATAGAGCCGCTGGACATCGTGCCGGCCAGCGCGCAGACGATCTCACGGGCGATCGAGGCCAGGGACCTGAAGCGGACCCGGCTGCACACCAACGATCCTGAGCACCGCAAGATTCTCGGCACCCGGTGGAAATGCGGCAACACGCTGTGCGCCGAGGCGGCCCAGTGGCAGGATCAGCTGCTCACCTGGCCGGTGGTGACCCCGGAGGGAACGGTCCTGTGCCCGTCGTGCAACCTCCCGCTGATCGCGCTCGGACCGCGCGATCCGCTGTATGAGGCGGTCGTCGAACTGCGCGACTCGCGCAAGGAGATCATGCGGTTCCCGCTCGAGGTCAACAGCCCGCTGATCGTGGGGCGCGGTTCCGCGCTCAAGGGCGTCGACCTCGCGGGCGGCCGGGCATCGTCGCATCCCGCGCTCATGCGGGTCAGCAGGCAGCATCTCCTCGCGACGATCGAGGACCTGAGCGGGACGACCCGGCGCATGGTCGTGATCGACCTGGAGAGCAGGAACGGGACCGCGGTGGAGCGCTGGACGGGAGCGGCCTTCGACCCGCCGCGGCCGCTGTCGCCCAACAGGGAGACCGTCATCGGGTCCAAGGACCGGCTCGTCCTCGGCGGCGCGATCAACCTGCGGCTGTCGGGCAAGCACTACGTCACCTATCCGGGCAGGGCCGAGCCCGCGGCGCTGGCGGTGTCCCACTGGCCTGGCGCGGAAAACAACGCGACCGTGACCGGCTGACGCCCGGCGGTCCCCGCTGCGGACGGCAGCCGGCAGCCGGCAGCTAGTAGAAGAACGCGACGGTGCGGATCTCGATGCTTTCCCGCGGCTGGCCGGCGGTCACGCTGGGGTCGCGGAACGCGGTGTGCGGGGCGCGCCAGGCGACGCTGTGGTCGCTGTCGTGCAGCTTGAACAGCAGCGCTTCGCCCGCGTGCATGCGCGGGAAGTACCACCAGCGGTGCGCGGGGTTGTAGGCGAACACGCTCGCCGCCGGCCTGGCGTCCGCGTCGGGGACGACGTCCGGCACGGTGTCCGGGTCGGGCAGCGCGTCGACGACCAGCATCAGGTTCGGCACGCCCTCGCCGTCGCCGGTGCTGCGGTAGTCACACAGCGCCAGCGGCCAGTCCTGGGGCGGCGGGCTGAACGGGCGCCACAGGCTGCTGAAGATGGCCCGCCGGAACGCCCTGCCGGGCAGCCCCAGCCTGTCGTGGAAGTCACGCAGCCGGCCGGCGGCACGGTCGGGGTGCACGTCGACGTGCACGTCGGACGCGGTCGGTTGCGCTCCGCCGCGGTCGTCGGCGGCGCTGCGCAGCACCCAGCCGACCGCGGCGACGTGGTCGGCGCCGGTCACCTCCGCGACCAGGCGCTCGGCCTCGCCGGGGTAGAGCAGGCCGACTTCTTCGGCCGCACGGAAGTCGGTCACCGCGCTGCGGTGGTCAAGCAGCGTGAACCCGGCCCGGTCCAGGCTGAGCTCCGCGCGGTACGGGCGCCCGTCGGCGACCCGCACCTCGTGCGGCTCGTACTCGGTGGTGCTCAGGTGCGAGCCGGGCGCCACGTAGAGCCGGTTCCGCTTCGAACCGGGCGCGACGTAGTTGAGGGTAGCGGTCACGGCCTCCATGTCCTCCACTATGCGCGAACGGGGCCGGCTTGGGGAGGCGCCAGGGATCGTTCGGGATAAAAGCTCTTGTTCTTTTGGGATCGAGTCATAGCAGACCCAGAAAAATGGCGCAGGTGAGGCTCAATCCCGGTGTGCACACTCGTCGGCATGAGCGAACTTTCGCAGGCGGCGGTGGCGCCTTGCGCGCTGCCCTGGGTGGGGGCGGCGCCGCGGGCGGGCACGGCGCCGCAGGTGGAAATCGTGGTCCCGGTGCGGAACGAGGAGCGGGACCTCGGGCCGGGCATCCGGCGGCTGGTCGCGTACCTGCGGGAGAGCTTCCCGCCCACGGCGCGGGTCACGGTGGCGGACAACGGGTCCACCGACGGGACCTGGGCGGTCGCGCGTTCGCTCGCGGACACGTTCCGCGAGGTGCGCGCCGTGCACCTCGACCTGCCCGGGCGCGGGCGCGCGCTGCGCGCGATCTGGTCGGTCAGCGACGCCGAGGTCCTCGCCTACATGGACGTGGACCTGTCGACCGACCTCAACGCGCTGCTCCCGCTCGTCGCGCCGCTGCTGTCCGGGCACAGCGACGTGGCCATCGGGTCGCGGCTGGCGCGCGGCTCCCGGGTGGTCCGCGGGGCGAAGCGCGAGCTGATATCGCGTTCGTACAACCTGCTGCTGCGGACCGCGCTCGGGGTGCGGTTCTCTGACGCGCAGTGCGGGTTCAAGGCGATCCGCGCGTCGTCGGCGCGGGCCCTGCTGCCGCTGGTCAGCGATACCAGCTGGTTTTTCGACACCGAGCTGCTCGTGCTCGCCGAGCGCGCCGGGCTGCGCATCCACGAGGTGCCTGTCGACTGGATCGACGACGCGGACTCGCGGGTCGACATCGTCTCGACCGCGCTCGGCGACCTGCGCGGCATGGCCCGCGTTGGCTGGGGGCTGGCCTGGGGGACGCTGCGGGTGCCGGTGCTGCGGCCGCCTGGCCCGCCCGGCGTTCCCTGCGGCTCCTCCCGCGCCCTGGCCTGGCAGCTGCCGCGCTTCATCGCGATCGGGATCGCGAGCACGGTCGTCTACGTGCTGCTGTACCTGCTGCTGCGCGGCCTGGTGACCGCCCAGGCGGCGAACTTCGTCGCGCTGTTGCTGACCGCGGTGGGGAACACCGCCGCGAACCGGCGGCTGACGTTCGGGGTGCGGGGCCGGGCCGGGGCGGCCAGGCATCAGTTCCGCGGGCTGATCGCGTTCGCCGCCTCGTGGGCGCTGACCGCCGGCGCGCTGGCGATGCTGCACACCACGGTCGCGGCACCCGGACGGGGCACCGAGGTCGCGGTGCTCGTGGTGGCGAACCTGGTGGCCACCCTGGTGCGGTTCGCGCTGTACCGGGGATGGGTGTTCGGTTCTCCGGCGCACTCGGCCTTGCCGGCGCCCTTGCCGGCGCCCTTGCCGGCGGCGGCCCCGGCCTCCTCAACTGCCACTGACTCACCTGGGAGCACTCGATGAGCGCCACTACGGCCCCGGTGCCGGTTTCCCTGCGGCCGGCGGGCCGGTTCGACGTTCGCGGGCTGCTGCACCGGTTCTGGCGCGGGCCGTCGCGTGACCCGTCGTGGGCGCGGCCGGGCCTGTGGTGCCTGCTCGCGGTCACCGCGGTGCTGTACCTGTGGAACCTCAGCCGCAACGGCTACGCGAACGACTTCTACGCCGCCGCGGTGCAGGCGGGGACGCGGAGCTGGAAGGCCTTCTTCTTCGGCTCGTTCGACTCGTCCAACTTCATCACCGTGGACAAGACGCCCGCGTCGCTGTGGGTGATGGAGATATCGGCGCGGATCTTCGGGTTCAGCACCTGGTCGATGCTCGTGCCGAACGCGCTCGAGGGCGTGCTGTCCGTGGTCGTGCTCTACGCGGCGGTCAAACGCTGGTTCGGCCCCGGGGCGGGGCTGATCGCCGGCGCCGTGCTGGCGCTGACGCCGGCGGCCGCGCTGATCTTCCGGTTCAACAACCCGGACTCGCTGCTCGTCCTGCTCATGACCGTGTCCGCGTACTGCGTGCAGCGCTCTCTGGAACGCGACAGGACGCGGTGGCTGGTGCTCGCCGGCCTGGTGCTCGGGTTCGCGTTCTTGGCGAAGATGCTGCAGGCGTTCCTCGTGCTGCCCGGGTTCGGGCTCGCCTACCTGTGGGCGGGACCGGCGCGGGTGCGGCGGCGGCTGTGGCAGATAGTGGTGATGGGGTTCAGCGTCGTGGTCGGGGCCGGCTGGTGGGTGGCCATCGCCCAGCTCACGCCGGCGGCCGACAGGCCCTACTTCGGCGGGTCGACGGACAACAACATCCTCGAGCTCGCCTTGGGATACAACGGGCTCGGACGGCTCGACGGGACCGAGACCGGGTCGATCGGGTTCAACAGCAGCAGCGTGGGCGGCGCGCCGACCGGGACAAGCTTCGGCGGGGTGACCGGGATCTTCCGGCTGTTCCAGTCGGAGTTCGGCGGGCAGGTGAGCTGGCTGATCCCGGCCGCGCTGGTATCTCTGGGCGCGCTGCTGTGGGTGTCGCGGCGTTCTGCCCGCCGCTCGGTGCCGCCGGGCGCGGCGGACGGGGTCGGCGGGCGGCCGCGGCCTGGGCCGACTTCCGCTGGCGGGGCTGTGCTCGGGTCATCTTCCCCGACGTCCCGGATGCGCGGGTTCGCCGCGATCTGGGGCGGCTGGCTCGTGGTGACCGGCCTGGTGTTCAGCTACATGGAGGGGATCATCCACCCCTACTACATGGTGGCCCTCGGCCCGGCGATCGGCGCGCTCGTCGGGGTCGGCGCCTCGTCGCTATGGCAGGCGCGGCTCGGCCTGGCCGGGCGGGTGACCGCCGCGATCGCCGTGATCGTCACCGCCATCTGGTCGTACGTGCTGCTCGATCGGACGCC
>NZ_JASIAL010000517.1:0-7365 GCF_030042015.1 Trebonia sp. | reverse complement strand
GGCCCCGGGGGCTACCGCGGCGGCGGGCGGGGTCCTGGCGCCGGCCAGGGGCCAGGCGGGCCCGGGCGCCATGGCCCGGGGCGCGACGCGCGCGGTCTTACCGGCCGCCCTGGGCGGGGCAAGGTCAAGGTCAAGGGCAGCTGGTGGCGGCACTGGACGTGGAAGAAGGTGCTCGCGCTCGTCGCGGCGGGCTTCGCCGGGGTCGTCGTGCTGATCGTCGCCGGGTTCCTCTACGAGTACAACAGCACGCAGATCCCGACGCAGCTAGCCTCGGACATCTTCTACCAGAACTCCACGGTCTACTACAGCAACGGCACGACGGCGATCGGCGAGTTCGGCGTCGACAACATCCACCGGCAGATCCTGACCTACAACCAGATCCCGAAGATCGTGCAGGACGCCGTGCTGGCCGCCGAGGACCGCAGCTTCTGGACCGAGGGCGCGATTTCCCCCACCGGCATCCTGCGCGCGGCCTACGACGACCTGACCAGCAGCGGCGGCGGCCTGGCCGGCGGCTCGACTATCACCCAGCAGTTCGTCAGGAACTACTACAACGACATCGGCACGCAGCAGACCGTGGGCCGCAAGATCAAGGAGATCTTCGTGGCGATGAAGGTCTCCAAGGAGGAGACCAAGCAGTGGATCCTCACCAACTACCTGAACACGATCAACCTGGGCACGGGCGCCTACGGGGTCGCCGCCGCCGCGCAAACCTACTTCGGGGTGCCGGTGTCCAAGCTGACCGTCGCCCAGGCCGCGGTCATCGCCGCGATCATCCAGCAGCCGTCCAACTACCCGCTGCCCCAGTACCGGCCGGAGCTCGAGGCCCGCTGGCATTATGTGCTTGACGGCATGGTGAAGATGGGGGACCTCACCCAGGCGCAGGCCGACTCGATGAAGTTCCCTGCCATGAACGACGAGCCTGAGCAGAGTTACGGGCCCGACCCGTGGGATCCGTACATCATGAACGTGGTCCAGAACGAGCTCGAGGATGTCGACCACATATCGCTCGCGCAGCTGGAGACTGGCGGGTACAAGATCATCACCACAATCAGCCGCCCGATGGAGGTCGCGCTTTACCAGGCGGTCGGCTCCAACGAGGAGCTGATGGCGCAGGACGGCGGCGCGCTGCCGTCGTATGCGCTGGTCGGCGCCGAGCTGCAGGACCCGGCGAACGGCTCCATCATCGCGATGTACGCGGGCCGCGGCCAGAACATGTCGAAGGCGCAGTGCCAGAAATACGACTGCGACGTGAACACCGCGGTGTACGCCCGCGAGCAGGTCGGCTCGTCGTTCAAGCCGTACGTGCTGTCGGCGGCCGTGCAAGAGGGGATGAACGTCCAGACCAGCATCCTGAACGGATTCAGCCCGCTGTGGGTCCCCCCGGACACCGATCCGCTGGTCCTGTCCGCGCGCTCCGCGAAGCAGGCACTGCCCGGCGCCTACGAGGTCAACAACGACGGGGACGAGTCGCTTGGCCCGCTGACCGTGCAGAACGCGTTCGCCCAGTCCTCCAACGCCGCCTTTACCGACCTGGCGCACCGGGTCGGCACGCAGAACATCATCAACATGGCCGCGAACATGGGCGTCAACATCTCCCCCTACCCGGAAGGCTCGGGTCTTGAGGGTTACCTCGGGGAGGTCGGCATGGCGCTCGGCATCGCCCCGCTCACGGTCAACGAGCAGGACACGATGCTGTCCACGATCACCGACAACGGGGTCTATCACTCGGCGCACCTGGTCAAGACGATCATCGACACGACCGGGACCTCCACGCCGGGAACCGTCACTTCGCACGTTGTTCTCTCGGCGGCCGAGGACTCGCAGGTGCAGTACGCGATGTCCACCGTCACCACCGAAGGAACCGGGACCGCCGCGGAGATGAGCGACGGCAGGCCGATCATCGCCAAGACCGGTACCACGAACTCCGCGCAGTCCGCCTTCTTCATCGGCGCGATCCCGCAGTACTCGCTCAGCGTCGGCATCTTCACGGAGAACCAGTCCACGAACACGACCGAGACGCTGAACGGCCTCGGCGGCGACGCCGGCGGTGGTTTCGGCGGGTACTGGCCGGCCCGGATCTGGAACACGTTCGCCGAGGCCGAATTCGCGCAGCTCCCTGTCGAGCAGTTCCTCACGCCCCAGTTCAGCGGCGAGAAGTGGAACCAGGTCGGCAATCTGCCCAAGAAGGCCAAGAAGAAGCCGAAGAAGCACCCGTCCCCGACGCCGTCCACCACGCTGCCTGGCCACGGTCACCAGCCGTTCCCGACGCCGCCAGTTACCCCGACGCCCACCGGCTCGCCGTCCGGTCAGCCGAGCCCGACCGCGAGCCCGACCGCGTCACCGACGGGTACCCCGACCCCTGGCGGGCCTGGCGGCGGCGGCGGCGGAGGAGGCGGCGGCGGCGGAGGTGCAGGAACGGCCGCGCTGTCAGCGGACGGGGTTCAGGCCGGCGTTGCCCTCGGCGGCCTGTCGGTGCTGCCCGGCTCGCTGCTGTGGACGCGCGCGTCCCGGCGGCGCAGGCGCAGACGCCGGCCTGGTACGGTCGGTTAGCGGGCGCGGAGCGGGGCGAGGCGGCAAGGTGCGGTATCCGGCATTCGTCGGCACAGGCGTCGCGGCATCGGTCGCGGCGGCGTTCCTCGGCTACGCGCAGAAGCTGCCGTGCAGTTCGGGCGGGGCGTGGAACAGCTTCACCGGGCAGTTCCGCGATGCCTGTTACACCGATATCTACCCGCTCTACTACAACGAGGGACTGTCCTCGGGGCAGGTGCCGTACAGCGGGCACCCGGTGGAGTACCCGGTGCTCATCGGCGGCATGATGCAGCTGGCGGCCTGGGTGGTGCACTCGGTCGCCGACCCCTACACCCGCGGCAGGGACTTCTATTACGTGACGGTCGTGCTGCTCGCCGTCTGCCTGGTCGCCGGGGTGCTCGCGACCGGGTACGCGGCCGGGGACGCGCCGGCCGGCCGCACGGCCGGCGGCCGGACCCGGCTGGGCAGCGGAACCAAGGCCGCGCTGATGGTCGCGCTGGCGCCCGGGCTGATCCTGGCGGCGTTCATCAACTGGGACCTGCTGGCGATGGCGTTGACCGCGGGCGGCATCGCCGCCTGGGCCGGCCGCCGCGAGATCCTCGCCGGCGTCCTGCTCGGCCTCGGCGTGGCCGCGAAGTTCTACCCGCTGCTCGTCTTCGGCGTGCTGCTCCTGCTGTGCCTGCGCGCCGGGCGGATGCGCGAGTTCTGGCGCGCGCTGGCCGGCGGGGTCGTCGCCTGGCTCGCGGTCAACCTGCCGATCGCGGTGATCGCGACGGCGGGCTGGGGCCGCTTCTATGCGTTCAACCGGTCGCGCGGCGCCGACTGGGGGTCCATCTGGTACATGTTCGAGCACTACAACGTGCCGCTGCTCGGCAACCCCTCGATCGGCGAGCTGAACCTGGTGTCGACGGGATGCTTCGCGATCGCCTGCCTGGCGATCGCCGTGTTCGCCCTCACCGCGCCGCGCCGACCCCGGCTGCCGCAGCTGTGCTTCCTGCTGCTCGCCGCGTTCCTGATGCTGAACAAGGTGTGGTCACCGCAGTACGTGATCTGGCTGGTGCCGTTCGCCGTGCTGGCCCGGCCGCGGCTCTGGCCGTACCTGCTGTGGCAGCTCGGCGAGGTCGCCTACTTCTTCGGCATCTGGGGCTACTTCGTCTACCTTTACACCGCCCCCGGCCAGCCGGGGTACGCGGGGATCACCCCGGGGTGGTACTTCGTCACCCTGCTCGCGCGATTCCTCACCGTCGGCCTGGTCTGCGGCTTCGTGGTGATCGACGTCCTCCACCCGGAACGGGACGTGGTGCGTCTTTCCGGTCGCGACGATCCCGCGGGAGGCGTCCTCGACGGCGCGCCGGACCGGCTCGTGCTCGGCTGGCAGCGGGGTGCGCGGCGTCCCGCTCAGGCGTCCGCGAGCTTATCCCGCAGCCAGCCGATATCCGCGGCCAGCCCCGCCCCGGGCGTTTCGCAGATCACCGGCGCGCCGGCGGCGCGCACCACGTCGAGCAGCACCGCGGGGTCGATCGTCCCCGAGTCGAAGTTCGCGTGCCTGTCGGCGCCCGAGCCGAACTCGTCACGGGAGTTGTTGCAGTGCACCAGGTCGATCCGGCCGGTGATCGCCTTGATCCGGTCGACCGCCTCGGCGAGGTCGATGCCCGCCGAGTACGCGTGACAGGTGTCCAGGCAGAATCCGATCTCGCCGCCGTCAGGCGCGGCGCCGGCGACCGCGTCCCACAGCCGCGCGATGGCGTCGAGCGACCTGGCCATCGCGCCGGCGCCGCCCGCCGTGTTCTCGATGAGCATCGGCAGCGGGCGCTCGATACGCTCGACCGCCTTGCGCCAGTTCTCCAGGCCTGCCTCGGGCTCCACGCCCGAGGTGACGTGCCCGCCGTGCACGATCAGCCCCTTCGCCCCCACCGACGCGGCCGCCCGCAGCTGCTGGTCGAGCAGCTTGCGCGAGGGGATCCTGATGCGGTTGTTGGTGGTCGCCACGTTGATCACGTAGGGCGCGTGGATGTACACCTGCACGTCCGCCGCGGCGTACCCGGCGGCGACGGCACCCGGGTCGCCGCCCGGGATCACCGGTCCCTGCCACCCCTGCGGGTCACCGAGGAAGAACTGCGCGATCCGCGCGTCGCACGCGATCGCCTCCGCTAGCGGGTCGTCGGCGTGGAAATGGCCCCCGATGCGCACCATGCCCACAGCCTAGTCCAGGTTGGCAACGTAGTTCATATGCTTGGTCATGCATGTTTATCGAATAAGATGGCCGACGTGAAAAATCGGGGCAATCGACTACGAGGTCCGAAGACCGCTAACAAGAGGGGCCGGTCTTCATGATCACCCGGACGGCATGCCACAGGTCGCTTGACGTATCGGCTTAAGCGCGCAAAAGTCGATGGTGTGCAATAGTGCGCAATACGGCGAGCCAAGGAGCATCTCGTGGCGCTACGCTTTGTGGGCATCGACCCGGACACTGGCGGCGACAACTGCCCGGCGGTTTTCATCGATGAGGAGACCGGCGACTTCCTGCTTCAGGGGTGGATGGTCACCAACCCGGATACGCTCGCGGACATTGCTGGTTACAGCCCGATCGCTGACGACGAGTCGGTGGTCAGGCTTCCGGCGAGAATGCGTGAGATCCTCCTGGAGGCTGTGAATGGCTATGGTGCCGCCCTTCCGCGAGTTGATCGCAGCAACGACGACCTCGGCGGTGCATCTGGAAACGAGGGACGCGTACACGCCTGACGACCCGCTGTACCGGAGCTGGCTGGCAGGCAGGCCAGTGCACGAGCCAGAGCTTCCAGACTGGCACGCGCTGGTACGGGCCCACGCAGCAAGGGGCATCGGGTTCCGTCGGGCCAGGGTGGTGTCGGAACCGCTCGCGCCGTTCATCCGCTACGAGCATGAGATGACAAGCGGCACGAACATTGCGGCGGGCGAGGATGTGCGCTGGCTGCCGCGGAGGCTGGCACGCGAACTGCTCATACCCGCCAACGACTTCTGGGTCCTGGACAGCCGGCTGATCCGGTTCGGCTACTTCGCGGGCGACGGCACCTTCCTTGAACATGAACTGTCAGAAGACCCTGGCGTGGTCAGCGCCTGCGCTGAAGCCTTCGATGCCGTCTGGGAACGCGCGATCCCGCACACCGACTACAAGCCCATCTGACGTTCGCGGCGAACAGTGCCTATCTCACCTTCGTCAAGCGTGCAGCGGGCTCGGCAGGAGCTGGCCGACCGGCTGCGCGACATCAGGCTGGATGCCGAGCTGACCGGGAAGGCGCTGTCGGCGGCTGCGGGCTGGCACGAGGCGAAGACCAGTCGCATCGAATCGGCCAAGCAGACGCCGAGCGACTCCGACATCAGGGTCTGGTGCCAGGTCTGCCTGCTTCCCGACCAGGCGGTAGACCTGATCGCGGCATCCCGGGCGGCCGACTCGATGTACCAGGAATGGCGACGGTTGCACCGTACCGGCATGCGCCGCCTCCAAGAGGCCCGCGGAACACTATACGAGCGCACCCGGGTATTCAAGGTCTACTGCTCTACGGTTGTGCCAGGATTCCTCCAGACCCGCGGGTACGCAACCGCCCTGATGTCTGCTATCACTGCCTTCCAGGGCACTCCGGACGACGTGGAAGAGGCCGTCCGTGCGCGTATGAACCGCAACCGCATACTGAACTCTGAGAGCCGCCGTTTCGCGATCCTGGTCGAAGAATCCGTCCTGCGATACCGGGTGGGGGGCAGCGAGGTCATGCTTGCACAGCTCGGACAACTGCTGAGTGCTACCGCGCTCCCGCAGGTGAAGTTCGGCGTCATCCCGTTCACAGCACAAGCGCGCCCGATGTGGACGCTGGAAGCATTCAACGCCTTCGATGACGCCCGGGTCCACGTCGAGCTGCTGTCAGCCCAGGTCACCGTCACCGCGCCGGGCGATGTCGTCGTCTATCTGCGAGCGTTCGATCGCCTGGCGGGGCTGGCAGTCTACGGTGCTGAGGCCCGAGTGCTCATCACCGATGCCATCAGCGCACTAGGTTGAATTGCGGCGCAAATTGCCGCAATCCATCTTTCCTGATTGCGCCACGTCGGGCAACCTGATCTCGTGATTGTCTGGCTATGGGATGCGTGTGAGCCCGGACAGTTCCGTGGCGTTACCGATGACGAGACGAGAGCCCGTGAGGCCGCCGAAGCATGCCTTACGAGCGGGCAGGCGAACGCCGCACGGGTGGAAAAGGCGTTCGCCGTGCTCGGGATTACTACGCTTGCCGATAGCTACCGGCGCGCGGGCGAGGGCTGGCGGGCCGACCGCCGCAACGGCCGGGTTGCCTGGGTGCCTTTCGCTGCGGAGCGATCAGCATGAAGCCAGTTGCGCCGGATGAGCAGCTGGCCGCGATGCTCGAGAGGCGTTATGGCGGCGAGGCGTCCGTCATGCTAGATGAGCATGGCGGCATTGACTTGGACTTGAATCCGGCCAGCGGAGGCAGCGTGCATGCGCGGCTGGAAGACATGAACAGCCTGATCCTGCGCGTGCTTCTCGGCGGGTGCCTGATGCCGGGTGAGGCCGACCCAGACGGCTCATGAAAGCAGTCTCTGTGGAGCGCCAGAACGAGCAGCGCCGAGTCTAGTGGTGCGTCGGCGGGGGCCTTATCCGGAGAAGCCGCCGTGCGCCAGGCCGAGAGCCAGGCCGACGAAACCCGCGATGATCCCGGTGACGACCAGGATTCGCTGCTCGCGGGTCGCCGAGACCATCTGGGTGAACAGCCCGATCAGCATGGCCGACAGGCCGGTGGCCGCGGTGGCGACCGCCCAGCCAAGCCCGTGTGCGCCAGGCACGTTCCTGAT
>NZ_JASIAL010000516.1:0-5918 GCF_030042015.1 Trebonia sp. | reverse complement strand
GGCGGGCGGGCGGACCAGCCCCCGCCTGGCTGGCCGGCGCGGCGGGCAGACCGCTGGCCCGCGCCCCGGCCGGGACCGGCGTCCTGGCCCGGGTAACCGCCGGTGCCGTAGCGCTGCTGCGCGCCGTCCTGGCGGGGCGACTGCGGAGCGAAGAAATCGCGCAGGGCGGGGTCCATGCGCGCCGCGTAATCCGGGTCCGCCGGGCCGCGGCCGGCGTGATTCGCGCCGTCGTCTTCTGTGCCGGGGAAGCCGCGGAATCCGCGGGCGGTCCCCGGCGCGGACTGCTCCTGCTCGAGGAAGTCCTGCGCGTAGTTCTGCTGGAAGTGCTCCGGCTCGGGGAAGTCCTCCTCAAGGTAGTCCCGCTGCCCGAAGTCCGGCCTGGCGCGCCCCTGGTGGCCGTTGCCCCGGTGGCCGGAATCCTCCCTGCGCCCGTACCCCGGCCGCGCTTGCCCCGGCCGACCGGCACCCTGCCCGCCGAAGCCCTGCTGGCCGAAGTCCTGCCTGCCCGAACCCGGCGTGCGGTCGTCCTGCACGAAGCCGTAGTCCTGCTTGAAGATGTCCGGCGGCTCGCCCGGATCACCCCAGCCGACGCCGGCGCCGTCGGCGAAATCGGGCAGCCCGAATGACTGCGTGTTGTCGCCCGCCCCGCCCTGCTGGTCCCAGATGGGCCCGGAGGAGGCGTCCCAGCCGCTCATCTGCGCTCACTCCCCGGTCGTGGTCCCGCGGGAAAACTAACGTCCCTGAGAGTACCGAGGACCAGGCAGGCTTAAGGGCATTACCGGCAAACTAGGGATATCAGTTACATACCGCCACGGAGCGGTCCTGCACCGTGCCCTCAGGCCGACTTCTCGCGCGGCGTGCGGCGTGAGACGTCACGCGGCACGAGCGTCGGGTTGACGTTCTCGAGCACGGCCTCGCGGGTGATGACGACGCGTTCGACGTCCTTGCGGCTGGGCACCTCGTACATCACAGAGAGCAGCACTTCCTCCATGATCGCCCGCAGCCCGCGGGCGCCCGTGCCGCGAAGGTTCGCCTGGTCGGCGACCGCCTCCAGGGCGTCCGGGGTGAACTCCAGGTCCACGCCGTCCAGCTCGAACAGCCGCTTGTACTGCTTGACGAGCGCGTTGCGCGGTTCGGTGAGGATCTGGATGAGCGCCTCGCGGTCCAGGTTGTGCACGCTCGTGATGACCGGCAGCCGGCCGACGAACTCGGGAATCATGCCGAACTTCAGCAGGTCCTCCGGCATCACCTCGGCGAAGGTGTCCTCGGTGACGTGCTTGCTGCGTACCCGGAGCACGCCGTTGAAGCCGATCCCGTTGTTCCCCGAGCGCTGCTCGATGATCTTTTCCAGGCCGGCGAACGCGCCGCCGCAGATGAACAGCACGTTGGTGGTGTCGATCTGGATGAACTCCTGGTGCGGGTGCTTGCGACCGCCCTGCGGCGGCACGCTGGCGGTCGTGCCCTCAATGATCTTCAGCAGCGCCTGCTGCACGCCCTCGCCAGAGACGTCCCTGGTGATCGACGGGTTCTCGCTCTTGCGCGCGATCTTGTCGATCTCGTCGATGTAGATGATCCCGGTCTCCGCCTTCTTGACGTCGTAGTCGGCGGCCTGGATGAGCTTGAGCAGGATGTTCTCGACATCCTCGCCGACGTACCCGGCCTCGGTCAGCGCGGTGGCGTCGGCGATCGCGAACGGCACGTTGAGCAGCCTGGCGAGCGTCTGCGCGAGCAGCGTCTTGCCCGAGCCCGTGGGGCCGAGCAGGAGAATGTTGGATTTGGCCAGCTCGACGCTGTCGTCACCCGGCCTGTCCCCGCCCGACTGGACGCGCTTGTAGTGGTTGTACACCGCGACGGAAAGCGCCTTCTTGGCCTTGTCCTGGCCGATCACGTACGCGTCGAGAAACTCATAGATCTCGCGCGGTTTCGGCAGGCTGTCCCACTTGAACTCGGACGGCTCTGAGAGCTCTTCCTCGATGATCTCGTTGCACAGGTCGATGCACTCATCGCAGATGTACACGCCAGGCCCGGCGATGAGCTTTTTTACCTGCTTTTGGCTCTTCCCGCAGAACGAGCACTTCAGCAGGTCGCCACCGTCACCGATGCGTGCCACCCAGGTTCTCCTTTACATGGGGCCGCGAGCCGGGCCCGCACGGGCCAGGCTCAGCGGGCATGTCCCGCCATGCCGTCATGCGCTTGCTTCGACCGTACCGCCTGCAGGGGTCCGATGGACCAATCAAACCCCCTCAGCGGCCCGGGAGGGAAGAGGTGAATCTTCCCCGGTTAGGAAGACACTACCTCGGGCGTGCGCAGCGTCCCGCGCTTGAGCACCGTCAGCACCTCGTCGATCATCCCGTAATCCTTGGCCTCCGCCGCGGTGAGGAACTTGTCCCGCTCGATGTCGCGCCTGATGACTTCCTCGCCCTTGCCGGTGTGCCTGGCCAGGATGACCTCCATCGCGGTGCGCATCCGCAGGATCTCCCGCGCCTGGATCTCCATGTCGGTGGACTGGCCGTAGCCGCCCTCCGTGGCGGGCTGGTGGATGAGGATCCGGGAGTTCGGCAGCGCCATCCGCTTGCCCTTGGTGCCCGCCGCGAGCAGCACCGCGGCCGCGCTCGCCGCCTGGCCGATGCAGCAGGTGGTGATGTCCGGCTGGATGAACTGCATGGTGTCGTAGATCGCCATCATGGACGTCATCGACCCGCCGGGCGAGTTGATGTACATGGTGATCTCGCGGTCCGGGTCGATGGCCTCGAGCGTGAGCAGCTGGGCCATGACGTCGTTCGCCGAGGCGTCGTCGATCTGGACGCCAAGGAAGATGATCCGCTCCTCGAAGAGCTTGTTGTACGGGTTCATCTCCTTGACCCCGTACGACGTGCGCTCGACGAAGGACGGCAGCACGTACCTGGACTGCGGGTGTCGGCTCAGGTCGGTCACGTTCGGGTCTCCTTCTTGAAAACTGACGGGTTCCGGTGGGATCCGCCCTGGGCTGCTCAGGATGCGGAGCCCATCGACGGGACCTCGATGGCGCTGCGGATCACATGGTCGACGAAGCCGTACTCCTTCGCCTCCTCCGCGGTGTACCAGCGGTCGCGGTCCGCGTCCTGCTCGATCTGCTCCACGGTCTGGCCGGTGTGGAACGCCGTGCGCTCGAAGAGTGTCCGCTTGATGTAGAGCATCTGCTCGGCCTGGATCCTGATGTCCGAGGCGGTGCCGCCGATGCCGCCCGACGGCTGGTGCATCAGGATCGTCGCGTGCGGCAGCGCGTAGCGCTTGCCGTGGGCACCGGCGGTGAGCAGGAACTGGCCCATCGAGGCCGCCATGCCGAACGCGTACGTCGCGACGTCGTTGGGCACGTACTGCATCACGTCGTAGATCGCCATCCCCGCGTACACAGAACCACCGGGCGAGTTGATGAACAGCTGGATGTCGCGCTTGTCGTCTTCGGCGGACAGCAGGAGAATCTCGGCGCAGATCCGGTTGGCGATGTCGTCGTCCACCTGCTGGCCGAGAAAGATGATGCGGTTCCGCAGCAACCGCTGGAACAGCAAGTCACTCGGCATCACGGGGGCGTCAGGGGTCGCCGTCCTTGCGACTGGCAGAGGCTGTGTCACGTGGTCACCTGCTCCGATCACTTCGGGTGTCGTTGACAGGACCATAACGCCACCGCGGAGCTGCCGGGTGCGGTGCAGCCCGGTGTTCGCTACCGGCGCACGCCGGTGCGGTCACGGTCAGTCCGCTGCGGAGTCCTCCCCGTCGGCGTCGCCAGCCGCATCGGCGTCAGCGGCGTCCTCCGCTTCCCCTGCCGCCTGCGCCGCCTCGGCCGCCTGCGCCGCGAGCAGGCCGTCGACCTCGGTGTTGAGCGCCTCGATCTCGGCCTTGATGTCGACCGGATGGCCGGCCTCGTCGGTCACCGTGACCCGCTCGGCCACCAGCGTGGCGGCCTTGCCGCGCAGGACCTCGGTCAGTGCGCTGCCGAGCTGCCCGGACTCGCCCAGCTGCCTGGCCAGGTACTCGGGACCGACGCCCATCCGCTGGGCCTGGTCGGCGACGAAGTAGGACAGCTCGGCCTGGCTGACCGACAGGTCTTCCGTGCGGGCCACCTCGTCGAGGACGAACCCCACCTTGACGGCGCGCTGGGACTGCGCGAGGAGCTCGGCGTCGAACTCCTCCTGGGTCTGCTGCCGCGACTGCAGGTAGTCCGCCATCGACGTGCGCAGCCGGGTCAGCTGGTCGCCGACCGACTGGCGCGAGTGCTCGAGCTCGCGCTCGACGAACTTCTCTGGCAGCGGGATCGCGATGCTGTCGACGAGCGCGTCCACGGCACGGTCCCTGGCCTGGGTCGCCTGCCTGAGCCGCCGGAACCGGGCAAGCTGGCGGCGGGTGTCGGCGCGCAGCTCGCCGAGCGTGTCGAACTCGCTCGCCAGCTGGGCGAAGTCGTCGTCGAGCTCGGGCAGTTCCTTGACCTTGACGTTCTGCACGGTGACCGTGACGTCGGCCTGCTCGCCGGCGGACTCGCCGCCGGCGAGCTCGCTTGTGAACGTCGCCGACTCCCCGGCGGACATGCCGGCGAGCGCCTCGTCCAGGCCATCGAGCATCGTCCCGCTGCCGATCTGGTAGGACAGGCCGCTCGCCTGCGCGTCCTCCACCGGCTTGCCGTCCACCGAGGCCGACAGGTCGATCGTCGTGTAGTCGCCGTCCTGCGCCGGGCGCTGCGCGGTCTTGAGCGAGGCGAAGCGCTCGCGCAGCGAGGTGAGGTACTCCTCGACGTCGTCCGGGGTGATCTCCGTGTTGTCCACCGTGACCGACAGCGTTGCCAGGTCGGGCAGCTCGAACTTCGGCCGCACCTCGACCTCGGCCGTGAACGTGAGATCCTTGCCGTCGTCGAGCTGGGTGATCTCGACGTCCGGCTGGCCGAGGGTGAGCACCTCGGCTTCCCGCACCGCCTTGCTGTACAGCTCGGGCAGCGCGTCATTGACCGCCTCGGTGAGCACCGCGGCACGCCCGACCCGCCTGTCGATGATCTGCGGGGGGACCCGGCCCGGGCGGAACCCGGGAATGCGCACCTGCCGGGACACCTCGCGGTAAGCCTTGTCCAGGCTCGGCTTGAGTTCCTCGAAGGGAACCTCGACGCTCAGCCGGACGCGGGTCGGGCTCAGCTCTTCGACGGCGGTCTTCACGGCGGCGTGACTCCAGGATGTGGATGGCGACTGCGCGGACGGCGCAGAAAGTGTACGGCGCACAAGTCTATGACCTCGCGGGCCGCGCTCCGCGCGGCGACGTGCGCTCAGCGGCGGTCGTCGCCGAGCACCAGGTGCAGCACCCAGCTGACCACCGCGACGATGAGCGCGCCCTCGACGGCGGCCACGAAGCCGGTGACGTGGAAGGGCAGCTTGAGCTGGCCCGCTATGTAGCTGGCCAGCCAGAGCAGCAGCCCGTTGACCACGAGCGCGACCAGGCCCAGTGTCAGCACGTAGAACGCGCAGCCCACCGTCTTGATGATCGGCTTGAGCACCGTGTTGATGACGCCGAAGATCAGGGCGACGACCAGCAGGGTCTCGGCCCGCGAGGCGTCGGTGTGGCCGGCTACCACGATTCCGGGGACCACCCAGGCCGCCACGCCCAGCGCCGCGGCGGAGACGATGACCCCTATGACGTACTTCATGGCGATATTTGTACAGCACTATCGGCCATGCCCGCGCCCCGGATCATGGTCCTTCCCGATCCCGCGCTTCAGGCCGCCCCCGCTTGCAAGATGGGCGCGGCGGGCCGGCGGGCGCCGAGGCTGGCCGGGAGGGCGGTCAGCACGGCCACCGCGGCCAGGGCGCCGGCCACCACGGCGGCCAGCCAGGACGCCGGCGGGATCGAGACCACGCCACCGCTGCTGGCGACCGTGAACAGGCCGATGCCGAGCGGGATGC
>NZ_JASIAL010000515.1:0-2586 GCF_030042015.1 Trebonia sp. | reverse complement strand
AGCGGGCGGGCGGCGCGGGCCGCCTCGATCTGCTGCGCGATCGCGTGCGCCTCGGCGCGGCGCCCCGACGGGGCGATCCCGATCACCCGCGCGCCGCAGGCGGCCTGCTCCCTGGCCTGGTCCGCGGAGGCGGAGACGAACACCGCGTGCTCACGGTACAGGGCCGGCCGGGCGCGCCAGCCGCGCGCGCCGGCCATCCGGACGGGCGCGTCAGGGCCGCCGGTCAGCTGGCCGAGCAGCGCGCGGACCGCAGGCGCCTCCCGCGGGTCCCTGTCTCCGGCGTATAGCGGCTCGGTCGGCCGGGCGGGAGTCACCCCGACCGGGTTGAACCTGGCGAGCTGCACGCCGAGCCCGTCACGGGTGACCGCGTCGCAGGCGGCCGCCAGCCAGCCGAGGCCGGGCATCAGGGCCTGCGGCACGTTCGCGACCAGGACCACGGGCTTGCCGAGCGAGCGGGCCATGACGATCATCCGCGCCAGCCGTCGGCCGCGGTCCGCCGCCGCCGGGTCGGTGGCGTACGCCCACGGGGCGCCGGGCAGCATCGCCGCCGCCTCGATGAGCACCAGGTCCGCGCCTGTGCCCTCGAGCACCACGTCCGCGTCGTGCGGGAGCAGCGGGTGCACCACCGCGTCGGGGGCGAGCGTGGCGCAGCCGAGCGCGCTGAGGGCACCGGTGACGACCAGGCTGGCACCGGTTCGCGCCGAGCCCGCCAGGGCCAGCGCCGGGTCGGCCAGGTCGAGCTCGCCAGGCGCGGTCAGCGCGGACAGGAACCGCTCGCCGGTCCCGGCCAGGTCGGTGAGCTGCGCGGAGGCCAGGGCGGTGGCGGCGTTCTGCGCGCCGCTCTTCGGCACGCCCCGCTCGCGCCACAGCCGGTACAGGTCCCTGGGCAGCTGCGCGCCGCGCGGCCACGGGCGGCGGGCCGCGTTGGCGACCGTGCGGCCGAAGCGCATCGTCGCCGACTGCTCGAGCGCCGACAGCCTGGCCTGGGTCATGGCCAGCTGCATCCGGGTGTCGCGGAGCTGGCGGGCGAGCCGCTCGCGTTCGGCTGCCAGCCCGGCGTCCTCACCCGGGCCGCCGGGAATCGGGCTGCCGCCGGGATCCGCGGCGCCGGCGCCGGCATTGGCGTCGGCGTTGGTGTTAGCACCGACGTTGGCACCGGTGCCGCTGCCGCTGCCGCCTGGCGTCGTGTCAGTCATCGGCTGCCCGCAGCCACGCGGTGATGATCCGGGCGATCCGCGGCCCGGCCTGGCCGTCCCACAGCGGCGGGAGCTCGCCCGCGTACGGCCCGTCGTCACATGCCGCGAGCACGGCGGCCGCCAGCTCCGCGGTGGTGACGAGCCGGTTGCTGCCGCTGGTGATCGTGACCGGGCGTTCGGTGTTGGGACGCAGCGTGAGGCATGGCACGCGCAGCAGCGTAGTCTCCTCCTGCACGCCGCCAGAATCGGTGATGATCGCTGCGGCGCCGCGCACCAGCGACATGAACTCGATGTAGCCAAGCGGGTCCACCACGCGCACCCGCGGCGCGTCGAGGAGCCCGGTCGCCACCAGCGTGGCCCGGCCGCGCGGGTGCAGCGGAATGATCACGTCCAGCTTGGCCGCCACCTCGTGCAGCGCCTCGACCAGGTCGGCCGCCCGGTCCGGGGAGTCCACGTTCCCCGGACGGTGCAACGTGGCCACGACGTACCGCTCGTCCAGGTCGTACGCCCGGCGCGCGCTCGCGGCGTCGAACTTGTCCAGGTTCGCCAGCAGCGTGTCGATCATCGGATTGCCGACGAAGTGGACCGCGCCCGCCGGGCGGCCCTCCCTCGCCAGGTTCCCTATCGCCTCGGCGGAGGTGACGAACAGCAGGTCACACACCTGATCGGTGAGCCGCCTGTTGATCTCCTCGGGCATCGTGTCGTCGAAGCTGCGCAGCCCGGCCTCGACGTGCGCCAGCGGGATGCCGAGCTTGGCGGCGGCCAGCGCGGCGCCAAGGGTCGAGTTCACGTCCCCGTAGAGGACACCAATAGCAGATGAATTTTCGGTGAATTCTTGCTCCATGCCGACCATGATCTCGGCGGTCTGCCTGGCCTGGGTACCCGACCCGACACCGAGGTTCACGTCCGGTTCCGGCAGGCCGAGCTGGACGAAGAAGACCTGCGACATCCGCTCGTCGTAATGCTGCCCGGTGTGGACTATCCGCTGCTCGTGCCCGGCCGCGGCGAGCGCGCGGATAACCGGCGCGGCCTTGACGAAGTTCGGCCTGGCCCCGAGCACATGCGTGATCGTCGCGCCCAAGTTGCCTTCCCATGAGTACGTGGTTCCGCGGTTGAGATTACGGTTCACGGGGCCGCCGCCGCTAATATCTGCCCGCGTGACTGTACAGCCGACGCCGCGAGCGGTCGTCCTCGCCGCATCCGTGATGCTGCGACACATTTCCGGCGACCCCGTGCGCGCGCTGACGCTTGCCTGGCGCGCGCTGCCCCCGCCGTTGCGCCGGTGGATCCGGTTCGCAGGCCCCTACGGGCGCGCCGCCGCGCTGTGGGGCGCGGGGGACAGGCGCGGCGCGCTGGCCGCCCTCGAGGCACGCCCGGCCCGGCTCGCGGC
>NZ_JASIAL010000514.1:0-8052 GCF_030042015.1 Trebonia sp. | reverse complement strand
GGCGGGGTCACGCTGGCCGCGCCGCCGCCCGCCGACCTGCCCGCCGCGCCGAGCTGGGAGGTGGCACGGGCGGAACTGGCCGCCGAGCTGACCGTCCGGCTCGCCGCCGCGGCGGGCGCGACGGTTACCGCTCCCCGTTATCCAGAACGATCCCTGCCTTCTCCCAAGCGCAGCCTTCCCGTGGCCGCGGCGATCGCCTTCGCCGGGCCGGATGCGGTACGGTTTTCGCTGGCCAGGGCCGCGCCAGGGCGGCCGGTGCGGATCGAGGCGGCGGAAATAGCGCGGCACGTGCCTGGTAACCCCGCCTATGCTGTGAGGTACGCGCACGCCCGCGCCGCGTCCGGGGTGCGCTGGGCAGCCAGCACCGGGTCAACGGCGGCGGTCCCGCGGCGCCCGCCCGCTGACCCGGGGGAGCTGGCGCTGCTCGACGCGCTGTCCTGGCTTCCCGAACGGGTCGCCGTGGCCGCGCGCCGTGGCCGGCCCGACGAGTTCGCCCGGTACCTTGAGGAGCTGGCCAGCGTCACGATCGCCACCTTGACTTCCGCCGCGGAACCGGGAGGCGCCCGTGCTCCCGGAAGTGACAGACTGGCCCTGGCCAGCGCGGCGCAGGCTGCCCTGGCCGCCGGACTCGGGCTGCTCGGGGTCAGCGCGCCTGACCGCCTGTGAAATCGGAGACTGACTGATGAGCCGTGTCGCCCACCCCGCCGGGCCGCGTCACGCGGATGTGCTGCCCGCCGACCACCCGCCGGCGCCGCCCGCGGACCTGAACGCGCTGCACCCGGTGGTCTGGCCCCGCGGCGCCGTGCGCCGCGGCGGCGTGCTGACGCTCGCCGGCGCCGACGTCCGCGACCTGGCGGCCGAATTCGGCACGCCGGTGTTCGTGACCGACGAAGAGGACGTGCGCGGCCGCTGCCGGGAGTACGTGGAAGCGCTCGGTTCCGACGCGCGCGTGTACTACGCCGCCAAGGCATTCTGCTCGCGCGCGGTGCTGCGCTGGGTCACAGCAGAGGGCCTCGGCGTGGACGTGTGCACCGGCGGCGAGCTCGCGGTCGCGCTGTCCGCCGGTGTTGACCCGGCGCTGGTCACCATGCACGGGAACAACAAGGTGCCCGCCGAAATCTCCCAGGCCGTCTCCGCGGGCGTCGGGCACATCGTCGTCGACTCCTTCGAGGAGATCGCCCGGCTTGCGTACTACGCCGACGCGGCCGGGGCCGCGTGCCGGCCGCGGGTGCTCGTCCGGGCCACCACCGGGGTCGAGGCGCACACGCACGAGTTCATGGCCACGGCGCACGATGACCAGAAGTTCGGCTTCTCGCTGGCGTCCGGCGCCGCGGACGAGGCAGTGCGCCGGGTGCTCGCGCTGCCCGTGCTCGAGTTCGCCGGGCTGCACTCGCACATCGGCTCGCAGATCTTCGACACGGCGGGGTTCGAGGTGGCCGCCCACCGGGTGATGGAACTGGCCGCGCGGATCCACGCCGAGCACGGGGTGACCATCGCCGATCTCGACCTTGGCGGCGGATTCGGCGTCGCGTACACGCCCGAGGACGACCCGCCTGAGGTCAAGTCGCTGGCGCACGCGCTGCGCGCTATCGTCGCCGCGCAGTGCGCGGCGTTCGGCCTGCCGGTGCCGCGGCTGACCGTCGAGCCTGGCCGGTCGATCATCGGGCCGTCGACGGTGACGCTGTACGAGGTCGGCACGATCAAGGACGTGGACGGGATCAGGACCTACGTCAGCGTGGACGGCGGGATGAGCGACAACATCCGCACCGCGCTGTACGACGCGTCCTACACATGCGTGCTCGCGTCCCGGTCGTCGGACGCGCCGCCGATGCTGTCGCGGGTCGTGGGGCGGCACTGCGAAAGCGGGGACATCGTGGTCAGGCACTGCTACCTGCCCGCGGACCTGGCGCCAGGGGACCTGCTCGCCGTGGCCGCCACCGGCGCGTACTGCCGCTCGCTTGCCTCGAACTACAACCACCTGCCGCGGCCCGGCGTGGTGGCCGTGCGAGACGGCTCGGCCCGTGCGATCGTGCGGGGCGAGACCCTGGACGACCTGCTCTCCCTGGACGTCGGATGAGCGCGCCCGCTGGCAACCGGCCGGTGCTGCGGGTCGCGCTGCTCGGCTGCGGGGTGGTCGGCTCCCAGGTGGCGCGGCTGCTCGCGGAGCAGTCCGCTGACCTCACCGTGCGGGCCGGCGCCCGGCTGGAGCTGGCCGGGATCGCGGTGCGCCGGCTCTCCCATCCCCGGCCGGGCATCAACCCGTCGCTGCTGACGGCCGACGCGATGACGCTGGCCACGCGGCCGGACGTCGACATCGTGGTGGAGGTGATCGGCGGCATCGAGCCCGCCAGGTCGCTGCTGCTCGCCGCGATGAAGACGGGCAAGTCGGTGGTGACCGCCAACAAGGCGCTGCTCGCCGAGCAAGGCGAGGAGATCCACGCGGCCTCCCGCGCCTGCGGCGCCGACCTGTACTACGAGGCCTCCGTCGCCGGGGCGATCCCGCTGCTGCGGCCGCTGCGCGAATCGCTGGCGGGCGACACGGTGCACCGGGTGCTCGGCATCGTCAACGGGACGACCAACTTCATCCTGGACCGGATGGACACCTCAGGCGCCGACTTCGCCGAATCGCTTGAGGAGGCGCAGGCGCTTGGGTACGCCGAGCCCGACCCGACCGCCGACGTCGAGGGGTTCGACGCGGCGGCGAAGGCGGCCATCCTGGCCGGGCTGGCCTTCCACACCAGGGTCACCGCGGCGGACGTGCACCGCGAGGGCATCACCGAGGTGACCGCCGCGGACATCGCCTCCGCCCGCGTGCTCGGGCGGACCGTCAAGCTGCTGGCGATCTGCGAGCGGTTCGATGGCGGCGTGGCGGTGCGGGTGCACCCGGCGATGATCCCGCGCAGCCACCCGCTCGCCGCCGTCGGCGGCGCCTACAACGCGGTGTTCGTCGAGGCGCGGTCGGCGGGCAGGCTGATGTTCTACGGCGCCGGGGCCGGCGGCACGCCGACGGCCAGCGCCGTGCTCGGGGATATCGTCGCGGTCGCGCGGAACCGGCTGGCCGGCACCCGCGGGCCTGAGCTTTCCACCTACGCTGAGCTGCCGGTGCTGCCCATGGGCGATACGCTGACCCGGTACCACGTGTCCCTGGACGTGGCCGACCGTCCCGGCGTGCTCGCCCCGGTGGCCGAGGCGTTTGCCAGGCACGACGTCTCCATCCAGGCGGTACGGCAGACGAGCCGGGGCGACCAGGCGCTGCTCATCATCGTCACGCACGAGGCGCGGGACGCCGCGCTCGCCGCGACGGTGTCCGAGCTGCGGGCGCTGCCCGTCGTCCGGGCGGTGGCGAGCGTGATGCGGGTGGAAGGGGAGGAAGACCCGTCATGACTGGACCGCGCGCCGTGGCGGGCACCGGCGCACGCGCGCCGTGGCGCGGAGTCATCGCCGAATACCGCGACCGGCTGCCGGTCACGGCGGACATGCCGGTGATCACCCTGCATGAGGGCGGGACGCCGCTGCTGGCCGCCCCGGTGCTTTCCGCACGGACCGGGTGCGACGTCTACCTCAAGGTCGAGGGGGTCAACCCCACGGGCTCGTTCAAGGACCGCGGCATGACCGTGGCGATCACCGTGGCGGCCGCGGCCGGCGCGAAGGCGGTGATCTGCGCCTCGACGGGCAACACCAGCGCGAGCGCGGCCGCGTACGCCGCCCGGGCGGGCCTGACCTGCGCGGTCCTCGTCCCCAAGGGCAAGATCGCGATCGGCAAGCTCGCTCAGGCGCTCGTGCACGGCGCCAGGCTGCTGCAGGTGGACGGGTCGTTCGACGACTGCCTGGAGCTGGCGCGGAAGCTGGCCGTCGACTACCCGGTGGCGCTCGTCAACTCCGTGAACCCGGACCGGCTGCAGGGACAGAAGACCGCGGCCTTCGAGATCGTGGACGCGCTCGGCGACGCGCCCGACGTGCACTGCCTGCCGGTCGGCAACGCGGGCAACATCTCCGCGTACTGGATGGGCTACCGCGAGTACTGCGCCGCCGGGGTCGCGTCGCGGCGGCCCCGGATGTTCGGCTTCCAGGCCAGCGGCGCGGCGCCGATCGTGGACGGCGCGCCGGTCAGCCATCCGCAGACGATCGCGACCGCGATCCGGATCGGGAACCCCGCTTCCTGGCACCTGGCCGAGGCCGCCAGGGACGAGTCGGGCGGCCTGATCGACAAGGTCACCGACCGGGAGATCCTGTCCGCCTACCGGATCCTGGCCCGCGAGGAGGCCGTGTTCGGCGAGCTCGGCTCGGCGGCGGGCGTGGCCGGGCTGCTCGCCTCGTGCGCAAGCGGCGCGATTCCCGTGGGTTCGCGGGTGGTGTGCACGGTCACCGGCAACGGGCTCAAGGACCCGGACTGGGCGCTGTCCGGCGCGCCGGCGCCGACCACGGTCGCGGCGGACGCGGGGGCGGCCGCCGCGGCGCTTGGACTCGGCTTAGTGCGCCGGGGGGCGCGGAGAGCTCCGCGAAGGGTTGCGCGCGATGGCATGGGCTGACCAGGCGGTGCTCGTGCGGGTGCCGGCGACGAGCGCCAACCTCGGGCCCGGGTTTGACGCGCTCGGGCTCGCGCTGAGCCTGCACGACGAGGTCCAGGCGCGGGTGGTCAAGTCCGGGCTGTCGATCGAGGTCGCGGGCGAGGGGGCCGCGGACGTCGCGGACGCGGAGGAAAAGCATCTCATGGTGCGGGCGATGCGGGCGGCGTTCGACGAACTCGGCGGCGGGCAGCCCCCGGGCATCGCGCTGCGCTGCGTGAACCGGATACCACACGGGCGCGGCCTGGGATCCTCGGCGGCCGCGATCGTCGCAGGGATACTCGCCGCGCGCGCGCTCGCCGGCGCGACGCTCGGCCCAGGGGAGGCGCTTCCCCTGGCGAACGAGCTTGAGGGACACCCGGACAACGTGGCGCCCTGCCTGTACGGCGGCCTGACCGTGTCGTGGATAGCCCGCCGCACCGCGCGGGCGGTCCGGCTCGAGCCTGCCGGGCAGGTGACGCCGGTGGTGATCATCGCGCCGTCGCGGGTCTCCACCGGGGTCGCCCGCGGGCTGCTCCCGAAGGAGGTGCCGCACGCCGACGCGGTGCGCAACGCCGGCCGCGCGGCGCTGCTCGTCGCGGCGCTCACGCAGCGGCCGGATGCGCTGCTCGACGCAACAGAGGACCGGCTGCACCAGGATTACCGGGCGCCGGCGATGCCCGCCACGCACGACCTGGTCGGACGCCTGCGCGGGGCGGGGCTGCCTGCCGTGGTATCCGGTGCCGGCCCGTCGGTGCTGGCCCTCCTGACCTCCCGCCAGGGCCTCGACAAGCTGGATTCAATCGTGAAAGAAACGGGTATTGGATGGCTGATAAGCCCGCTAGACGTCGAGCGACAGGGCGCCAGTGTGGCACCGGGTGTACCGAGCGCCCGGTGATGCTGGGCAGTCCTCGCCTGGCCGGTAAACCCTCTTTCCGCGACATGGATGGCTGCGATGGAATGCCGTGGGCGCTGTCGGTGTTAGGCTAGGTGCAGCATCGGCTGCCCCAGTGCGGGGCGGGTGCTGGTCATCCACACGTCGCCTGGGGGGTAACGTATACCTGCCCGGGAAGTGGGCTTTCGGCTTCACCGCAGGAGAGTATCTCGTTCCCCTGAGTGCTACCACGTTCACATCTTCACGCCGGCGGCTCCCGGTGACGGGGCGCGGACAGGACAACGCGAGGTGCCGAGGTAGATGCCGAGCGTAGATGCGAGCGGAATCACGCACAATCAGCGGGTCTCGCGGGCGATGCGAATCGGGTCTGGCGCCACACAACCGGGTCGGGAAGACACCCAGGCGGCCGAGGATCATAATGGAAGGACCATTAGTGAGCGACACCACCGAACTCCTCAGCGGCGCGTCATCCGCGTCCGGGGATTCCCCCATCGGTCAATCTGCCGCCGGCTCCGCAGGTGCCGCGCCACGGTCACCGGGCCGTGACGGCGGGGACCTCTCCAAGCTGCTCGTCTCCGATCTGCAGCGGATCGCCCAGCAGCTTGGCATTCCGGGGACGGGACGGATGCGTAAAGGGGACCTTGTCGCCGCGATCAAGGAGCGCCAGGGTGGCGGTCAGCGGGAACGCCGGGCCCCCCTGGGCGCCGAGGAATCAGCCACGCGGGTCGCGTCTGCGGGAGCCGGCGCGCCTCGCCCCCTGAATCAGGATGCTATGGAAGCAGACACAGCCGTCCGGTCAGGCATCGGCGCCGCGGGCCGCAGTGGCGGCATCGGCGAGGCGCCGCGGAGTACCAGCGCCGGCGAGGCCGGCATTGGCGAGGGCCAGGCGCATGCCGCCTCGGTCCGCCAGCCGGCGTCCACCGCGCACCAGGCTGGCACGGAAAGCGGTTCCGACGCGCAGGGCATTGGCTCCGGCCAGGACGCCAGGCGCGGCGACCGCCGCAGGAACGGGCGCCGTGACGACCAGGGGACCGGCCAGGGGACCGGGGGCCGCGAGCAGCGCAGGGATGGCCGGGAGCCGGATCGCGCCGCCGCCAACAGCGGGCGCGGCAACCAGGCCGGCCAGAACGGCCAGAGCGCGCAGGGCGGCAGCGGCCGTGACGACGACGAGGACAGCCAGGGCCGGCGGCGCGGGCGGGACCGCTTCAGGAACCGCAACAGGCGCCGCGGCGACCGGCAGGGCGGCGAGCCTGAGGCGGTGATCACCGAGGACGACGTGCTGATCCCCATCGCGGGCATCCTGGATGTGCTCGAGAACTACGCGTTCGTCCGGACCACGGGCTACCTGCCCGGCCCGAACGACGTCTACGTCTCGCTTTCCCAGGTCCGCAAGCACGGGCTGCGCAAGGGCGACGTCATTGAGGGCGCGGTCCGCCAGCCCAGGGACGGCGAGCGGCGGGAAAAGTTCAACGCGCTTGTCCGCCTCGACAAGGTGAACGGCCTGGACCCGGAGCAGTCAGCGTCCCGGCCTGAGTTCGCCAAGCTGGTCCCGCTCTACCCGCAGCAGCGGCTGCGCCTCGAGACCGACCCCGGCAACCTGGTGACCCGCATCATCGACCTGATCTGCCCGATCGGCAAGGGCCAGCGCGGCCTGATCGTCTCGCCGCCGAAGGCGGGCAAGACGATGATCCTGCAGGCGATCGCCAACGCGATCACCAAGAACAACCCGGAGTGCCACCTCATGGTCGTCCTCGTGGACGAGCGGCCCGAGGAAGTCACCGACATGCAGCGCACCGTCAAGGGCGAGGTGATCCACTCCACCTTCGACCACCCGGCCGACGACCACACGACGGTCGCCGAGCTCGCGATCGAGCGCGCCAAGCGCCTGGTCGAGATGGGTCACGACGTCGTGGTGCTGCTCGACTCGATCACCCGGCTCGGCCGGGCCTACAACCAGGCCGCGCCGGCCAGCGGCCGGATCCTCTCCGGCGGTGTCGACTCGACCGCGCTGTACCCGCCCAAGCGGTTCTTCGGCGCGGCGCGCAACATCGAGAACGGCGGCTCGCTGACGATCCTCGCCACGGCGCTGATCGAGACCGGCTCCCGGATGGACGAGGTCATCTTCGAGGAGTTCAAGGGCACCGGCAACATGGAGCTGCGGCTAGACCGGCGGCTGTCGGAGCGCCGGCTCTACCCGGCCATCGACGTCAACGCCAGCTCCACCCGCCACGAGGAGCTGCTCTTCGAGCGGGGCCAGCTCCAGCAGGTGTGGAAGCTGCGCCGTGTCCTCAACGCCCTCGCCTCGGACGGCAAGGAGGCCGCCGGGCTCGAGCTGCTGATGGACAAGATCCGCACCACCTCGAGCAACGACGAGTTCCTGGCCGAGATCGCCAAGGCGCCCGTGCCCACCGTTTGAGGCGATCGCCACCGCCGGCCGCGGAGGCGGGCAGACTGGAGGAACGATGAAGACCGAACTGCATCCCAACTACGTCA
The DNA here is from genome assembly GCF_030042015.1 of Trebonia sp. GTDB lineage: Bacteria > Actinomycetota > Actinomycetes > Streptosporangiales > Streptosporangiaceae > Trebonia. The sequence continues at coordinate 120 of NZ_JASIAL010000514.1, read as the reverse complement.
CGGCGACGGTGAGGTGCTCCTGCGGGAACACCTTCACCACCCGCTCGACCAAGCCCGAGCTGCATTCGGAGTTGTGCAACGAGTGCCACCCCTTCTACACCGGCAAGCAGAAGCTCGTCG
>NZ_JASIAL010000513.1:0-5304 GCF_030042015.1 Trebonia sp. | reverse complement strand
GCCCAGTCGAGCCAGGAGATCTCGTTGTCCTGGCAGTAGGCGTTGTTGTTCCCGAGCTGGGTGCGGCCGGACTCGTCGCCGCCGAGCAACAGCGGCATGCCGAACGACAGCAGCAGGGTGGTGAGCAGCGCGCGGGACTGGCGTCCGCGCAGTTCGCCGATGTCCGGGTCGGCCGTCGGTCCCTCGGTGCCGCAGTTCCAGGACCGGTTGTCGTCGTTGCCGTCCCTGTTGCCCTCGCGGTTGGCCTCGTTGTGCTTGGCGTCGTAGGAGACCAGGTCCCTGAGCGTGAACCCGTCGTGGACGGTGATCAGGTTAACCGACGCGGTCGGGCGGCGGCGGCCGGCCCCGTACAGGTCGGAGGACCCGCTGAACCGGGTGGCGAACTCGGCCACGCCGGTGTCCTGGCTGCGCCAGAAGTCGCGCATGCAGTCGCGGTACCGGCCGTTCCACTCCCGCCACTGGGCCGGGAACCGGCCGAGGTCGTAGCTGTCGGACTCGCCGACGTCCCACGGCTCGGCGATCAGCTTCGCCTGCGACACGACGGGATCCTGCGCGATCAGGTCGAAGAAGGCCGAGAGCTGGTCGAAGCCGCCGTCCTGGCGGGCCAGGGTGGCCGCGAGGTCGAACCGGAAGCCGTCGACGCGCATCTCGGACAGCCAGTACCGCAGGCTGTCCATGATGAGGCGCAGCGTCAGCGGGTGGCCTGCGTTCAGCGAGTTCCCCGTGCCTGTCGTGTCGTAGTACTTGCTCGGGTCGCCCTGGACCAGCCGGTAGTAGGCGGGATTGTCCAGGCCGCGGAAGCTGAGCGTGGGGCCGCCCTGGCTGCCCTCCGCCGTGTGGTTGAAGACGACGTCGAGGATGACCTCGATGCCCGCCCGGTGCAGCGCCTTCACCATGTCCTTGAACTCGCTCACCTGGGCCGCGGGATCGGTCGCCGCCGCGTAGCCGCGGTGCGGCGCGAAGAAGCCGATCGTGTTGTAGCCCCAGTAGTTGGTCAGGCCGCGGTCGAGCAGGAACTCCTCGGTCACGTACTCGTGCACGGGCAGCAGCTCCACCGCGGTGATCCCGAGCTCCTGCAGGTAGCAGGTCGCGGCGTCGTGCGCCATCCCCGCGTACGTCCCGCGCAGCCCGGGCGGGATGCCGGGGTGGCGCATCGTAAAGCCCCTGACGTGGGTTTCGTAGATGATCGTGTCGGCGTGCGGCGTGCCCGGCTTGGTGTCGCCGTCCCAGTCGTAGCCGGAGTCGATCACGACCGCCTTCGGCACGTGGCCGCCCGAGTCACTGCCGCTTGGCTCATCCGGGTTGCCCGGGTCGTGCCCGAGCAGTTCGGGGCCGTAGGTCACGCTGCCGGACAAGGCGCGGGCGTAGGGGTCGAGCAGCAGCTTGTTCGGATTGCAGCGCAGTCCGCGGCGCGGCTCGAACGGGCCGCGGACGCGGTAGCCGTACGCCTGGCCCGGGCCAGCGCCCGGCACGAAGCCGTGCCAGACGCCCGCGTCGTAGCCCCCGAGCGGCAGCCGGGTCTCCGCGCCGTCGGCGCCGAACAGGCAGAGGGTGACCTCCTCGGCGATCGTCGAGGCGACCGCGAAGTTCGTGCCGCCGTCACGCGGCGTCGCCCCGAGCACCGCACCGTCGCCGGGGGCCGCCTTGCCCGCCGGCGCGGTGCCGGCGGGGCTGGTCATCCGAACTCCTCCGGGTACAGCAGGCTGCCGATCAGGTCGACCGTCTCGGGGGCCGCGCCGTGGCGGCGGCGGATGATGTCGGCGATCAGCCCCGTCCAGCCGGTCTGGTGGCTGGCACCGAGCCCGGCGCCGTTATCGCCGTGGAAGTACTCGTTGAAGGCGATGTTGTCCCGCCAGCGCGGGTCGTGCTGCAGCCGGTCCTGCCAGCCGAAGCAGGGCCGCCGCCCGTCCGGGCCGCGGGTGAAGATGGAGATCAGCCTGCCCCGCAGGTCGTCGGCGATCTCGTCAAGCGTCCACTGCTCGCCCGATCCCGTCGGGTACTCCACGGTGAGCTCGTCGCCGAAGTACTTGTGATACCGCTGCAGGCAGCTGATCACCAGGTAGTTCAGCGGGAACCAGATCGGCCCGCGCCAGTTGGAGTTGCCGCCGAACATCGACGTGGTCGACTCGGCCGGCTCGTAGTCGATCGTCGCGGTCGCGCCGTCCAGGTGCAGCACGTAGGGCTGCTCCCTGTGCACGGCGCTCAGCGAGCGCAGGCCGTACGGGGACAGGAACTTCTGCTCGTCGAACAGCGACCGGAACAGGGCGAGCAGCCGCTCCGTCCCGACCACGCTGAGCAGCAGGTGCTCGTGGTCCGCCACGCCCCGCAGCAGGCCCTGCTCCCGCAGCTTGGCGGCGTCGGACAGGCCCTGCCTGTCGAGGAAGTCCGCGAACTGCTTGCCGAACTTCATCGCGTTCTTCATCATCGCCTCGTCGACGACCGTGACGGCGAGCAGCGGGATCATGCCGACCATGGACCTGGCCTTGACCGGGAAGACGGCGCCGCTCGGCAGGCTCAGCCGGTCGTAGAACATGCCGTCGTCGTCGTTCCACAGCTCCTGGCCCTCAAGCGCGTCGGTGATCGCTGCGTAGTGCTCGAGGAACTTGAGCACCAGGTCGGCCCCCTGGCGGCGGCCGTTGAGCCGCAGCAGCGAGGCGGTCACGGCCATCGACAGCGCGTAGAAGGCCATCCAGCCGGTCGCGTCGGACTGTTCGAGCACGGCGCCCGGCGGCAGGTGGGACCGGTCGATGGGGCCGATGTTGTCAAGGCCGAGGAAGCCGCCCTCGAACAGGTTGTTGCCCCGCAGGTCTTCCCTGTTCACCCACCAGGTGAAGTTGACGAGCAGCTTGTCGAAGATCCGGGACAGGAAGTCGAGGTCGCGCCCGCCGTCCAGGGCGAAGACCTCAAGCGCGGCCCACGCCTGCACCGGCGGGTTCACGTCCCCGAAATCCCATTCATAGGCAGGCAGCGCGCCGTTGGGGTGCTGGAACCATTCCCGGCACAGCACGATCAGCTGGTACTTGGCGAACCCGGGATCGACGTGCGCGAGCGTCACGCAGTGGAATGCCAGGTCCCAGGCCGCGAACCAGGGGTACTCCCACTTGTCCGGCATCGACATGATGTCGAACGCGTCGAAGTTCCGCCACCGCGCGTTCCTGTTCAGGCCGCGGTCCGGGGGCGGGGGCGGCTGCGCCGGGTCCCCGTCGAGCCACGTGGCCACGTCGTAGTTGTAGAACTGCTTGCCCCACAGCATCCCGGCGAAGGCCTGGCGCATGACGATGGCCTCGTCGGCCGTGGCGCCTGCTGGGGCGAGCGCCGCGTAGAACTCGTCGGCCTCGGCCTGCCGCCGCGTGAGGGCGGCGTCGAAATCTTCCCCGAACGGATCGGGCGCCTGTCCCTGGGCCTGGGCCTGTCCCTGGGCCTGTCCCTGGTCCTGGGCCTGGTCCTGGGCCTGGTCCTGGGCCTGCGCGGGACGGAGCCGGAGCCGGATCTCCGCGGTGGCGCCCGGCTGCACGGTCAGCTCGTACCAGAACGAGCACTTGGTGCCGGTCAGGGCGGGGTTGACGGTGGCCGCGCCGGAGACCACGTGGTCGTTGATGCCGTCCTTCGGGTACGGCGTTGCCGCGGCGCAGCCCCACAGGCGCTCGGTGTTGCTCTCGTTCTCGCAGAACAGCAGCCGCGGGGCCGTGCCGTCCGGCGCGCCGGCGGCGAGGAGCTCCAGCGTGCCGAGGAAGGGGTGCTCGATGCGGACGGCAGGCGGCGCCCCCTCCCGCTTCTTGCTGTTATCGGCCGCCGCGAGGACTGGCTTCGGCGCGTCGTCGTCCCAGGACCAGGTGTTGCGGAACCACGCGGTCGGCAGCACGTGCACCGTGTCGGCCTCCGGGCCCGCGTTGGTCACGCTGATCACCATCAGCAGGTCGGCTGGATCCGCCTTGGCGTACCGGACCTCGGTGACCCAGTACCTGTCGTGGTCGAAGATCCCGGTGTCCAGGATCTCGTACTCGGGGCTGCGCCTGTCCCTGCGGGAGTTTTCCAGCCGCAGCTTGTCGTAGGGGAAGGCCGCCTGCGGGTAGTGGTAACGCCACCGGTTCCAGGCGTGGCTGGGCAGCGAGTCCAGGTACCACCAGTGCTCCTTGACGTCCTCGCCGTGGTTGCCCTCCGGCCCGGTCAGCCCGAACAGGCGCTCCTTCAGGTAGGGGTCGCGGCCGTTCCACAGGGCCAGCCCGAGGCAGAGCCGCTGCTCCACGTCGCAGAACCCGGCGAGCCCGTCCTCGCCCCACCGGTAGGCCCGGGACCGGGCGTGGTCGTGCGGCAGGTAGTTCCACGCGTCGCCGTCGTCGCTGTAGTCCTCGCGTACCGTGCCCCATTGCCGTTCGCTGACGTAGGGTCCCCACGTGTACCAGGGGCTGGCCTGCTTGAGCCCGTCTTCGAGCTTCCCGAAGCCGGCTACCCTGTCGCCTTCAGCGGTCATGGCGATACGCTATCGCCCCATTTGTCCTCAGGTGCTGATGTCGGGGTACGGCATGGAGAAGTGCGACAGCCGCTGGGCGTACTCGAGCTGGAAGCCGAGCGGCTCGGCGTAGTCGCGCTCGAACATGGCGATGAACAAGGTCAGCGTGAGGAACGGGTGCGCGCCGAGCTCGAACAGCCTCGGGTAGTCGTGCGTGGCCAGCGCCTCGCGCTCGGCGTCGTCGAACCTCAGCCAGGTCGAGCTCTCGCCGCCGTGCACGTTCAGGATCGCGTTCGCGCGCTCGGCCTCCCACCACTCCACGGTGCCCTTGGGGTCCTCGCGGTACCGCTCGACGAGCTCGGGGTCCCGGTCGACGGTGTAGAGGAACTTGTTCAGCAGGTACTTGCTCATCTACGCGTCCCCGCCCTTCGGGTACCAGGTGAAGTAGGCCTCCATCGTGTGGAAGAGGTCGAGGGTGTCCACGTAGTCGGCCTTCTCCCCGGCTCCGGCGACGCCCATCATCAGCATGAAGTCGAGGAAGCCGTGGGTCGCGTTGCCCGGCTCCCACAGCGAGTCGAGCGATACCTCGCCGAGCGCCTTTTCGATGTCGCCCGACGCGATCCACTCGACGGCCTTGCGGTCGAACTCGGGGTCGGGGCCGTGCGGCCCGAACTGGCGTGGCCCGCCCAGCTCCAGGGAGAGGTGGCCGGTGCCGATGATGGCGACCCGCTGGTCGCTCGGCCAGGATTCGACGAGTTCCCTGATCGCCTGGCCGAGCTGCACGTACCGCTTCGGCTGCGGCAGCGGGGGGGCGAAGATGTTCGTGTAGACCGGGACGATCGGCAGGTCGGCCT
>NZ_JASIAL010000512.1:0-6568 GCF_030042015.1 Trebonia sp. | reverse complement strand
GTTCGCCACCTCTAGGTAAGCACCTTGGGGAAAGTCTGGCGATCCGGCCTTTGGATTTACTCTACGTACCCGAGATCACGCTTGGGTTGAGGAAGGGCGTCCACCGGGAGACAAGTGCGGCCGCTGGGAGCCAGCACGACCTGCCGGCTGCGAATATCCTAGGCCGCCCGCCGCTAATATGTGCCGCTGATCACATTGCGGAGCCGGTCGCCGCGCAGGTACGCCTCCGCCTGCTCCCTCGCCAGCCGCACCACCCGGTGCCGCGACACGGGCGTGGACGCCGCCACGTGCGGGGTGATGAAGACTCCCGGCAGCGTCCACAGCCGGTGGCCAGGCGGCAGCGGCTCGGGGTCGGTCACGTCGAGCGCCGCGCGCAGCCGGCCGGTCTCCAGCTCCGCGCGCAGCGCCTCGGTCACCACGACGGGACCGCGGGCTGCGTTGACGAGCAGCGCCCCGTCCTTCATCCCGGCCAGGAAGCCGCCGTCCACCATGCCCGCGGTCTGCGGCGTGAACGGGACGAGCAGCACGACCACGTCGGCGGACGGCAGCAGCGCCGGCAGCTCCGCCAGGCCGGCCACGCCGGGCCGCGGACTGCGCGCGACCCGCAGCACCGTCACCTCGAAGCCGGCGAGCCGCCGCTCGACGGCGGCCCCGATCGAGCCGTAGCCGACAATCAGCACGGTCTTCTCGGCGAGCTCGCCTGTCGGCTGGTAGCTCCACCGGCCCGCCGCCTGCTCGATCGTGAACAGCGGGAACCGGCGGACCGAGGCGAGCATGGCCGCGACCACCCACTCGGCGGTGGACGCGTCATGCGCGCCGCGCGCGTTGCACAGGACCGCCCCGGCGGGCACGTACGGGCGCAGCCGGTCCACCCCCGCGGTCAGCGCCTGAACCACGCGCAGCCGCGGCATGTGCGCCATCGCCTCGCAGACGGGCAGCGTCGGGAAGAAGCTCGGCACGTAGAACTCGACATCCGCCGCGCTGGCCGGCAGCGGCGAGCCGTCGGGCTCGACGATCTCGACGTCCGTGCCCGGCAGGCCGGTCATCCCCGCCGCGACCCAGTCCGCGGGCACCCACATGAGCACGTCCGTCACCCCTTTTGCTGGCCGGCGGGAAGGCGCCGGCCAGCAGGCCGGCGCCCATGATCATGGAACCACGCGGGACCGGCAAGCCGGGCTGCTTTAGACTCCACCCAGCTACGACGAATCTCCCGAGGGGGGACGATCCCCTGCCAACCCCAGAACGAGGCCGAATTGCGGAAAGTTCTCATCGCGAACCGCGGCGAGATCGCGGTCCGGGTGGCGCGCGCCTGCCGGGACGCCGGGCTTGCCAGCGTCGCCGTCTACGCCGACTCCGATCTCGACGCCCTGCACGTCCGGATCGCTGACGAGGCGTACGCGCTGAACGGCACCACGCCGGCGCAGACCTACCTGGACATCGACAAGATCATCCAGGTCGCGGCGCGGGCCGGCGCGGACGCCGTGCACCCCGGCTACGGCTTCCTCGCCGAGAACGCGGCCTTCGCGACGGCTGTGATCGGCAACGGCCTGACCTGGATCGGCCCGCCCCCGCGGGCGATCGAGGCGCTCGGCGACAAGGTCAGGGCAAGGGACATCGCCAAGCGCGTCGGCGCGCCGCTGGCCCCGGGCACCGACGGCCCCGTGCGCTCCGCCGCGGAAGTCGCCGAGTTCGCCAGGCGGTTCGGATTGCCGGTGGCGATCAAGGCCGCGTTCGGCGGCGGCGGCCGCGGGCTCAAGGTGGCGCACACCGAGGCCGAGATCCCCGAGCTTTACGAGTCCGCAGTCCGCGAGGCCACCGCGGCGTTCGGGAACGGCGAGTGCTTCGCCGAGCGCTACCTGGACCGTCCCCGGCACGTCGAGACGCAGTGCCTGGCCGACTCCCACGGCAGCATCGTGGTCGTCTCCACCAGGGACTGCTCGCTGCAGAGAAGGCACCAGAAGCTGGTCGAGGAAGCCCCGGCGCCGTTCCTGTCCGGCGAGCAGAACAAGCAGCTCTACGACGCCTCCAAGGCCATCCTCCGCGAGGCGGGCTATGTCGGGGCGGGCACCTGTGAGTTCCTCGTCGCCGCCGACGGCACGATCAGCTTCCTCGAAGTGAACACCCGGCTGCAGGTCGAGCACCCGGTGACGGAAGAGGTCAGCGGCATCGACCTGGTCCGGGAGATGTTCCGCGTCGCCGAGGGCGAGCCGCTCGGCTACGACGACCCGCCGCGGCGGGGGCACTCGATCGAGTTCCGGATCAACGCGGAGGACCCGGCGCGGAACTTCCTCCCGGCGCCGGGAACGATCACCGAATGGAACCCGCCAGCCGGACCAGGCGTCCGGCTTGACGCCGGGTACACGGCCGGGATGACCGTGCCGCAGGCGTTCGACTCGCTGATCGCCAAGCTGATCGTCACCGGCGCCACCCGCGAGCAGGCGCTGCAGCGCGCCCGCCGCGCGCTGGGCGAGTTCACCGTGGGCGGCATGCCCACCGTGCTGCCGTTCCACCGCGCCGTCGTCGACGATCCGGCGTTCGCAGGCGACAGCCTGCGGGTGCACACCCGCTGGATCGAGACGGAGTTCACCGCGCCGCTCGAGCCGCAGGACGCCCCCGTGGCCGCCTCCGGGCAGGCCCGCGAGCGGATGACCGTGGAGGTCGGCGGCAAGCGGCTTGAGGTCGTGCTTCCGGCCGCGATGGCCTTTCCCGCCGCTGCCCGCTCCGCTTCTTCTTCTCCCGAACGGGCCGCTGGTTCCCGCCGCGGCCGCCGTTCCCGTTCGGCCGGGCACGGCCAGGCGAGCGGTGACTGGCTGGTCACCCCGATGCAAGGCACGATCGTCAAGATCGTCGCGGCCGAGGGGCAGCAGGTGAGCGCCGGCGACACCGTGGTGATACTCGAGGCGATGAAAATGGAGCAGCCGCTGACCGCGCACAAGGACGGAACGGTCACCGGCCTGGCCGTGGAGGTCGGCCAGACCGTCGCGGCCGGCACAGAGATCTGCCAGCTCAAGGACTGAGCCACATGACGCGTCGGCTGCCGGGCGATCCAGGCATCGGACGCTGGCTGCTGTTCGCCGTCGGGTTCCGGCTGCCCGATGAATACCGCGACTGGGTGCGGCACGAGCTGACCGACGCCGGCTGGCGCGGCCGGACGATCAGGCGGCTGCTCGTCATCATGGTGCCGGTCTGCGTCGGGCTGGCGTTCCTGCCTGGACCGGTGTGGCTGCGGATCGCGGTGCCGGGTTTCGCGCTGATCGCCAGCGTGGGCACCGTCCTGATCAGCGCCGACGACGTGCGTGCCGCCCGGCTGCACCAGCACGGCCTGCCGGTACCGAACGACCCGGACACCGGCCGCCCCGCCCACTGACGTGAATCACGTGGTCGCCGCTCTCGGGGAGTCGCTGCGGACGGCCGCGCCGCGGGCGGGGCGGACCCGGGTGCTGGCGATCGACGGGCGGTCCGGGGCGGGGAAGACCTCGCTCGCGGCGGGACTGCGGCGCGAGCTTGCCGCGCCCGTGGTGTCGCTCGAGGACCTCTACGGCGGCTGGGACGGGCTGGAGAACGGGATCGACCTGCTCGTCCGCGCCGTGCTCGAGCCGCTGGCGGCGGGCCGGACGGCCCGCGTTCCCCGCTACGACTGGGTCGCGGGGAAGTGGGCCGAGCCGGTGGCGCTGGATCCGCCGGAGGCGCTGATCGTGGAGGGCGTGGGGGCCGGCGCGCGGCGTGCCGCCGTCTTCGAGAGCCTGGTGGTGTGGGTGGAGGCGCCACTGTCCGTTCGGAGGAAAAGGGCCCTTGACCGTGACGGGGACGTGTTCGCTCCGCACTGGGAGCAGTGGGCGGCACAGGAGGACGCGATGCTTGCCCGCGAGCGCACGCCCGAGCGGGCCGCTGTCGTGATCAGAGGATAGCGTCGGCGCCGAACTCCATGACCGTGCGGGCCGCCTCGGTCACGCTGCCCGACAGCGACGGGTAGACAGAGAACGTGTGCGCGATCTGGTCAACCGACAGGTTCTGCTCGATCGCGATCGACAGCGGGAGGATCAGCTCGCTGGCGCGCGGCGCCACCACGACGCCGCCGAGCACCAGGCCCGTGCCCGGGCGCGCGAAGATCTTGACGAACCCGTCGCGGATCCCGGCCATCTTCGCGCGGGCGTTCGTGGCCAGCGGCTGCTTGACCACCCGCGCGACGACCTCGCCGCCGTCCACCGCCGCCTGCGACGTGCCGACCGAGGCGATCTCCGGGTCGGTGAAGATCGTGGCCGCCACGTGGCTGAGCCGGATCGGCTGCACCGCCTCGCCCAGCGCGTGCCACATCGCGATCCGCCCCTGCATCGCCGCCACCGACGCGAGCATCTGCACGCCCGTGCAGTCCCCGGCCGCGTACACGCCGGGAGCGGACGTCCGCGACACCCGGTCCACCTCGATGAAGCCGCGCCCGTCCAGGTTGATGCCCGCCGCCGCGCAGCCGATCTCCGCCGTGCCCGGCGCCATCCCGACGGTCAGCAGGCAGTGCGACCCGGTGAGCGTCCTGCCGTCGGCCAGCGTGACCAGCACGGCGTCGCCCTTGCGGTGCACCGCCTGGGCACGGGACTTGCTGAGCACGGTCATGCCGCGCCGCCGGAACACGCCCTCGATGAGGACCGCCGCGTCCTTGTCCTCGTGCGGCAGCACGTGCTCGCGCGAGGAGACGAGCGTGACCCGGGAGCCGAGCGCCTGGTAGGCGCCGGCGAACTCGGCGCCGGTCACCCCTGAGCCGACCACGATCAGCTCCTCGGGAAGCTCGGGCAGGTCGTACAGCTGGCGGCAGGTGAGGATCCGCTCGCCGTCGGGGACCGCATCGGGCAGCACTCGCGGGCTCGCCCCTGTGGCGATAAGCACCACGTTCGCATGCACGGTCGCGCCGGCCGCCTCGATCGTGTGCGGGCCGGTCAGGCGGCCCCTTGCCTGGATGATGCGCACGCCCTCGGCGGCCACGTGCTCGGCTATGTCGTTCGACTGAGCCGCCGCGAGCGCCTTGATCCGCGCGTACAGCGCGGGCGCGTCCACCCCGACGACGGGGTTGTCACCGTTCTCCAGCTGCAGGCCAAGGGACGCCGAGCGGCCCAGCATGTTCATCGTGACCGAGGACTCGATCAGCGTCTTGCTCGGGACACAGTCGGAGAGCACGCACGCGCCGCCGAGGCCTGCCTCGTCGACCACGGTGACCTCGGCACCGAGCTGCGCGGCCACCAGGGCGGCCTCGTAGCCGCCTGGACCGCCGCCGAGAATAGCGATGCGCGGGCGAGGCAAAGTCACGTTATGCAATTATCACGCACTCATCGCGCCGCCCGTGCGCCGCCCCGCGCGATTACGCCGTACGCTTAGGCACCGTGGCACTATACGCCGCCTACGGCAGCAACATGGATCCCGAGCAGATGCTCGCGCGCTGCCCGCATTCCCCGCAGCAGGGCACCGGGTGGCTGGAGGGCTGGCGCCTGACTTTCGGCGGTGAGGACATCGGCTGGGAGGGCGCGCTCACCACGGTCGTCGAGGATGCCACCGAGCGGGTCTTCGTCGTGCTCTACGACGTTCCCGAGGTCGACGAGAAGGAACTCGACAGCTGGGACGGCGTCACGCTCGGCGTCTACAGCAAGCTCAAGGTGCGGGTGCAGACCCTGGAAGGGGACGCGCTGGCCTGGCTGTACGTGCTCGACGCGTACGAGGGCGGCCTGCCCTCCGCGCGGCACCTGTCCATCCTGGTGGACGCCGCCATCAAGGCCGGCGCGCCGGCCGACTACGTGGAGTGGCTGCGGACGCGGCCGTCCAACCCGCCGTCGGCCGGTGACAGCCAGCTGCCCGCGTAGGGCCGCCGCGTACGGCCCGCGGGTAAGACCAGGATCGCGATCACGAGCGCGAGGGCGGGCACGAGGATCGCCGCGAACGCCGGCCAGTACCAGGTCGTGACCGGCGGCTCGGCCCGCTGACCGGGGTTCGCCGCGTGCTCCTGCGCCACGCGTGCGCGCAGCGCGGCCACCACGTAGGCGACGTCCCCGACGCCGGCCGGCGTGGCGTCGCCGCCGGCTTCCGCGAAGGCACCGAACGTGCCGCCGGGACCCGCGGCGCTGCGCGTCCCTGTCCCTGTCCCCGGCCGGCGGACCGCGCGGCGTTCGGCGCGCACCTGGGCGGTGAACTGCCTGCGGCGGGCCGTCTGCACCGCCCAGGAGTGGATGACGCGCTTGCCGGTCGCCGGCGCGTCCGCCTCGTCCGCCTCGTCCGCCTCGTCCCGGGCGCTGTCGAGCGGCCACTCGCACCGCACGCGCACCAGGTCAGTGGAGTCGATCCCGGCGACCGAGGCCCAGCGCGCCCGGTGCTCGCGCAGCGGGTTGACGATCGTCAGGCCGTCGTCGGCGGCGATGATGCGCGGCCGCTGCGCGGCCGCGTAGACCACGCCGGTGACAAGCACCAGGATGAACGCCGCCACGACCGACAGGTGATCGCGGCCCTGCACGGCCAGGTCGATCAGGTTGGCGATCGCGAACAGCACCCACACCCACCAGATCAGGACGGCGAGCGGCGACCGGAATGTCTG
>NZ_JASIAL010000094.1:0-6852 GCF_030042015.1 Trebonia sp. | reverse complement strand
CCGCACGCAGGAGAGCTGGTCGGCGCGGCCAGCGTCAGCGCCACGCTGGACCGGCTGCACGCCGACAGGATCGGGCACGGCGTCCGCTCGGTCGAGGACCCCGAGGTCGTCAAGCGGCTCGCCGCCACGGGCGTGACCCTGGAGGTCTGCCCGTCCTCCAACGTGGCGCTCGGCGTCGCGCCCGGCCCGGCCGCGGTCCCCGTCCGCGCCCTCTTCGACGCCGGCGTGCCGGTCGCGCTCGGGGCGGACGACCCGCTGCTGTTCGGGCGGCGGCTGGTCAGGCAGTATGAGATCGCTCGTGACGTGCACGGCTGCACCCCGCAAGAGCTGGCCGAACTAGCCCGCATGGCGGTCCTGGGCTCGGCGGCCCCCTCCGGCGTCCGCGCCAGCCTGCTGACCGCCATCGACACCTGGCTGGCCGCCTAGCCGACCCGCGGGACTGGCGGCTGCCGCTCCCTCGCGTGCATGTCACCTGGTCCGGCGAAGATGATGTGCGGGTGAGCGATGTGACGGGGCGTGACGCGCTGCCCGGGTTCGGGTCGGCCGCCAGGACGGCCCCGCCAGAGTGGCGCAGGCACGGCTCGGCTCGGGCGCCGGGACGGCCTCGCTACAGCGTGACACCGACCAGGGTGGGCTCGGGCTGCAGCGTGACGCCGAACGCGTCGCGCACCCCGTCGCGGATCTCCCGCGCCAGCGCGACCAGGTCCGCCGTGGTCGCGCCGCCCGCGTTGACCAGCGCGAGCGTGTGCTTCGAGGACACCCGCGCCCGGCCGGGCGCGCCGTACCCCTTGCCGAAGCCGGCGTGCTCGATCAGCCACGCGGCCGGGACCTTGACCCGGCCGTCGCCCGCGTCGAAACGGGGAACCGGGCCCGGCGCCGCGGCCGCGACCCCGGCGAGCTGCTCCGCGTCCAGGATGGGGTTGGTGAAGAACGAGCCGGCGCTGCGGCTGTCCGGGTCCCCCGGGCTGAGCAGCATCCCCTTGCGTGCCCTTATTTTCAACACTCCCGAACGAACCTCGCCGACTCCCGCGCGCTCCCCCATCCGCAGCCCGAGTTCGGACGCGAGCTCGGCGTACTGCACCGGCAGCGACAGCGGCTCCCTGGCCAGCCGGAACGTCACGCCCAGCACCACGTACCTGGGCAGGGCATCCTTGAACAGGCTGGTGCGGTAGGAGAAGCGGCACTGTTCGTTCGGGATGACGCTGATCTGGCGCGTCAGCCGGTCGAAGACCCGCACGGTGGCGATGACCTCAGCCACCTCCTGCCCGTAGGCACCGACGTTCTGGATCGGGGTCGCGCCCGCCCGGCCGGGGATGCCGGACAGGCATTCCAGCCCGGCCAGGCCCTCGGCGACCGTGGCGGCCACCACGTCGTCCCAGTCCTCACCGGCGGCGACCGCCACCGCCAGGCGGCCGTCCCCGTCGCCCGAGTAGCCGACGCCGCGGCTGGCGACGGCGATGACCGTGCCGGGGAAGCCGTCGTCCGCGATCACGAGGTTGCTGCCGCCGCCGATGAGCAGCACCGGCTCGCCTGCCCCGTCCGCGGCGCGAACCGCGTCGATCAGGTCGGCCTCGGTCGAGGCCGCCACGAAGGCTTTCGCGGGGCCGCCGAGGCCAAGCGTCGTGTAGCCGGCGAGATCGGTCACGGCAGGCGGACGACGGCGCGGGCGCGGGTCAGCACCTTCGCCCCGGCGGCACGCGCGGTCAGGTCGACCGCCACCTTGCCGTCCCCGAGTTTCTCCGCGACAGTGCCGCTGATCTCGATCGTCGCGCCCGCGCCGTCGTCGGGGACAGGGACCATCGCGGAAAACCGGACGCCGAACTCGGAGATCGCGCCCGGGTCGCCGCCTGCCCATTCGGTGACGTACCTGGCGGCCTGGGCCATCGTGTACATGCCGTGCGCGATGACGTCAGGCAGGCCGACGGCGCGGGCGGCCCGCTCGTTCCAGTGGATGACGTTGAAGTCACCGGAGGCACCCGCGTATTTGACCAGGTCCAGGCGCGTGACCTGGTAGCTCTGCCGCGGTATCTCGGTGCCCGGCTCGATATCGGCGTAGCGCAGCGCCATCGTGGGTCTCCCTGCTTACTGCCCGCGCTCGACGAGCGTGGACTTCGCCGTGCAGACGTGCTCGCCGTCCACGGTGCTGATGTCCGTCGACGTGACGAGCATCGACATGGCGCCGAGCACCCTGATCGACTCGATCGTCGAGGTGGCGACCACCACGTCCCCTGCGTGCAGCGGGCGGGTATAGCTGAAGCTCTGCTCGCCGTGCACGACCATCGAGTAGTCAAGGCCGAGGCCCGGGTCGGCGTTCAGCCCTCCCGTGGCGGTCATGCTGATCACGATCGCGAACGTGGGCGGCGCGATCACGTCCGGGTAGCCCGCCTGCTGCGCCGCGGTCTTGTCGCGGCACGCCGCGCTCGGCTCGCCGATGGCATTGGCGAACTCGGCGATCTTGACCCGGCTGACCTCGTACGGCTGCGTCGGCCCGAAGACCCGGCCGACATACTCCTGGTTAAGGGGCACCGGGCGGCGCCTTCCGCTAGCGAGTCTCGCGGTGCGGGCGGTGGCAGCGGCAGTTCGGGCAGTACTTCATCAGCTCAAGGCGGTCCGGGTCGTTGCGCCGGTTCTTCTTCGTGATGTAGTTGCGGTGCCTGCACTCCTGGCAAGCCAGCGTGATCTTCAGCCGGATGTCGGTGGCAGCCATGGTGGAGTGCCTTTCTACCCGAGAGTTTTGTCGGTCAAGAGTACTTGATGTGGTACGTGGTGGGTAACGCCTGCTGGGTAGCGGAGGCCGGACTTGAACCGGCGACACAGCGATTATGAGCCGCTTGCTCTGCCTGACTGAGCTACTCCGCCATCGCGACCATGTAAGGGTACCCGATCTGGCCAGCGCGCGTGCGCGCCGCGACAGCGGGCGCGGCGGACGGTTATCCACAGGCTCAGCCGGAGCATGCACGGTTGTATCCCCGTAAAGCAGGGCATATCAACATGGGTGCAAACAGTTGCGCACACGTTTTCCACAGGCTGGTGGGACCCGGGCACTCCTGCGGTCACGGGGCCGCCGGCGCCACCACGGGCGGCAGGCCGGTGATCGGGCCCCCGGTGGCAATTCCCGGACTGGTCACCACGGTCTCGATGAACGCCCCGGAGACCGGCGTCGTCGGGTTGTGGTACTGGTAGTGCGTGCGGAAGAACCCGCGGAAATGGCCCGGCGGATTGTTGGACATCGTCAGCGTGGTGGCCTGCGTCGGATCGCCGATGTTAAGGCTGATCGTATTGTCGTCGCCCAGGTAGTCCGGGTCGTATATGTGCAGGGTCAGGTCAGTGCCGTTCAGGTCATATCCCCAGGCCAGGACCTGATGGCACTGCGAGAGGTTCTCTATCCCGGTGAGAAATCCCAGGAATGCCGGCTGCTGGCCGGCGACCAGGCCGAGGGCGGAGGGCAGCCCGGAATCCATGTCCTGCTTGATCATCGGCCATTCCTCGGTGATCTCATGCCAGGCGACGCCATGGCCGAAGAATGAGTCGCCGTCGGACATCTGGATCCACGACAGGTAGTGGGTCACGTCGGCCTCGTCGAAGCTGTTCGTCAGCCGCGCGACGATGTAGTTGAACAGCGGCGCGCCCTCGGCGGGATTCGCTGTTTCCCGCGGCGGCAGCAGGCGGGCCTGGTACAGGTCATTGACCGTATAGGCCATGCCGCCGCATAGTCCATCGCTCGCATTGCCCAGCGTCACGTGCTCGCCAAGGATGTTAATGGTGTAGTCCGGTTCTGCTGGCCAGCTGTTGGTGAATTGAAGGCCGTTCCTGCTCGGCAGGAACATAGGCACGCGCACGCTAACCATCCCGACCCACCCGCTCCCTGATGGCAGTTGACCAATCCCCCTGTCGTACACGAGCCGCGCCCTTGGTGTAAAGAGCCGGTAAGCTTCAAGATCATCAAGCCGCCGCGGCCATGTGGGCGGCGCCACAGCGCTTATCACCCTCATCTGCTTTCACGGGCACATCACGCGGTTCTTTGGGTATCTCATGATCCCGAAGAGATTTTTTATCAAGTAGACATTTAGCGCCGATTTGGGCTCTGTCTCACATCGTGAAGGTCGCGTCCTGGTAACGGGCCGATCTGCCGCCAGCGGGGGCCGCCCTGGTAGCACGCGGCCGGATGAATGTGACAGTCAGCCGCCTGTGACCGGCTCGATGCCACATTCATCCGCCGCCGGCCGGGACGTGGCGGCGACCGGGAACCGGGCAGATTATGACAAATCGTTCACGAGTGGATGCCGTGAGCGAGGCGAGCAGGCCGTTACGATCGCGCGATTTGGGCCAGGACCGCGATTTGTCCGAAAAATCTTCCCGGCCATGGTCGGCAATTGCCGCCATGCCGGGGACCGCCCCTGGCGGCCCGCGCGGCGTCGTTACTGTTACCGCCCTGAGATCGGGGTAAGAACTGTGGCCGTAGGGGTGTCTGTTACTCAGGAGACTTCATGGCAGAGAAGAAGCCGATGCTTATGTACGCCGCATCCTACGGGAGCGTGCAGGCCGCACTGTCGGCGCTGACCGCGATCGAGCAGCTGCGCAAGGACGAGGTGATCGGCTCGTACGACGCGGCGGTGATCGACAAGGAAAACGGCAAGCCGCACATCGTCAAGCGGATGGACCGCCCGCGCATGCACGTCATTCCCGAGGCACTGGGCGGCGGGACATTGCCGAGGAAAGAGCTCAAAGAGGCGGCTCAGCAGCTCACCGCCGATCAGGCGGGGCTGATCGCGGTCGGCGAGCCAACGATCGAACAGGCGGTCAGCCAGGCGCTCGCCAGTGCCGCGAAGGTGGTGAAGCGCTCTGTGGACGCGACCACCGACGAAATCACCAGCGAGCTGCAGGAAGCGCTCAAGAGCTAGCCGGCCGCTGGCCGAACCGCTCGTCAATCGCGGCGAGCTTGCGTTCGACGGTGGCTTGGGCGGCGGTGCGCACGCTCACCCCGTGCTGGCCGGCGTCGGTCAGCATGTCGGTGACGATGCGGCGCATCGAGTCGCGTACCTTGCGCTCGGCCTGCGCGGCGTCGGCGCCGATGTCCCCGAACAGCGTCCACCACCACCAGGCGTTGGTCGCCGAGTTGGCGACGAAGTCGGGGATCACGTGGACGCCGCGGGCGGACAGCCCGGCTTCGGCCGCGGGCAGCGTGGGCATGTTGGCGGCCTCGACCACGAAGCGGGCGCTGACCCTGGCCTGGTCGCGCGTGTCGATGCAGTAGGAGACCGCGGCCGGGACGAGCACCTCGCAGTCGATGTCAAGCCAGGCGCTGCCTGGGGCCTCGGTGTCGCCGGGGCGGAGCTGGCCGCGGTCGATGCCGCCGAGGGGGTCGCGGGTGAGCAGCAGCCGTTCCACGTCGAGTCCGGCGGGGTTCACGATAACGCCGTGCGCATCGGCAAGCGCGACCACGCACACGCCGGCCCGGGCGAGGTAACGGGCGGTCGCGCCGCCCATCGACCCGAAGCCCTGCACCACCGCCCGGGCCGAGCGGTACGGCAGCCCGGCGTGGTCGAGCGCGGTCAGCGCGGACTCTGCCACGCCGAGCCCGCCGACCAGCTCGGGCAGGCTCACCCCGTCAACGTCGATCGCGAAGGCGGCGGCCAGCCGCGCGCGCGCCCCGGCCGCGTCGTCAAGCAACGGGTAGATGGCCTGGATGGAGCTGTCAAGCCCGAGTTCGGCGACGACGTCATCCAGCGTGTCCTGCCGCAGGCCGAGATCCTCTCCGGTGGTCCAGTGCCGCTCGATCAGGAAGCGCACGCCGTCGACAAAGCGGGTGAGTATCGCGCGGGCCCGCGGATCGTGGGGGCTGCAGTCGATGCCGCCCTTCGCGCCGCCAAGCGGGATGTAACGGCTGGCCGGGTCGTAGTGCAGCGCCTCCTTGCGGGTCATGCCCGCCGCGAGACCGCGCACCTCGTCAAGGGTGCACCCGTCGCGCATCCGCAGCCCGCCGCTGGCGACCCCGCGCACGAGGCGGTCGATGACGGCGTAGCCCTGCCGCCCGCTGACCGGGTCGGTCCAGATCAGCTGCAAGCGGGGCGCGGCGACCGCGCCGGTGGCGGCGGGTAGGGTTGCCTGAAGCGAGACCATTACTGAACCTTTGCATAGTAGTTTGTCGATGCATACGCTGCGAACTGTACATCAGGCATTGAAACTCTGTCATCCACAACTGTACAATAAGTCAATAGAAGTGGCCGGCTGAGAGGAGGGCGGGGCCGTGACCGACAAGCTGACGGGTGGCGAGGCCCTCGTCGCGGCCCTGGAAGCGCACGGCGCGGCCACCGTGTTC
This sequence comes from Trebonia sp., assembly GCF_030042015.1. Taxonomy (GTDB): domain Bacteria; phylum Actinomycetota; class Actinomycetes; order Streptosporangiales; family Streptosporangiaceae; genus Trebonia. The sequence goes on along the minus strand of NZ_JASIAL010000094.1, from coordinate 533 downwards.
GGCGTGCCGGGCACGCACAACCTGCCTGTCTACGCCGCGCTGGCGCGGTCTGGCATCCGGCACGTCTCACCGCGGCACGAGCAGGGCGCCGGCTTCGCGGCCGACGGGTGGGCGCGCGCCAGCGGCCAGCCGGGGGTGTGCCTGACCACCACAGGGCCCGCGGTGCTTAACGCGGCGACGGCCGCCGCGCAGGCCTACTCCGACTCGGTCCCGATGCTGCTGGTCTCACCCGGGCTGCCGCTGGGTCATCCCGGCCGCGGCAACGGGTACCTGCACGAGGTGAAGGACCAGCACGCCGCGCTCGGCGCCCTGGTCGCCTACAGCCACCGGGTCGCCAGCGTCGCGGAAATCCCGCTGGCCGTGGCCCAGGCCTACGCCGCGATGGCGACCGGGCGGCCCCGGCCCGTGCACCTGGAGCTCCCGCTCGACCTGCTCGGCGAGCGCGCGCCCGTCCAGGTCAGCGGCCCGATCCCCGTTCCCCCCGCGGCGCCGGCGACCGCGCAGGTGGCCGCGGCGGCGCGGGCGCTCGCGGC
>NZ_JASIAL010000017.1:0-7860 GCF_030042015.1 Trebonia sp. | reverse complement strand
CCACGGGGCCGCCGCCCCGGTCATGGCTGCCGACGGCGGTCGCCGCGCGGTTCGCCGACTACCAGGAGTTCCCGCAGCCCCCGCCGGCCCGCCGGAGCCGGTTCCGCCCCCTCCGGCAGCGCGGCGGCCGGTAGCCCGCCGGCCCGCCCGGCTGCCGCCGGTAGGCTGAGTAGTCATGCTGAGCCAGGACCTGATCGACTCGCTGTTCCCGACCGGCCTGCCCGAGCCGTCGCACTGGGAAAGCCGGTATCCGCCGCGCGGCCTGCCCGCGGGCGCCGAAGTCACCCGGTTCGCTCCCAGCCCGACCGGCTTCCTGCACATCGGCTCCGTTTACACGGCGATGCTCGACCTGGACATCGCCCGCCACTCCGGCGGCGTCTACCTGGTCCGCATCGAGGACACCGACCAGGCCCGGTTCGAAGAGAGCTCGGCGAGCCAGTTCGAGACGGGGCTCGCGCACTTCGGCATCACGCCGGACGAAGACGACCAGAAGGGCGGCTACGGTCCGTACACCCAGTCCGAACGGGCGCAGATCTACCTCACCTACGTCAGGGACCTGCTTCGCCAGGGCAAGGCGTACCCTTGCTTCGCCACCAAGGAGGAGCTGGCCGCGATCAGCCAGCGGCAGAAAGCCGTGGGCGCGCTGCCCGGCTACTACGGCCAGTGGGCCATCTGGCGCGACGCCCCGGCCGAGCAGGTGGCGCAGCGGCTCGCCGCGGGCGACCCGTACGTGGTCCGGTTCCGCTCGCCTGGGATCGGCGGCCACCGGGTCAGCTTCACCGACGAGATCCGCGGCGAGATCACCCAGGACGACAACCGCAACGACGCGATCGTCTTGAAAAGCAGCGACTCCGAGCTGCGGCTGCCCACCTACCACTTCGCGCACGCCGTCGACGACCACCTGATGCGGGTGACCCTGGTGATCCGCGGCGAGGAATGGCTGTCTTCCGTGCCGCTGCACAACCAGCTTTTCGACGCGCTCGGCTTCCCGCGGGTGCGCTACGCGCACGTCGCGTCGCTGATGAAGCAGGACGGCGGCAGCCGCCGCAAGCTGTCCAAGCGCAAGGACCCCGAGATGAACGTCGCGTACTACATCGAGCTCGGGTTCCCCACGCAGGCGGTGCTGTACTACCTGCGCGGCCTGGCCAACGGCCGGCTCGCCGAGCTGCCGCTGCCCGAGGCGCTGGCCGCCCCGATCCGGCTGTCCGAATGCGGCACCGCCGGGCCGCTGCTCGACATGGTCAAGCTGGACGACGTCAGCGCGGACTTCGTCGCCGCGCTGCCAGGCGCGCAGATCCTGGACCGGGTCCTGCCGTGGGCGGACGGCTACGACCCGGCCCTGGCGTCGGTGCTGCGCGCCGACCGCGACCTGGCGCTGCGGGCGCTGGCCATCGAGCGTGAGGGCGCCGCGAACCCGCGCAAGGACCTGCGCAAGTGGGCCGACTTCCGCGCGGTGTACGGCTTTTTCTTCGCGGAGATCTTCGAGCTGGTCACCGATCCGGCCGACCCGAGGTTCTGCGGCCTGGCCGCCGGCCTGGTGCGGGCGATGGCCGCCGGCTTCGCCGCCGGCTACCTGCCGCCCGCCCCGGAATCCGGCGCGGACTGGCGGGCGCGGTGGTTCGACCAGGTCCGCGAGCTTGCCGTCCGGCTGGGCTTCGCGGCCAGCCAGCGGGAGTACAAGAAGGACCCCGCCGCCTACCCCGGCTCGATCGCCGACGCGTCGGCGGTCATCCGGGTGCTGGTCACCGGGAGCCGGCGCAGCCCGGACCTGGCCGAGGTCGTCGCCGCGCTCGGCCCCGGCGAGGTGCTGCGGCGGGTCGGCGCCCTGACCGCTGTCTAGCCCGGGGGGACGACCCCCCGGAACTCGCGGCCGCGCCTTGGCGGCGCACCTGCCCCGGAGTGTCCGCGGCCGCACCCGGCCGCGGACCTTAGGGCGGGCGGACGCGCCAGATGGACAGGGCGGCGATCGCCACGAGCACGACGCCCGCCTCGGCGGCAAGCACGCCAGGCGGAGGCAGCTGCAGCCCGAAGGTGGTCCTGGCGACGGGAACCGCGAACAGCACGACCAGGCAGGCGACCATCGCAAGGACCAGGCCGGCCCGCGCCGCCAGCGACTGGCCGTCCCGCCCGGAGCCGGCGGCATCGGCGGCCGGCGGCGGCAGGGCGACGAGGACGAGGACCCACAGCCCCATGGCGACGGCCGCAAGCAGGGCAGCGGTGCGTTCCTGCTGCTGGCTCACGCCCGGCGTCGCGTGCGCGATCAGGTCGGCCGCCAGCACCGCGAACGCGACGGCCACCCCGGCCGGGATGGCGAAATTCAGCACCCGCCTGACGAATCCCGGCCGGGCGCGCGGCGCGCCAGGGGCAAGCGCGAGGACGAACCCCGGCACGCCGATCGTGAGCGTGCTGATGATCGTCAGGTGCCTGGGGAAGAACGGGTAGCTGGCCCCGGCCACGCCGACCGCGATCGCGATCAGCGCCGCGTACGCGCTCTTGGTGACGAACAGCCTGGCGACCCGCTCGATGTTGGCGATGACCCGGCGCCCTTCGGCGAGTATCTGCGGCACCGCGGCGAACGTGCCGTCGAGCAGCACCACGCGCGCGACCGACCGGCTGGCCCCGCTGCCCGAGCCCATCGCGATGCCCAGGTCCGCCTCCTTGAGCGCCTGGACGTCGTTGACCCCGTCGCCGATCATCGCCACCACGTGGCCGGCCTGGCGCAGCGCGCGCACCGCGGCCAGCTTCTGTCCCGGGCGCACCCGGCCGAACACGCTCACCGAGCCGATCCGGGCGGCCACCTCGTCGTCGGTCAGCGCGGAGGCGTCGCACGGCTCGTCTTCGGCCGGGATGCCGGCGCGCCGCGCGATCGCGGCGACCGCGCGCGGCGCGTCGCCGGACAGCACACGGATCGTGACGCCCTGGTCGAGCAGGTACCGCACCGTCGCCACCGTCTCGTCGCGAAGTTCCTCGGCGAGCACGAGCAGCGCGGCGGGCCGCGCGTCCGGCGGGGAGACTGGCCCGCCGCGGACCTCACCGTCCAGCGAGCTGGCGGAGCTGGCGGAGCCGGCGGAGCCGGCGAGCAGCAGCACCCGGCGGCCGGCCTCCTCGTGCCTGGCGACCGCGGCGGCGGCCTCGGCCGGCAGGCCGGCGCCCACGACGGCCGGCGCCCCGAGCAGCCAGGTTCCCTCGCCCGCGAACGTCAGGCCGCTCCACTTGCGCGCCGAACTGAACGGAACCCGCGCCGTCACCGTCCAGCCCGGCGGGTCAGGATAGTGGGCCGCCAGAGCCGCCACGGTTCCGTTCGGAGCCTCATCGTCGGCGGCGAGCGCGGCCACCACCTCGGCGATCCGCGCGTCCGGCCAGCCACCGAGGACCTCGGTGTGGATCAGCCGCATGCCGGGGCGAGTCAGCGTGCCGGTTTTGTCCACGCAGAGCACGTCGACGCGGGCCAGGCCCTCGATCGCCGCGAGCTCCTGCACCAGCACCCGCCGCCGCGCCAGCCGGATGGCCCCCATCGCGAACGCCAGCGACGTGAGAAGCACAAGTCCTTCTGGCACCATCGCCACCAGGCCGGCCGCGCTGCCGCGCACCGCGTCCTGGAACGTGTCGTGGCTGCGGAAGAACTCGCTGAACAGCAGCAGCGCGCCGGCCGGGATCATCACCCAGGTCAGGCCGCGCAGGATCTGGTTGGTGCCCTGCTGCAGCTCCGAGCGGACCAGGCTGAACCGGCGCGCCTGCGCCTGCAGCCGCGCCGCGTACGCCTGTCCGCCGACGGCCGTGGCGCGGGCCAGGCCGCTGCCCGCGACCACGAAGCTGCCGGACAGCACGGTGTCGCCCGGCTGTTTGGCGACCGGCTCGGCCTCGCCGGTCAGCAGCGCCTCGTCGATCTCCAGGCCGTCGGCCGCGAGCACGGCCGCGTCGACCGCCACCTGGTCGCCGATGCGCAGGTCGAGCACGTCGTCCTGGACGAGCCCGCCCGTGGCGATGTGCGCGAGCTGGCCGTCGCGCAGCACGCGCGCCCGCGGCGCGGTGAGGATCGCGAGCCGGTCCAGCGCTCGCTTCGCCCGCAGCTCCTGGAAGACGCCGACGCCGGTGTTCGCCACGAGCACCAGGCCGAACAGCGCGTCCTGCGGCGGGCCGACCACGACCACGACCACGAACAGCGTGCCGAGAAGCGCGTTGAACCTGGTGAAGACGTTGGCGCGCAGGATCTGGGAGACTGACCGGCCCGGTTCCGGCGGCGCCTTGTTGACCAGGCCTTCCTCGACACGGACGGCGACCGCGGCCGCGTCAAGGCCCGTCGCCGCGCCGGCGTTGGCGTTGGCGGCCGCGTCCGCCTTGGCTCGCACCGGTCCGGGGGCTGGCACCGCTGTCGTGCCCGGCGCACCGACCTCCTCCCCTGTCTCGGGGACATCTCGCGCGCCATCGTCCGTCACGTCCTGATGCTGACCGGGGCGGGATGCCGCGAAACCTTGCTGCGGGCTCAGGGACTGGCGCTGCATTGGTGGGTGCCGTGATCAGGCAGTCGTCAAAGTGAGTGGCGAGGCGGAGTGAGAGGCGTCTGCGGGTCGAGCCGGTCGCACGGCAGCGAGCCCCTGAAGCCCGTGACGGATGATCGGGGATAGAAAACCACCTTTTATGGTGGTTTTCTATCCCCGATAACGACGATTGCCGTGCCGGTCGGCGGCCTGTTGTCACTGCTGCCCCTCCTGTGCGGCTTTGTACGCGCCGCGACCGCTTTTGTTTGGCGGTGGGGCCCCCGGCGCCAATAGGGCTGGCGTTGTGGACCCCACCGCCAAGCCGGGTTCCTGTCTATGCCCGATGGCTCAGGCAGTCGGCTGGACAGGGCACCATGGAACGGCCATGACGCTTACCGAACTGCTGCCCGCGCGAACGCCTGCCGTGGCTGTTGGCACACAAGTGACTGCAGGGGTGGAAGCGTCGCCTGGTGGGGCGGGGGCGCTGGGGCCCGGGACGCCGGAGGCCGGGCCCGCTGCTGTCGGCCCGGCCGATCCCGATGCCGTCTTCAACGCGTTCGCCGGGTGGGCGAAGGCGCAGGGGCTCGACCTGTACCCGCACCAGGAAGAGGCGCTCATCGAGGTCGTGACCGGCGCGAACGTGATCTTGTCCACGCCCACCGGGTCCGGCAAGAGCCTGGTCGCGACCGGGGCGCACTTCGCCGCGCTCGCGGCCGGCCAGCGCAGCTATTACACCGCGCCGATCAAGGCGCTGGTGTCGGAGAAGTTCTTCGCGCTGTGCGACGCCTTCGGAGCGAAGAACGTCGGCATGCTGACGGGAGACGCGAGCGTCAACCCCAGGGCGCCGATCATCTGCTGCACCGCCGAAGTCCTGGCCAGCATCGCCCTGCGCGACGGCGCGGACGCCGACGTCGGGCAGGTCGTGATCGACGAGTTCCACTTCTACGCCGACCCGGAGCGCGGCTGGGCGTGGCAGGTGCCGCTGATCGAGCTGCCGAGGGCGCAGTTCGTCCTGATGTCGGCGACCCTCGGCGACGTCACGCGCTTCAAGGACGACCTGACCCGGCGCACCGGACGGCAGACCGCCGTCATCAAGAACGCGATACGGCCGGTGCCGCTGATCTTCTCCTACCTCGTCCAGCCGCTGCGCGAGACGCTCGAGGAACTGCTCACGACCAGCCAGGCACCGGTGTACGTCGTCTACTTCACGCAGGCGCAGGCACTGGAACAGGCGCAGGCGCTGATGAGCACGAACGTGTGCACCCGGCAGGAAAAGGACGCGATCGCCGAGGTCATCGGGGACTTCCGGTTCGCCGCCGGGTTCGGGAAGACCCTGTCCCGGCTGGTGCGGCACGGCATCGGCGTGCACCACGCCGGCATGCTGCCCAAATACAGAAGGCTCGTCGAGACGCTGGCCCAGGCCGGCCTGCTCAAGGTCATCTGCGGCACCGACACGCTCGGCGTCGGGATCAACGTGCCGATCCGCACGGTCGTGTTCACCGCGCTGTCGAAGTTCGACGGCAAGCGGACCCGGCTGCTGCACGCCCGCGAGTTCCACCAGATCGCCGGGCGCGCGGGCCGTGCCGGGTTCGACACCGCCGGGCGCGTCGTCGTGCAGGCACCCGAGCACGTGGTGGAGAACGAGCGCGCCCTGGCCAAGGCCGGCGACGACCCCAGGGCGCGCCGCAAGGTCGTGAAGAAGAAGCCGCCCGAGGGCTTCGTCTCCTGGGGGAAGCCGACGTTCGAGCGGCTCGTCGCCGCCGAACCTGAGCCGCTCACGTCGAGCTTCACCGTGACCCACGCGATGGTGCTGAACGTCATCGCCCGGCCGGGCAACGCCTATGCAGCCATGAAGCACCTGCTCACCGACAACCACGAGGACCGCGGGCGGCAGCGCGGGCACATCCACCGCGCGATTGAGATCTACCGGGCGCTGCTGGCCGGCGGCGTCGTCGAGCGCCTCGACGAGCCGGACGAGATGGGCAGGTACGTCCGGCTCACGGTCGACCTGCAGTACGACTTCGCGCTCAACCAGCCGCTGTCCCCGTTCGCGCTTGCCGCGATCGAACTGCTCGACGCCGGCTCCGACAGCTATCCGCTCGACGTGCTGTCGGTCATCGAGTCCACCCTGGACGACCCGCGCCAGGTGCTGTCCGCGCAGCAGTTCCGCGCCCGCGGCGAGGCGGTCGCGGCGATGAAGGCCGAAGGCGTCGACTACGAGACCCGCCTGGAGCTACTGGACGACGTCGGCTACCCCAAGCCGCTGCGGGACCTCCTGGAGACCGCCTACGACATCTACCGCCGCGGCCACCCCTGGGTGGGCGACTACGAGGTGTCGCCCAAGGCCGTCGTCCGCGACATGTTCGAGCGGGCGATGACGTTCACCGAGTTCGTGCACTTCTACGGCCTGTCACGGTCCGAGGGCCTAGTGCTGCGCTACCTGGCCGACGCCTACAAGGCGCTGCGGCAGACCGTGCCCGACGAGGCGAAGACCGAGGAGCTCACCGACCTCATCGAGTGGCTGGGCGAGCTCGTCAGGCAGGTCGACTCGAGCCTGATCGACGAATGGGAGCGGCTCAGCCACCCCGGCCCCGAGGTGCCGCGGCGCGAGGCGAGAGCGGCGGGCGTCACCGGGAACGCCCGCGCGTTCCGGGTGCTGGTTCGCAACGCTCTCTTCAGGCGGGTCACCCTCGCCGCGCTGCGCAAGTACGACGAGCTGGCCGGGCTCGACGGGTCGGCCGCCGACGGCTGGACCGCCGGCGCCTGGGCGGACGCCCTCGACGGGTACTTCGAGCAGTACGACGAGATCGGCACCGGCCCGGACGCGCGGGGCCCGGCGATGCTGATCGTCGAGGAAGGCGCGACGGCCTGGACGGTCCGGCAGATCTTCGACGACCCGGCCGGCGACCACGACTGGGGCATCTCCGCGACCGTCGACCTGGCCGCCTCCGACGCGGCGGGCGCGGCGGTCGTGCACGTCACCGATGTCAGCCCGCTCTAGCCGACCGGGATAGCCTGGGCCCGGTATGGAATCGCAGATGACTGTCGTCGCCCGGCTGCGCGCCGCGGGATGCGTGTTCGCCGAAGAAGAGGCCGGCCTGCTGGCCGCGGCGGCCCGCACGCCCGCCGAGCTTGACGCCATGGCCGGGCGGCGCGCCGCCGGCCTGCCGCTTGAGCAGGTCGTGGGGTGGGCGGAGTTCTGCGGGCTGCGGATCCTCGTCGACCCTGGCGTGTTCGTGCCGCGGCGGCGCAGCGAGTTCCTGGTGCGGACCGCGCGAGCGCGGTCCGGCGTGCCCGCCGGGCCGGACGGCCCGGTGATCGTCGACCTGTGCTGCGGCACAGGCGCGCTCGGCGTCGCGGTCGCCGCCCAGCTGGCCGGCGA
>NZ_JASIAL010000511.1:0-17129 GCF_030042015.1 Trebonia sp. | reverse complement strand
GCAGCGGGCGGATAAGAGCCGTGTGGATGAGTGGATGGAGGTGACGTTCAAGTTCGGCGGGTCGCGGATCAAGCGGAAGGCGGTCGCGCTTTTGCTGCTGGGCGCCCCGGCGGTGGCCCCGCTGTTCTTCATGCTGCCGGCGCTGGTCACGCTGAACAGCAACACGTTCTCGGTGTCGGTCGATGACACGCTGGGCACCGGCGCCGAGGCGTGCCTGTTCTTGTGCCTGCTGGTCACCCCGCTGTCCACGCTGACCGGGCAGCGCTGGTTTTTCGGGCTGCGCCGCTGGTACGGGATCATGATGGCGTGCTGCGGGATCGGGGACGCGACCGCGGCGGGGGTCACCGATAACTTCGCCGGGGGGGTGTTCGGCCGGCTGGCCGGGCACACCTTCACCCTGGTGGGGTTCACCATGGTGCTGCTGGTCATCCCGCTGCTGCTGACCGGCAACCCGTGGGCGCAGCGCAAGCTCGGCAGGTACTGGAAGCAGCTGCACCGGATGATCTACGTCATCTGGGCGCTGCTGGCCTGCCACCTGATGCTGCTGGAGGGGCTGGGGTTCGAGAGCGGGTCCAACGGGTCGGGTTTCGCCGGCGACGGCGACCCGGTCTTCCACCAGCGGTTCTACCAGTACTCGGCGTGCAGCCTGTTCCTGCTCACGCTGCGGCTGCCGCCGGTCAGGCGGTGGATCGCCGCCCGGCAGAAAGAAGGCCGCAACTGGCTGGTCTGGGTCACCATCGCCCCGGTCTTCGCGCTGTTCGTATTCGGCATGATCTTCATCCTGAATGAGGAGATCTTCAAGGGGATCGACTCCTTCCGCGAGACCCCCAGCGCCGAGTAACGCCGCGACCGCCTTCCGCGAAGGGATCCGATGAGCCACACCTACGCCGCACCCGGCCGGGACGACACCGCGGCCGGCCGGGTCATCTTGATGATCATCTCCCCGCTGGCCGCGGTCCTGGTGATCGCCGGGCTGGTCTACGCCGCCGGCGCCGCCGGCCGGCACGCCGCCGCCGTCCTTGCCGCCGGCTGCGAGCCGGCCCTGTTCATCTCCGGCCTGCCGTGCACCACCCGGCAGATGCTGGTCAGCCAGTACGACGGGATCGTCAACCCGGCCGCCAGGCTGCTGGCCGCCGACACCGCCGCCTACACCGCCAACCAGGGACGCAACCTGGTGGCGGCCGAGGCGGCCCTGACCGCCGAGGCGGCGGCCGAGCAGGCGCTCGGCACCAGCCTGGCCGCGGTCACGTTCACCCCGCAGAACAGGGCCAGGGCGCTGGCGCTGCTCACCAGCGCCGCCTCCGACGGCAACCCCGTGCCGGCGGCCGCGGTCACCCTCACCCCCCAGGCCACCGTCATAGCCGACGCGCTGATCCGCGCCGACCAGGCCCTGGCCGCCCTCACCGCCCGGCAGGCCCGCGCAGCCACCCTCACCCAGATGCGCTCATACAACCACCAGGTCCAGGCCGCCGCCACCACCGTCCAGACCGAACTGACGCTCCTCCGCAAGGCAATTGAGGCGCCACCTCAGGCGAGCCGGGAGAGCTAAGGCGCAACGGAACGCATCAGAAGCAACCAGACAACAAGGCAGGAACTAACGTAAACTTCCGTTACGTCTCCGTTATAAGCCGGCCCGGCGTAAGTTAGCCAGTACGTCGATCCATAGGTGCGATACAACCAGGACATCAGGCCTAACGATGACTGCGGCTACCGCTGCTCGCGTCAACGTCCGGGTAGCCGTGCAGTCGTCGCGACGGCTGCTCCGCGACACGCTCGCTACGTGCCTCGCGGCCCGGCCGGACCTTACCGTCGTAGGCAAGGTCGCCAAGCCAGAAGAGCTCCCGGCGCTGTGCGAGCTGGGCCGGCCAGACACCGTGATCCTCGACGCGGGGCTGCGGCTGAGTGAGTTCGCCGTACTCGCGGACAATCTGCTGCAGCATTTCCCCGGGTTGAACGTGATCGTCATCTACCGGGACGCTTCTGAGCCGGATCTGACGCTCGCCTGCCGCGCGGGCGTTACCTCACTTGTTCCTGAATCGCATGGCCTCGCAGGCGTACTGGCGCTGCTGCGGCGCAGCAGCGCACTGCGCGCCCACATCGGCCACGGCAGCCTGACCGACCGGGAACTCGAGCTCGTGACGCTGACGAGTTCCGGGCACAGCGTCGCCGAGATCGCGGTCCTGCTCAGGATCAGCCCCCTCACGGTGGAAAATCTCAAGCGCCGGGTGTACGCCAAGCTCGGCGTGAACAGCAGCGCGCAGGCGGTCTCCCGGGCAGCGTCCCTCGGCATGCTGGACCAGCGCGCCGGCAAGCCCCCTTGGCAGCCCACGACGAGCAGCAACGACTTCCCGGTGCTGACGGTCGTGTCGGGTCAGGCGTGTCCAGCCCTTGATCAGGTGGTGGTCGCCCTGATCGCGAGCGGGCTGCCGTTCGTGCTTGAACGACGGCACGGACCCCTAGCCGACGCACACTGGCGGCAGTGGAATCGCGGCCCGATCGTGGCCGCGCTGGTCAATCCGGAGCCGGCGGAGTGGGCCCTGGTCGAAGAACTCGGCGTACCGGCGATCGTGGTGCACAGCGAGCCGCTCGATCCGCCCGAACTCGCCAGGGCGCTCGCCAGCGGGGCCAACTCGCTGGTGCCGGCCGACAGGATAAGCGACCACTTCCTCGAGGTGCTGCGGATGGTGAGCCAGGGCTACCTCGTGGTCGACTCACTGCCGATGCGATCGCTCATCGGAGTGGTACGCACCGGGTCCGGCCGCCGGGTGACGGACGGCGGGGAGTTGCCAGAGTTGACCGCACGAGAGAGCGACATCCTCCAGTCAGTCGCCCGGGGTTACTCGATCCGGCAGACCGCGCGGGCGCTTGGCATATCCCCCAAGACCGTCGAGAACATCCAGACCCGCCTCTTCCGCAAGCTTGGGGTCCGCAACAGGGCGGAGGCCCTCGCTGTGGTCGATGCGCTTGGCCTGCTGCCCGACATCCCGCCGGCTCCCGCCGGATCCGCTAACGGATCCGCTCCCCGGGCAGTACCCGTCCCTATCAGGGAACGGCGCGCCGCAGGGTTTCGCGGTTAGGATCCGTAGTCGCTGGGACCCAGCCGTCGGCGGTCGCCCGCGCGCGGCGACCGGGCAGGCGCTCTTGGCGTCCGATCCGCCTGGATTTAGGCTGGTAGTCACAGTGAGACTACCAGCCCCGGAGGGCATCGAATGAGCCAGCCAACCGCGCCGATCCGCCACACCGACCGCTTCTACATTGGCGGGCAGTGGGTGGCGCCGTCGTCCGACGCCACAATCAGCGTCATCGACTCCGACACCGAGCAGCTTTACTTCACCGTCCCCGAGGCGCAGGCCGCCGACATTTCACGGGCGGTCGGCGCGGCGCGCGAGGCATTCGACAGCGGCCCGTGGCCGTGGCTGACACACGAGCAGCGGGCCGAGTACCTGCGGGCGATCGGGGCGGAGCTCAAGCGGCGGTCGGACGACATCGGCCAGATCTGGCCGCGTGAGTCCGGGGTGCTGCACGCGATCGCCCGCGGTGGCGGCGTCGACGCGCAGCGCACCTTCAGCGCGTTTGCCGCCCAGGCCAGCACGTTCCCGTTCGAGGAGCCGGCCAGGCCGTCGGCCGGGGAGTTCGGCCTCATCGTCCGCGAGCCGGTCGGCGTCGTCGGCGCGATCATCCCGTGGAACGCCCCGATGGGCCTGATCAGCAACAAGGTCGCGCCGGCGCTGCTGGCCGGGTGCACGCTGATCCTCAAGTCCTCGCCGGAGGCGCCTGGGGAGGGGTACCTGATCGCGGAGGCCGCCGAGGCCGCCGGGCTGCCGCCGGGCGTGCTGAACGTGGTCACCGCCGACCGCGAGGTCTCCGAACTGCTGGTCCGCGACCCGCGCGTGGACAAGATCACCTTCACCGGGTCCACCGCCGCCGGGCGGCGGATCGCCTCCATCTGCGGCGAGCGGATCGCCCGCTGCACCCTGGAACTCGGCGGCAAGTCCGCGGCCGTCATCCTCGACGACATCGACATCGAGACCGCCGCGCGCACCCTGTCCCAGGCCGAATGCTTCCTGTCGGGGCAGGTCTGCTCCTCGCTGACCCGGATCGTGGTTCCCCGGTCCCGGCATGACGAGATGCTCGAGGCGCTGGCCGCCACGTTCAGCCAGGTTCGCGTCGGTGACCCGTTCAGCGCGCAGAGCCAGATGGGACCGCTGGCCGCGCGGCGGCAGCGGGACCGGGTGGAGGGCTACATCGCCAAGGGCATCGCCGACGGCGCGACGCTCGCCACGGGCGGCGGGCGGCCCAGGGACCTGGACCGGGGCTGGTACGTCGAGCCCACCGTCTTCGGCAACGTCGACAACCACTCCGTCATCGCCCAGGAGGAGATCTTCGGGCCGGTGCTTTCCGTCATCCCGGCCGCGGACGAAGACGACGCGGTGCGGATCGCCAACGACACCATCTACGGGCTGAACGCCTCCGTGTTCACCAATGACGTCAACCGCGCCCGCCACGTGGCGGCCAGGCTCCGGTCCGGCACCGTCGGGCACAACGCGATGCGCACGGACTTCGGCGTGAGCTTCGGCGGGTTCAAGCAGTCCGGCATCGGCCGCGAGGGCGTGCACGAGGGCCTGACGCCGTTCCTTGAGGTCAAGTTCATGATCCTCGAAGGACACCCAGAAGGCTACGAGCAGACCGGCATGTAGGCATCTCCCGCCATAACCGGGCCGCCGCCGGGTGCGGGCCGGGGAGTACTGCGCCTGGCGCAGGTGGCCGGTCGCGGTGGCGCCAGCGGTTCGAAGCCAGGCAGCTTCCCTGGCGTCCCGGGAGTCCCGCGAGTACTACTTTGGACACTTTGTGCATGGACAAATCGCCCATAACGGGCGCCGAAATCGTCACAGGGTGTACAAAGTCGCAGGCCAGGGGCCCCTGTGGCCGGGGAGCCGGGGCGGCGGGGCAGCGGCGACGGGCCAGCGAGGGCAGCCAGGGCAGCGGCGGGGGCCGGGGCGGGAGGCGGGACTGGCGGGAGGCGGGCCGGCGGGGGCTTGGGCCAGTGGCGCAGCTGACCCGATAGAGCTGGGCCGTTGCGTGGCTGGCCCGGGACGCGGGCCTTAGTCCGTGATTTCGCGCAGCGCCTGCGCGACCGCCCGTGCCTGCGCGGACATGGCGGCAAGCGCGGCGATGCCGTGCTCGTCGGCGGCGGTGCTGGCGAGGATGTCCAGGTGCGGACCGGTGAGCTGGGCGACCGCCGCGTGCTGCTCCCAGTCACGGTAGGCGGCGTCGGCCTCGCGTACCTCGGCGGCGTAACGCTGCAGCGCCAGCACCCGCTCGGCGGTGCTCCGCCGCGCCGCCACCGCGGCCTCGTGCTGGCTGCGCAGCAGCCGCCCGGCTGGCGAGCCGGGGCTGAGCTCGGGAAGCGCCGCCCGCAGACCACGCAGCCGGGCCTGCGCGCGCAGGGAAACGGCGATATCCCACTCCTGCCACGCGAGCGCGGTGCTCTCACCTGGCTCGTCCAGCAGGCCAGCCCGGCCCACCCGGGAGGAATTCGCGGCGTCGACCGCGTCCTGCGCGCGGCGCAGCAGCATCCTGGCCGGGGCGTCGAAATCGGCGCCGGTCAGGTACCGGCCGTGATAGGCGCGCGCGGCCCTCGCCGCGGGCGTCCACCCGTTGAGCTGGCCGAACAGCACCAGCCGCAAGCAGAACACCACGGCGGTAAGCACCGCGATGATCTCCGCGACAACCAGCGCGACCTGGCCGGAGGCGGACTGCCAGCCGTTCGGCCCGCCGAAGATCAGCACCCCGACCGCCCACGGGGCCGAGCCGGTGACCGCGATGAACCCGGCGGCCGACATCCCGGTGACAGCGCCGTAGACCGTCGCCTCGCGCCTGGCCGGATGCACGGGCAGGAGGTCGCGGGGCGACCGCCGCGACCGCTGGCTGGCCGGCGTGAGGATCGCTCCTGGAGCGGTCAGCAGCCGGCGGGCGGGCGCAGGGATCGCAGGGTCGACGGCAGGCCGTCGCAGCGCGGCATCGGCCCAGGTCCCGTTGTACCCATCGGACATCTCATCAAGGCTAACGCTGCGCAAGCGCGCCGAGCTAGGGGGCGATCGTCACCGGCTGCGAGACGGCGCCGCCGCCAGCCGCCGCGCGGGCACTACCCGCCTACGTACGTGTCGAGCTTGGCGACCAGCCGGGCGACCTCGTCGACGGTGAGCGCCGCCTCGCCGGCCACGGCCTCGAGGTTCTCGTTGACGTAGGCCCGGAAGTACGCCGGGTCGTCGGAGTTCACCGTCGCAAGCAGCGCCGCGTCCAGCATGGTTTTCAGCTCCGGTGCCTTCATGCTGTCGGTCACCCAGCGGTTGGAAACCGGGCAGACGGTCAGCCCGATCCTGTCGGTGGCCAGCCTGGACACCAGCCGCGCGTCCTGCACGCAGTTCACGCCGTGGTCGATGCGCTCCACGCCGATGTCGTCAAGGCACTGCCAGATGTGCGCGACCGCGTCCGCCTGGTCGACGTCACAGTGCATGGTCAGCCGCTAGCCTTCGGCCCCCACCCTGGCGAAGACGTGCTTGAACTTCAGCGGCGGGTTGTCCCTTTCATCGGAGTCGAGCCCGACCCCGATGATCTTGTCCTGGTAGGGCAGCGACTGCTCCAGGGTCTGCATCGCCGAATCGGCCGGCAGGTCCCGCAGGAAGCACATGATCAGCCGGGCGGTCAGCCCGAGCTCGGCTGCCGCGTCGGCGCGCGCCCGGTCCAGCCCCTCGACGACCGCCGCGAACGGGACACCGCGGCTCGTGTGCGCCTGCGGGTTGAAGAAGATCTCCGCTGCACGACGTGCTGCGAGCGCGCCTTGCGGAAGTACGCCATCGCGAGGTCGTAGAAGTCGTGCTCTGTCACCAGGACCTGCATGCTGGCGTAGTACCCGACCAGGAACGAGGTGAGGTCGTGGAACGGCGGGACCTGCGGCGGCGCGATGCCGTTGCGCCGGGCCAGCTCCTCGCGCAGCGACCGCTCGAGCGTGCCCTCGATGTGCAGGTGCAGCTCCGCCTTGGGCAGTCCGGCGACGAACGCGTCCATCGCCTGCGTCACGCGGCCGCCGTCTCGGTGAGCTCCGTCGCCTCCGCTTCCCTGCGCACGCCGCGGGCGGCGAGCGCCCAGTAGACGAGCGAGCTCACCACGATGCCCAGGGCCCAGCTGAAGTCGCTGCCGGACATGCCGGGGAAGTGGTTCGAGATCGGCCCGGTGTAGGACGGGACGTCGTAGGCCGCGTTGATCCACATCAGCGCCGCGACGATGCCCGCGGCAAGCGCGATCACCGCCGGCCAGTGCACCCCGCCGTTGCGCCAGTACAGCCCGCCGCGCTGAGCAGCGAGCGACGCGGCGTCATAGCGCCTGCGGCGCAGCAGGTAGTCGGTCATGAAGACGCCGAACCAGGCGGACAGCCACACGATGATGTACAGCAGGAACCCGGAGAAGTCGGCGTAGAAGTTCCCTCCGTGGAGCAGGATGACGCCGGTGACCACGCCGCAGACCACCGAGTCGATGATGACGGCCCCCCAGCGCTTGACCGGCAGGCCGAGTGCCTGGAGGGTGACACCGGAGGAGTACAGGTCGAGCGTGTTGATCGCGAGCAGCTGGAAGACCGCGAAGATCAGGAACGGCACCACGAACCAGGCGTCGAACGACTGCGGAACGCCGAGCTGGGTGATGCCGACGGTCTTGGTGGTGACGGTGTAGGCGAACACGCCGAGCAGTTCGAGGATGACCGACGGAATCGCGCCGCCGAGAGCGGCCGCCCAGAACGTCTTGTGCCCGGGCGTGCTGGCCGGCAGGTAGCGGGAGTAGTCGTTCCCGTTCTCCGTCCAGCCAAGACCGCCGACCGAGATGATCAGGACCAGGGTGGTCGTCCACACGGCGAACGTCGCGGGGTGCACGTGGAACGTGGACAGGTGCAGCTTCTGGAACGTGAAGACGCCGAGCACGATGAAGAACACGATGAAGATATAGGCCAGATAGCGCAGCGCCTTGCTGATCGTGGCGTGCCCGAGCAGCGGCAGGGCCATCTGCACGAGCACGGCGACGATGATGATGCCGATCTTGCCTGCCGTGTTCACCGAGGTGTTGTAGTGGCTGAACAGCAAGATGACCGTGGCGGCGACGAAGTAAATGCCCTCGATCTCGAACCCGACCTGAGTTCCCCAGTTGAACAGCGCGACCAGCCGGTTGCCGTTCTGCCCGAACGGCGCACGGGAGACCATGAACGCGGTGGTCCCGGTCTTCGGCCCCTGCAGGCTGGCCCAGCCGAGGAACGCGTACGTCAGGTTGCCGATCAGGATCGCGGCCACCGCCTGCGGCACCGACACGCCGAACGTCATGATCAGCGTGCCGTAGAAGAAGAACTCCACGTTGAACACGCCGCCCGCCCACAGCCAGAACAGCCCGGCGGGCCGCATCTTGCGTTCCGCCTCCGGGATCAGGTCGATCCCGCGCTGCTCGACCTTGAATGCCGCGTAGTCCCGCGGCGGCTGCGCCTGCAGCTCTGCCACGACCTCCCCGCCACCGGCGTCGCTGCCCATGCTCGTCCTCCCGCGGCATTCTGCGTAGTGCCTAGCTGATCTTGCACCGCTATGGCCATATAAAGGTATCGGCTATGTAATGTAATGTTTCGCCCGCATTAACTCTCTCGTACCTGATACCCCGCTGGCAACGGGCGATTATTTCAGCGGCCTGCTTACGCGGCAGCAGTCGGCCCTGACCGTTCTGACTGATCGAGGGCGGCCAGCCTTGCCGCCACCGCGGTCACGGCGAGCAGCGGAATGGTGACCGCGATCCGTTGCAGGACCCCCGCGCCGGCAGACGCGGTGTCCGGGATGAAAACGGCCAGGGCCACGGCCGTCGCGGTCGCGCTGGCCAGCAGGTACGGGCGCCACGCGCGCCAGCGGGGGGTCCTGCCGAACGACCGGGCCAGCAGCAGCTGCGCGAGCACCAGGTCCCCGTAGATGACCAGGCTGACGATGTTGTGCGCCTCGTTGTGCCAGGAGACCGGTCCGCTGGTGAGCTCCATGTGGTCGCGGCGGAGCAGCCCGGCCGCGATCGTGAGCACGCCGGCGGCCTGGATGAGCCGCGGCGCCGGGCCGGTCAGGTCCCTGGCGAGCTCCTGGCCGAACACCACCGTGCAGGCGCCAAGGACAAGGAACCCGGTGATCATGATCCAGGGATCCCTGGCGTCTGGCGCCGCGAGACCGCTGAGCTGGACGCTGAGCGCGCCGTGCCCGGTCTGGCGCAGGGATCCGGCGAGCCACGCGGCCGTGAAGACGACGGGGCCTGCCACACCGGCGAGCGCGCGGACTCTCACACTCTCAAGTATGTTGCGCCAAGATGGCGGAGGCCGGTGCCATGGCACCAGGCGCTCGTTACGATCGGATGATGCCCGGCCCCGATCCTTCGGCGTACCTGGTTTTGTCGCTCGCCAACACGGCGCGGGCTGAGCCGGACACCGACCTGCTGCAGACCCGCGAGCAAGCCGCCGCGTGGCTGCGCGCACAGGCGCTGCTGCCCGCCGACGCGGGCCTGACCGGCTCAGAACACGCCGCCCTGCTCCGGCTGCGCGAGTCGGTCAGGGACCTGCTCGCGGCCCATACCGACGGCCGCCAGGACGCCGCGGCCGCGGCCCGGCTGACCAGGGCACTGGCCGACGGGCGGCTCGTCCTCACCGTCGACCCCGGGAGCGCGGTCGGGCTGGCCAGTGCCGCCCGCGCCAGTTACTCAGGGGTCGTGGCCGGCGTCGCGGTCGCGATCGCCCGGTCCGCCGCGGCCGGCACGTGGCCGCGCCTGAAGTCCTGCGCGGCCGCGGACTGCGGCCAGGCGTTCCTTGACGAGTCCGCCGCCGCGACCGCCCTTTACTGCGGGGCGCACGCCGCCGGGGAGGCCGGGGAGGCGGGCACGGGCGGTCCCGGCTGATTGGGCGCCTGTGCCAGGCGGCGGGCGGGCCAGGCGGCGGGCGGCCGGTCACGCGCGGGCGGCGGCGCCTGACCGGACCACACCCGGACGGGTGAGCAGGTCGATCAGCGCGGCGACCAGCTCAATGGCGGGGGCCGGCACGCCGGCCAGCCGCGCCAGTTCGACGGGCGCCTTGAGCAGGGCGTCCGACTCCAGGGGCTTGCCCGCCTCGAAGTCGATCAGCATCGACGTCTTGTGACCGCCGACCTTCGCCGCGCCCTCGAACCGGCGCTCGACCGAGATCTTGGGCGGGCTGCCGAGGCTGGCGGCGATCTCGGCCGTCTCATGCATCATGCGCAGGGCCAGCTGACGCGTGCCTGGGTGCGCGGCGATCTGCCCCATCGTCGCACCCGTGAGCACGCTGATCGGGTTGAACGCCACGTTGCCCATCAGCTTGAGCCAGATGTCGGAGCGCAGGTCGGTCTCCACGGGGCACTTCAGGCCGCCGGCGGCCATCGCCTGGCTGAACGCCGTGCAGCGCGGCGAGATCGTGCCGTCGGGCTCGCCGATGGAAAACCGGGTGCCCTCGACATGGCGGATCACCCCGGGTGATTCGATCTCGGTCGAGCAGTACACGACGCACCCGATGGCCTGGCAGGGCGGGATCACGGCGGAGACCGCACCGCCCGGGTCAACGGCCTCGACCCGGCGGCCCTCGTGCGGGCCCGCGAGCCCGTGGAAGTACCACCAGGGGATGCCGTTCTGCGCGGCGACAACGCCGGTGCCCGGTCCCAGCAGCGGCTTGAGCAGATCTCCGGCGCCGACGTAGCTGTACGCCTTCAAGCCGAGGAACACGACGTCGACCGGCCCGATCTCCGCTGGATCGGCCGTCGCATGGGGATGGGCGCGGAAGTCGCCGCGCGGGCTGAGCACGGTCACGCCGCCGCGCCGCATGGCCGCCAGGTGTTCGCCGCGCGCGATCAGGTGGACGTCCGCGCCGCCGCGGTGCAGTGCCGCGCCAACGTAGGCGCCGATCGCCCCGGCGCCGACGACCGCGACCTTCACTGCTCCACCAGGGTGGCCAGGGTACGGCGCTGCACCTTGCCCGTCGGTCCCTTCGGTATCTCGGGCAGGATCGTCACCCGGGCCGGCCGCTTGAAGGCCGCGAGGCGGTCCGCGCAGTGCGCGGCGAGTTCCCTGGGCGTGGCCTCGCCCCGCAGGACGACGACGACCCCCACGAGTTCCCCGTACTTCTCGTCCGGCACGGGGTACGCCGCCGCCTCGGCGACAGCGGGGTGGGCGAGCAGCGCGTCCTCCACCTCGTACGGCGAGATCTTCTCCCCTGCCCGGTTGATCAGCTCCTTGACCCGGCCCACCAGGGTGAGGTAGCCGTCCGCGCTCAGCGTGCCGACGTCGCCGGTGCGGAACCAGCCGTCACGGAACGCGGCGGCCGTCGCGGCCGGATCGCCGAGGTACTCGTCGACGACGGACGGGCCGCGCACCGCTACCTCGCCCCGCTCGCCCGCGGGCACCGGCTGCCAGTCGTCGCCCAGCGCCGTGATCTCGGTACCGGTTGCCCGGCCGACGGTCCCCGGCCGGCGTTCGCCTGGCGGCAGCGGATTGGACGCCATCTGGTGGGCAGCCTCGGTCATGCCGTACGCCTCGACGAGCGGCACGCCGATCGCGTCCTCGTAGCGCCGCCACAAAACCGTGGGCAGCGGCGCCGAGCAGGAGCGCACGAACCGCAGCCGGTGCCGGGGCGGCGCGGGGAGTTCGGCGGCCCGGGCAAGCAGGCGCGCGTGGATGGTCGGGACCGCCGTGTACCAGGTCGCGCCGTGCTCGGCTGCGTCCGCCCAGAACGTGGACGGCCGGAATCGCGGCAGGACCACGGTGCCGCCCGTCGACAGCGTGCCAAGCACCGCGGCGACGAGGCCGTGCACGTGGAAGAGCGGCATGACGCACATCGTCACGTCGTCTCCGGTCAGCCCGTAGGTCCGCGCAACCGCACCGGTCGACGCGACGAGGTTGCGCTGACGGATGGGCACGGTCTTCGGCTTGCTCGTGGTGCCGCTGGTATGCAGCAAGAGGGCCAGTGCGTCAGGGTCGCCCGGGGCGCCTAGGCCACTTGGGTCATCTGGGCCACATGGGCCACATGGGTCGCTGGCCTGGCCGTCGATGTGCAGGACGGTGCCGTCCATGCCGAATACGCAGGGGGCTACGGCCGCCGCGGCCGCGGCCGCGGCGGCCGTAGCCGCGCCATCGTGCAGCAGGCGGGACGCGCCCAGGTCGGCGAGCTCGGCCGTGAGCTCGGCGACGCCGAGCGCGGGGTTCAGCGGCGCGGCCGCCGCGCCACGCGCGGCGACCGCGAGGAACGCCACGACCATCGCCGGGCCGTTGGCCGCGACCAGCGCGACCCGGTCGCCTTCGCGCACCCCGACTGCGGCCAGCCGCCCCGCGGCCCCGTCGATCGCGCGTTGCAGCGCGGCGTACGAAAGGCGGGCTCCCGACTCGGGGACCACGAGGGCAGGGTGGTTATCGGAGCGCGTGACGAGCTGGCGGACGGTGGTTGGCTGCGTGCCGGTCATGGTGCTACTTAACCGCACGGAACCGCGGCGGCATACCCCTGCGTGACCGGGTCAGCCGCGCTGGGCGTCCCAGTCGGGAAAGCCGGCTGCCGAGCACACGATGATCCGGTCCACGCGGTGCAGGTCATCGATCACGGCGACGCTCACCGCGCCGTCTTCCAGCGCGCGGACCGCGCTTTCCGCGCGGGCGTCCAGTTCGCCAAGCGGGAGGCCCTGCAGCAGATGGATGTGCGCGGTGACGCTCATGCACGCGGCTCGCGCGTCTCGCTGGGGGCCGGCGATCCGCACCCAGGAAATGCCGTCAAAGGCCATCGGGGCGAACACGGACCACCCGCTTGGCCGCCTGCCGCCGCCTTCGGCGGCGCTCCCCCCTGGTTCGGATCCGCCGCACAGCTCCGTGCCGTCATACGGCCCCACAATCCACCTTTCATCATGCATTGTCGACTACTATCGATCATGCCGCTGTGGCGATGATCTCGCGTTTCCTCACTGGTTGGATCTGTCGCATATGGCTAGGCTACGGACAATGGCCTGGATAGGAAGATCCAATTGACCGCGAGTACACGGTCCAATATCGCGGGCGGCGAGTTTCCCGCCGACCTGCTGGTCGAACTCGACCGGTCCCGGCCGCGCAGCCTCCGCGCGCAGCTTGAGCGTGGCCTGCGGCAGGCCATCGCGCGCGGGTCGCTTCCGCCAGGGACCGCCCTCCCGCCGTCGCGGGTGCTCGCCGCCGAGCTCGACGTGTCGCGCTCGCTCGTGGTCGGTGCCTACGAGCAGCTGGTTATCGAGGGGTACCTGGAGGCCCGCCAGGGCTCGGGTACGCGAGTCCGGGCGCAGCGGACCGGCGGCGACCCGGACTCCGCCGCGCTGAGCCACGTGCGCCCCAGCCCGGCGCCGGCCGGCGCGGAGCGTGTCCTGTGGCGGAGCGGGCTGCCGGACCCGGCGCTGTTCCCCCGCGGCGAGTGGCTGCGCCACTACCGCGACGTGCTGCGGGACCTCCCCGACGACGACCTGCTTTACCCGCCCCCGCAGGGCGAGCCCGAGCTGCGCGCCGCGCTCGCCGCCTACCTGGGCCGCGTGCGGGGCGTGCAAACCGCGGTGGATCAGGTCGTGATATGCAGCGGCTTCTCCCAGACCCTCATGCTGGTTTGCCGGACTCTCGGCCGGCGCGGCGTGACGCGCATCGCGGTTGAGGATCCCTGCTTTTCGATGCATCGCCGCATCATCCGGGCCGCCGGGCTCGACCCGGTCCCGGTCCCTGTCGACGAGCAGGGCATGCAGGTCTGGCGGCTGGCCGCGCTCGACGTGGGAGCCGTGGTGCTGTCCCCCGCCCATTCCTACCCCAGCGGCGTCGCGCTTTCCGCCAACCGGCGGGTCCAGCTCCTTGAGTGGGCCCGGGCCGCGGACACGCTGGTCATCGAGGACGACTACGACGCCGAGCTGCGCTACGACCGGCTGCCTGTCGGGGCGCTCCAGGGGCTCGATCCCGACCATGTCATCTTCGGCGGCACCGTGAGCAAAGTCCTCAGCCCTGCGCTGCGGCTCGGCTGGATCGTGACGCCGCCGTGGCTGACCGATGACCTCGTCCGGGCCAAATTCCGCGAGGACTTCGCCACCGAGGCGCTGGGGCAGCTCACCCTCGCCCGCTTCATCGACGGCGGCGCGCTCACCCGGCACCTGCGCCGGGTGCGCCCCATCTACCGGGCGCGCCGCGACAGCCTGCTCGCCGCGCTCGAGGCGCACCTGCCGGCGGTAAGGCCAGGCGGCGAGGCCGCCGGCCTGCACCTCCTGCTACGGCTGCCGGCCGCGCTCGACCCGGACACGGTCGCGGCGGCCGCGGCGGAGCACGGCATCGGGCTGGAACCGGCGGCGCGGCACTGGGCCGACCCCGGTGCGGCTCCGCCTGCCCTGCTCGTCGGCTACGGCGTACAGCACCAAAGCCCGCTGGCGCGCGGCATCGAAGCACTCGGCGCCGACCTGGGCGCCGCGTCCCGGTTAAATGGCTTGCGCCGCTCGGCCGGGTACCAGATACATTTTGGGATCATGAAGGTCAGTTGCCAGCGCACCGTTCGCATCGTTGCCGCGACCGCGCGAGCTACTCGCTCGCCGGCCGCCGCCGCCTGACCTGATGACCTAAAGATCCCCTGCCGGCGACCGGGAACGGTTCGCCGACGCGCGCGTTTCCCCTGGCTGGACGGCTGCGCCCGCGGGCGCTTGTTCCCGGTGCCCCGACACCGAGAGGCACAGCCGCCATGAATACCGACGAAACCATCACCACCTTTACCGGCTTTTTCCGCGATCGCGGGCACCAGCTGATCGCGAGCAGCTCGCTGCTTTCCCCGCCCGGCGATCCGGTGCTGTTCACCTCCGCGGGCATGCACCCGCTGACGCCGTACCTGGCCGGCAAGCCGCACCCGCTCGGGCGCCGGCTCACCGGCGTGCAGCGCTGCCTGCGCACCACCGACCTGGACGAAGTGGGCGACTACTCGCACCTGACAGCGTTCCAGATGCTCGGCTCCTGGTCGCTTGGCGACTACGACGGGCCGCAGAGCCAGCGGTGGGGGCTCGAGCTCGTGTGCGACGGCTTCGGGCTGCAGCGCGAACTGCTGTACGCGACCGTGTTCGGCGGGGACGGCCAGGTGGGGCCGGATAGCCGCGCCGAGCGCACGTGGCGCGAGCTCGGGCTGCCGGTCGAGCTGCTCGGCCCGGAGGATAACTGGTGGGCGAACGGGCCGACCGGCCCGTGCGGGCCGGACTCCGAACTCCACGTCTGGACCGGGGACGGGCCGCCGTCTGGCACCCCGGGCACCGACGGCCGCTGGCTGGAGCTGTGGAACCACGTCACGATGCGCTACGAACGGCACCCGGACGGCAGCCTGACCCCGCTCAGCCAGCAGAGCGTCGATACCGGCATGGGCCTGGAGCGGCTGCTGATGGTGTCGCAGCACGTGCGCTCGGTGTACGAGACGGACCTGTTCGCGCCGTGGCTGTCGGTGCTGCCTTCGCTGTGGCGCCCCGATCCCCGGTCGCTGCGGATCCTGACCGACCACCTGCGGTCGGCGATCGTGGCCATCGGCGACGGCGTGCGGCCGTCCAGCACCGGCCGCGGTTACGTGCTGCGCAGGCTGCTGCGCCGGGCGCTGACGGCGCTCTGGCATGGTGACGGCGGCAGCGCGCTGACCCTGCGCGAACTGCCGCCTGAACTCGTGCGGGACACCGCGGGCCGGTTCTGTCAGGTCGTCGAGTCGTCGCTGGTGACCGACGTGCTGGCGGCGGAGGAGCGGAAGTTCCGCGAACTGGCCGCGCGCGGCCGGTCGCTGCTGCCGCGGCTGTACCCGTCGGGACGGTTGACGGAGGCGGACTATGAGTTCCTCCGCGACACGCACGGGCTGCCCAGGGAGCTCGTGACCGAGCTGCTTGGCGAATGATCCGAGCGGGGACCGCGGCCGCCCGGTCCGCGCGTCCCTGGCGTCCCGCCAGCGTGACTTTGCGCCTGCCGGGTAATAACCCGCGGGTTCCGGTTCGGGGTCCGTCTCCTGTGGCAGGGCGCTGTCCCGGTCCGCGCCGGCCTGGCGGTCACCGGCGGGGCGCCCGGGTGCGGCCGGCGGCGCCGGCCTCCCGGCCGGCGGCCGGCGCGGCGATATGCCGGGAACGCCGCCCCGCCGGAATCGGGCATTCCGGGCACCGCGGTTATCGGGGAAGAAAATGCGCGCCAGAGGGCGCAGGATCTTCCCCGTTAACTGGCTGGCGGTGCCGGGGGCCTGGCGATGCGGGAACGGTGGTGCGGGCGGGGCTCAAGGTTCCCGCGGGGCTGGACCTGGCGCGGCGCGGGAACCAGAAATCAGCGTGTTGTTTGATCTGCGAGCACTTTGCACACTCCATGCATGGACAAATCGCCCATAACGGACTCCGAAATGGTCACAGAGTGTGCAAAGTAGCATGCAAGTGGCTCCTGTGGCAGCCGGTGCCGCCGCGGAGGACCCGCGCCCGGGACCGCGGAAGGTCTGCGCGCGGGATCGCGGAAGGTCGTATGGGATCGCGGAAGATCCGCGCGCGGGATCGCGGAAGGTCCGCGCGCGGGACTGGGGAAGGTCCCGCGCCAGGGACTGCGGAGGGTCCCCGGCCAGGGACTGGAGCCGCTGCGGTTGCTGGTCTTCGGCCCGCGCGCAAGAAAAATTTGCAACTATTCAGATTGAGATAGTAGGATTTACGCTCGTCAGACCCGCGCCTATGTCTGGAGCACACCGACCTTGACTAAGCTCTCAACAGTCCGAAGAACGACCGGACTTGCCTTCGCGGTGGCCGTCGCACTGGCGCTCTCCGCATGCGCGTCATCGTCTTCCTCGTCCTCGTCGACGGCGTCATCGTCGCCGAGCACTTCGCCTTCCGCCGCGGCCTCCGCCGGCAGCGGCGGCGTTTACAACCTCGGGCTCATCACTCCCGAGGGCAACATCAACCCGCTGACCACGGCCAACTTCAACACGATGGAAATCGTGGGGCTCGCCTCGGCCCAGCTGATCATCGAGAGCACGAGCGGAAAGCTCGAGCCGCAGCTCGCGACCTCGTGGACGCCGTCGGCCAACAAGCTCGCCTGGACCATCGCGCTGCGCCCGA
>NZ_JASIAL010000093.1:0-9144 GCF_030042015.1 Trebonia sp. | reverse complement strand
GACGCCGGCCGCGAGCAGCGCGCCTACCGCGGCGAGGCCGCCGGCCAGGCCGAGGGCCTGCCACAGCAAAATCGCGGCCGCCGGGGACCTGCGCGGCCAGGAAGCGCGCAGCAGCACGCTCGCGCTCTGCGTGCTCCCTACGGCGACCGCGGCGAGCAGCGCCGCGACGGCCAGTTCCCCCATAACCCGATCTCGCTGTCTCCTTCGGCTTGCTGCTCGCGCTGCTCCCGCTCGAGCCGTGCCAGCGCCTCGCGCAGGACCACTGCCTCGGCGCCTGACACGCTCTGCGCGAACCTGGCGAGTGCGGCATCGCGGTCACCAGTTTGCTCGAGCGCGGTCAGCATGAGTTCCGCCACGTATGCCTCGCGGGTCGCCGCAGGCCGGTACCGCCAGGCACGGCCGTCCCGCTCCCTGCGGGCGAACCCCTTTTTCGCTAGCCGGTCAAGCACCGTCATCACGGTGGTATGGGCCAGGTTGCGCTGGGTGAGCCCGTTGCTGACCTGTCTGACCGTCAGTGACGACTCCGTTTGCCAGAGGACTTCCATGATGGCCCGCTCGAGTTCGCCCAGCCTGTTCACGACGTTACTGTACCGTCGGCGCGGTTTCCTTAACCATAGGCGCGTTCTCCGAAGCGAGTGGCGATTTCGCGATACGCACGCAGCCCATCACGATCGCCGCGAGCGCGAGGATCTCCGCGGGCAGCCACCACCCGATGCGCAGATCCTCGTTGAACAGGGTGACACCGTAGCTGATGCTTATCAGCGCGTCGCCGACGGTGAGCATCGGCTGGGAGGCGACGAGGCTGCCTGCCTGCAGCGCGTTCTGCAGCAGGAACAGCGAGCCGACGCCGGCCGCGGCGGCCGCGTAGATGTGCCACGACGTGAAGAACTGGACCGCTCCGGCCGCCAGATCGGACATCGCGTTCTTCATCAGCGCCGCGGTCAGCGCGTAACCGCAGGCGGCGGCCAGCCCGAGCAGCGCCGCCCGCGGCTCGCCGCGCAGGCCTATCGCGGTGGTGATGAGCAGGGCCTCGAAGCAGGCGGTGACGATCAGGGCGATCACCCAGCTGGAGTCTGGCGCGGAGGCGGCGGCTCCGCTTGGCTGGGCCATGGCCAGCCCGGCGCCGAGGGCCAGCGTGGTGACGATGATCGCGCGCCACGGCAGCTGGTTGACCGTCCCGTGCCGGATGAGCAGCGTGGCCAGCACCAGCGTGACGGGCAGCTCGATGATGAAGATCGGCTGCACGAGGGCGATCGGGCCGGTCGCGAGCGCTGCCGCCTGTGCCACCGCGGCCACGATGACCATGCCGATCCCGGCCAGCCACACCCGCCGCCGGATCAGGTCGGCCATCAGCGACAAATGCATGGACCGCTCGGGCGGCACCTGGGCGGCCGCCTTGCGCTGCAGCACGGACGCGGTGGCGTTGCTGGCGGCGGTGGCCAGCGCGAACACCACGCACAGCAGCAGATGGACGGTCAGGTGCGGCGCGTGCGGCAGATGCACCCGAATGTGCGGTCCGTGCAGATGCAGGGCTAGGTAAATTCCGGTCACGACGGGTCCGGATGGTCGTCGACGTAGGTTTTCGCGCCCCGGTCGCCGATGAGGGACGCGAACGGGCGCAGGTTGGCCAGGCTTTCACCGCGTTTCTCCCGCCATTCCCATTCCCGCCGGATCGCGGAGCCAAAGCCGATCCTGAGCGCCTCGTTGAACGTCTCGTCGGAGTAGGCGAGCACGCACCCGAGCAGGCGGTCGATCTCCGCCTCGGAGATCGCGGCGAGCGGCAGGCGACCGGTCAGGTACACGTCGCCTGCCGCGTCGAGCGCGAAGTGCACGCCGTACATGCGGCCATTGCGCTCGAGCAGGAACCGGTAGAAGGCCGCGTGGTTCTCATCCGGCTGGCGGCAGAAAAAGGCCTCCACCTGCAGGCTGTGCTGGCCGGCGATCAGCCAGGTCATGGTGGCGAGCTTATGCTCGCCCGCGAGGCGGACCAGGCAGGCGCCCGGCTCGGGGCGGGTGTAGTCCAGGCCGAGTTCATCGAGCACCGCCGCGATCGCATCGCCCGGCGGCACCAGGCCGCGGGACGGTTCGGCATCGTGCGGCGCCATGTCCGCTACGCCCCGACCTGCGCTGCTGCCTCGTCCATGGCACCGGTATACACCGCGGCAAGCCGGTCGACTGTGGCGGACCACCCGAACCCGGACGCGTGTCGCAGGGCGCCGGCCGAGAGTTCCCGCAGGCGCCGGGGCGCGCGGATCAGTTGCCTGATGGCCCGCGCCCACTCCGCCGGGTCATGGCCGTCCACGAGGACACCGGAGTAGCCGTCCCGTACCACTGTGCGCAGCCCGCCGACGCTCGCCGCCACCACGGGCGTGCCGCACGCCTGGGCTTCGAGTGCCACCAGGCCGAAAGACTCCGAATGCGACGGGGTCAGGACGACCGTCGCCGCCCGGTACCAGTCGGCAAGCTCGGGCTGCGGGCACGGCGGCTCGAACCGGACGGCGCCGTCCATGCCGAGCGCAGCCGCCAGCTCCCGCATCCGGTGCGGGTCAGCGCGTTCGGCCCGGCCGCTCGGACCGCCGACGAGCACGACCTTGAGCGTGCTGGCGAGTTCGGCGTCCGCCTGCATCAGCCGTGCCGCGGCCTTCAGCACGATGTCCGGCCCCTTGAGCGGCTGCACCCGGCCCACGAACAACAGGACCACGTCGTCGGGTGCCAGGCCGAACCTGCGCCGTGCCCGCTGCCGCGCGCCCGCCGGGCCGGGCCGGAAAACGCTCAGGTCGGCGCCGGGGTTGACGGTCCGCACCTTGGCGGGGTCGGCCCCGTACAGCTCGGTGAGCTGGCGCGCCTCCTCGGCGGTATTGGCGATCAGCCGGTCAGCGGCGGACACCACTTCGTGCTCGCCCCGGATCCTGTCGTCGGGCTCAGCCGAATCGCCCGCGGCGAGCGCCGCGTTCTTGACCTTCCCGAGCGTGTGCATCGACTGCACGAGCGGGACGCCCCACCGCTCTTTCGCGGCTGCCCCGACCTTGCCGGACAGCCAGTAGTGGGCGTGCACCAGGTCATACCTGCCCGGCTCGGCCTCGGCCTCGGCGCGCAGCACCTCGAGAGTGAACTGGCAGACGTGGGCGGGCAGTTCGGTCTTGTCGAGCTCTTCGAACGGGCCCGCCACGACGCTGCGCACCAGGACCCCTGGCGCGAGTTCGGCCAGCGGCGGGGTGTCACGGCAGACCGCGCGGGTGAAGATCTCTACCTCGGTGCCGCAGGCCGCCAGGCGCTTGGCCACTTCGACGACGTAGACGTTCAGGCCGCCGGCGTCGCCGGTACCAGGCTGGTCGAGCGGTGACGTGTGAACGCTGAGAGTGGCGATTCGCCGCGGGACGCGCTGGGGCACCGTAGACACAGTTGTAACCAACCGCGACCGCCCTATTCGTGTTCCCGCGCGGCTTTGCGCACCTTGCCCTGCAGGGCGCCCCGCTGGGCGGCGGCTAGGCTTACCCGTATGGGAACCCTCGTGCTGCTGCGCCATGGCGAGAGCGACTGGAACTCCAAGGGCCTGTTCACCGGCTGGGTGGACGTCGGGCTGGCAGCGAAGGGCGTGCAGGAGGCGTCGGCATCCGGGCGGATGCTGGCCGACGCCGGGCTGCGTCCCGATGTCGTGCACACCTCGGTGCTCACCCGCGCGATCGCGACCGCGAACGTGGCGCTGGAGGTGGCCGGGCTCGGCTGGCTGCCTGTGCACCGCTCGTGGCGGCTGAACGAGCGCCATTACGGGGCCCTGCAGGGCAAGGACAAGGCGCAGACCCGCGAGGAGTTTGGCGACGAGCAGTTCATGCTGTGGCGCCGGTCGTACGATGTCCCGCCGCCCCCGATCGCGGACGACGACCCCCTCTCCCAGGCCGGCGATCCGCGCTACGCGTCGCTGCCGCCGGAGATCAGGCCGCGCACGGAATGCCTGCGGGACGTCGTCGCCCGGATGCTGCCGTACTGGTACGACGGCATCGTCCCCGATCTGGCCGCGGGCCGCACGGTGTTCGTGGTGGCGCACGGCAACTCGCTGCGCGCCCTGGTCAAGCACCTCGACGGGATCAGCGAAGCGGCGATTGCCGAGCTCAACATCCCCACAGGCATCCCGTTGCTCTACGAACTTGACGCGGCGTTCCGTCCCGTGCAGCCAGGCGGGCGCTACCTGGACCCGGAAGCCGCGGTCGCCGCCGCCGAAGCCGTTAAGAACCAGGGCCGCTGACAATGACCTCGCGGCGTCCCGCTGGCGCACGGGGTGCCGCGACTGTCGCAGCGGAACCCCCGGCCACACGGCCGGATGACGACTTTTGTATGTATAAGACGTGTCCAGAAATAATCCTCGAAGTGAACATCCGGAAAAGAGTGAAATTTCCCGCAACCTGCCGATTGTGGACGCCGGGGCACATCCGCATACCATCGGATACGTGAGTATGGACTGGTCACATCGATGCACGCTGCCTTCGTCCCGTGCATCAGCGCTGGTCCGGGATCTCGCGTGGTGCTGAGGACGCGGGCCGGCGCCGGGGTGCGGCAGCCGCGCAGCGCGCGCTTGCGCGCGGCGCAACAGCCGGCGAAGCTCCCGCCAGGAATCGCCTCCGTGCTGTCCGTCCTTTCGTCGTCCGCCGTTGTCGTGGACAGCGAGGACCGGGTACTGCGCGCCAGTTCCGCGGCGCGGGCGTTCGGGATCGTCAAGGGTGACCGGCTGATGGTGAGCGAGCTGCTCGCCCTCGCCCGGCAGGTCCGCCGTGACGGCGAGATCCGCGAAGGCGAGTTCGAGGTCCCTGTGCCGCGGTTCGGCGGCCGGACCACGAGCTTCGCGGTCCGGGTCGCGCCGCTGTCGGGGACCGTGGGCGGCGGTGGCCTCGTTCTCGTGCTCGCCGAAGACCAGACCGAGAGCAGGCGCGTGGAAGAGGTCCGCAGGGATTTCGTCGCCAACGTGAGCCACGAGCTCAAGACCCCTGTCGGCGCGCTCGCCCTGCTGGCGGAGACGATCGAGGACGCCGCCGAGGACGCCGATGCGGTCCGCAGGTTCGCGGGGCGCATGCGCCAGGAAGCGGCGAGGCTGACGTTCCTCGTGCAGGACCTCATCACGCTGTCCCGGATCCAGGCGGCGGAACCGATGCCCGATCCGCGCCCGGTGGAGGTGGACGCGGTGGTCGCCGAGGCACTTGACCGGTGCCGGATGAAGGCGAACGCGCGCGGCATCACGCTCGCGTCCATCGGGGTCCGCGGCCTGTTCGTGCTCGGCGAGGAGGACCTGCTGGTCACCGCCGTGCGGAACCTGCTTGAGAACGCGGTCGTCTACAGCCCGGAGCGCACTCGGGTGGTCGTGTGCGTGAAGAAGCCAGGCGACGGCGGCGTCGAGATCAGCGTGACCGACCAGGGCATCGGCATCCCGGAACGTGACCTGGAGCGGATCTTCGAGCGTTTCTACCGTGTCGACCCGGCCCGCTCGCGGGTTACCGGCGGCACCGGGCTCGGGCTCGCCATCGTGAAGCACGTGACGGCCGCCCACGGCGGCCGGGTGACCGTGCGGAGCGTGGAAGGCGCGGGCTCTACGTTCACCCTGTGGCTACCACTGCGGAGCGAGCATGACGGCACAAGCGCCGATCGGATACGCGCCTAAAATTCCCGCCCTATCCCGGATACCCCGTCAGGAGGGACTTCATTGACACGCGTGCTCGTGGTCGAGGACGAGGAGTCGTTCAGCGACGCGATCTCGTACATGCTCCGCAAGGAGGGGTTCGAGGTGGCCGTCTGCGCGACCGGCCCGGATGCGCTCGAGACCTTCGACCGCACCGGGGCCGACCTCGTACTGCTTGACCTGATGCTGCCCGGCCTGCCGGGCAGCGAGGTCTGCCGGTCGCTGCGGGAACGGTCCAGCGTGCCGGTCATCATGCTGACCGCCAAGGATAGCGAGATCGACAAGGTGGTCGGCCTTGAACTCGGTGCCGACGACTACGTCACCAAGCCGTTCTCCTCGCGTGAGCTGGTGGCCCGCATGCGGGCCGTGCTGCGCCGCCGCGGCGACGTCGAGGAGGTCGCCGAGGCGACGCTTGAGGCCGGCCCGGTGCGGATGGACGTCGAGCGGCACGTGGTCAGCGTCCGCGGCGAGCCCGTGCAGCTTCCGCTGAAGGAGTTCGAACTCCTGCAGGTCCTGCTCCGCAACGCCGACCGGGTGCTGACCAGGATGCAGCTCATCGACCGGGTGTGGGGCGCGGATTACGTGGGTGACACGAAGACGCTTGACGTGCACATCAAGCGGCTGCGGGCCAAGATCGAGACCGACCCGGCCAGGCCGCGGCACATCGTCACCGTCCGCGGACTCGGCTACAAGTTCGAGTCTGTCGGCTGACCGCTTAGATTATTCCGAACGATCAGCCGCGACTGTCCCAGCCGACGGCTATCCGGTCAGCTGGACGGCGACGGCGACGGCGTGGCGCTCGTCTTGGCCGCGGGCGTCTTGGTGGCGGAAGCGCTGGGGGTGGGGGTCGGTGCCGCGGAGTAGGTCGCGTAGTAGTACGACTGCGGCTCGACCGGGACGGTGATCGTGAGCGAGCCGGCGTGCTGGAAGTTCAGCGTCACCACGACCGTCTGCCCGCCGCTGAGCGGCTTCTTGAGGCCGTTGAGCACGACGTGCGGTTCCGGCCCGGTCAGGTAGACGGGGTAGTTCACGGGGAGGCTGATCGTGCCGCCGGTGAGCTTGACGCTGGCGGCCGCGCCGGGCGCCGACGCGCTCACCAGCGCGTCGGAGCTTGACCCGCCGTTGAAGAGCCCGAGGAACAGGCCGGCGGACGAGCCGGCCGGCAGGGAAGAGCCGGACGGGGCGGCGAGCACGAAAGCGTTGCTGATCGTGATTCCGTCGAACACGGTGTGGGTGCCTGCCGACGCCTGGTGGAACTCGAGCGTCGGGGCGTTGAGCCCGGCCTCGCACCCGGCGGTAGCCAGGGTCAGCAGGGCCATGGCACCGATCCCGATCAGCAGGCGGCGCGCCACGGTCTTCCCGGAGCTGCTGCGGATCACGCGAATGCCTCCTCGGTACTGGTGACGGGAGGGATGCGAGCACTCCCGTGGCGGCCACGCGGCCTGCCGGTCCACTACAGGCCGTAGAAATCGTATCGGTACTCGCCGCGCCCGACGCGCCGGGCCGGCGCTTCCCCGCCGGGGGTCCGGCTGTTCCTGGCGCTCGGCTGTTCCTGGCGCTCAGCTGACGGCCCGGCTGCCGGGCAACCTGAGCTCGCGCAGATCCGGGCCGAGCTGGAAGCCGGCCGGCAGGGTCCGGCGCACCCGCGCGGTGGCGTCGCTGTAGACGAGGGCAACGGTGAGGCCGTGCGGGTGATAGGCGGCGCCGAGCACGTTGCTCCTGTCGTAGACCGCCACCGCGGTGCCGCCGCCGTACCGTGCCGTCAGGTCCGCCAGCTGCGCAATGGCGGTCCCCGCCGCCACGAAGTACAAGGCGACGTGTGCCGCGGCCGCCTGGCCGGCCAGGCGGCGCAGCGCAGGGCCGCAGTCGCAGTCCGCGGGCACAAGCGCGAGTGCCGAGCTCCGCAGGCTCCGCACCTGCACTGTCCTGTCGTCAAGCTGCACGGTTCCGGCCGGCAGGCTGGTCAGCGCGGTCCCGGCTGGCTGGGTGGGCGTCGCGGAGGACGCTGGCGCGGATGCCGGGCTGATCGTGATGACCGAGAGCATCGCGCCCGCGAGCAGCAACAGCGCGGCGCAGGTCGCTATCAGCGGCACGATCGCGGCATGCCCGCCGGACCCGCCGCGGGCGAACGGCCGGAACAGCCGCATGATCCGCTGCCGCCGTCGCCGTGCGCGCAGCTCCCGGCGGTATGCCAGCACGTCGCGATCGAGCTCCCGGGCATCGTCCGGGATCACAATGTTCACCGGAGGCAGGTTGCCATCGTCCCGCTCCGGCTCGCTGGCGAAGCTCACGGGTACCTCTTCCGGCCGCGGCGGCAGGCCGCGGCCCCTCTCCCTTCCAGTATGAGCCAGCGCTGGCGGCACGCGGACTCACCGGCCGCGATTCCCAGAGCCGACGGTGATCCTCAGGTAGACTAAAGTTCCGTCGTCAGCGGTGACGTGCGGGACCCGTAGTACTGGCGAGCTGACCGAGGTCGGCCCAACGCAGCTGCGCATCGTGCCTGGCTGGCCCATATGCCTGTTGAGTGCCTTGGCGTATGCTCGAAATTAGCTTATTGACCTGCATATTTGCCATCAAGGGCATTTTATCGCTGGTCCGGGTCATGGTAAGATAGCCTCCAGCGGAAGGGGTACTTGCCAGATGTCTTTTAAGGTCGGCGATACCGTCGTTTACCCTCACCATGGGGCTGCTCGCATCGAAGCCGTCGAGACTCGGACGATCAAGGGCGAGGAGAAGACCTATCTAGTCCTGAAGGTCGACAAGGGTGACCTGACCGTACGGGTGCCCGCAGACAACGCGGAGCTTGTCGGCGTGCGGGATGTGGTGGGTCAGGAAGGGCTAGAGCGGGTGTTCGAGGTGCTCCGTGCCCCGCACACCGAAGAGCCCACGAACTGGTCGCGGCGGTACAAGGCCAACCTGGAGAAGCTCGCTTCCGGTGACGTTAACAAGGTTGCCGAGGTCGTCAGGGATCTGTGGCGCAGGGACAAGGAACGTGGCCTGTCCGCCGGCGAGAAGCGGATGCTCGCCAAGGCCCGGCAGATCCTGGTGAGTGAGCTGGCGCTGGCCGAGAAGACCAACGAGGACAAGGCCGAAGCCCTGCTCGACGAGGTGCTCGCGATTTAGGTCCGGGGGGGCGACCCCCTGGAACCCCCGGCTGCGCCTTTACGGCGCACCCGCTCCGGGGATCCTGTGGGCGAGTAGCGGACCTTCCCGGGTGGCGACCCCCCGGCTGCGCCTTAACGGCGCGCCTGCTCCGGGGATCGTGCGGGCGGGCTGGTATGTGCGGTCACGGTAACCTGCTGCGGTGGAGAACATGCCGCGGGTTGGGCTTGGGGTTGACGTGCATCCGTTCGAGGCGGGGCGCGTGCTGCACCTGGCGGGGCTGGAATGGCCCGGGGAGACTGGCCTGGCAGGACATTCCGACGGTGACGCCGCCGTGCACGCGGCATGTGACGCCTTGCTGTCAGCTGCCGGGCTCG
>NZ_JASIAL010000510.1:0-14978 GCF_030042015.1 Trebonia sp. | reverse complement strand
TTCCCCGCCCTCACCCGCCGCCTGCCCCGGTCCGCGACCGCGGTCTCCTCGCTGCGCATCCGCTACCTTGACGGCCGCGGCGTGCTGCGCCGGCTGCTCCAGGCCGCGACATCGGCCGGATTCACCATCGACGAGGTCTCCGCCGACCCGGTCGGCCGCCCCGGCGCAAGCGGGCCCGGCCCGCAGACGCGCGACGGCAAGCCGTTCGTCGAGGTGACATTGCAGGTCCACGGGAAGCAGCCGGTCAGCGAGCTCGCCGCCGTCCTGTCCGGCATCGACGACGTCGACATCGTCCGCGTCAACGACGCCAACGCCGTCAGCGACTAACGCCCGGTGGCGCCGTCCCGCCCCGGGAGCCAGGGCACCCCGGGTCCCGTCACCGAGCGGGACGGGCGTTCTCGACCGAGGACGCCGCGGGCTCATCGACTGGCGCCTCGCGAAGGTTCCAGGCTCGTCCTCGCTGGGGCAGGATCACCATCGCCCAGTAGACAAGGCCGATCCCCATCGTGATGAGGGTCACCTCGATAAGAAGCCTCGTCTGCTGGGTGAACACGTAGCCCAGGCTCGCGAGCGCGAGGAGCGGGGGCAGCGGCCACAGCGGCATCTTGTACGAGGCGTGGGCGGTGGCCCGTGTCAGGCGCGCGGCGATGGCGGCGACGGCGATCAGCGCGTAGTCGGCGACCAGGCTCGCGCCCGTCAGGTTCGCGAGCGTCGTCAGGCTGACGGTAAGGCACATCACCACGCCCACGACGCCGAGGAGCACCGTTGCCACCCAGGGCGAACGGAACCGCGGGTGGACGGCGGCGACCCAGAGGCTGACGGGGCCTGGCCACGCGCGGTCGCGGCCGGAGCTGTAGAGAATGCGGCCGAAACCGAGCACCTGCGCGATCACCGCATTGAGTATCGCGAGCACGATCCCGATGCTGACGACGTCGTAGACGACGCTGTTCGACGTCGCCTCGATGAAGTACTGGAACGGGACTGCCGAGCTGGTCAGCTTGGCGAGCGATGGCGCGCCGACGATGACGGCGGTGAACGGGATGAGCTCGGCGGCGACGGTGATGGCGAGGGCCCACAGAATGGCCCGGGCCACGTTGCGCCTCGGGTCCTTCGTCTCCTCGGAGTAGTTCACGGCGCTCTGGTAGCCCGCATAGGAGAATATGGCGATCGCCGCCGCGGCTGCCGTGACGGAGAACGCGACCGGCGTGAGCCCGTGGCCGCCGGCGACCACCGGATGGACGAGGGAGCCCCAGTTACGGGCGTGCGAGAGCCCGAGCACCGTCAGGATCAAGAGCGCCGCCAGCTCGATCCCCAGGAAGATGCTGGTGACCACCGTGTTGAAGCGGATCTTGCGGGTCGCGAAGGCGGCGGCGATCACCATGATGACGGCGCCCACATAGCGCGGATCGACGTTCGCGACGACTCCGAAGTAGGTGCCGGCGCCGAGCGCGATCGTGGCGGGAATGAAGGCCATGAAATCGACGTAGAGGGCGAAGGTGATGAAGCTGAGCGGGCCGGCGAGCGGCGAGGTCCGCCCCTTGAACGAGTGCCAGACGAGCGCGTAGTCGCCGCCCGCGATCGGGTAGGAGTTGCCCAGTTCGGCCCAGCAGAAGGCCATGAGGAGGCCGACGACGGCGGCCAGGACGAAGGCGAGAAACGAGCCGCTTCCCGCGATGAACAGTGCGACGGGAGCGATCACGAAGACCGAGGCGGCCGGGGTGGTACCCGACAGCGTGACGACGATGTTGCCGAGCACGCTGATCGAGCGTGACAGCTCCTGCTTATACCGGCTGTCGCCGCCACGGCCTTCCGCCGCGATGCCGGCTCTCCGGCCTTGTCCCTCGGGCCTCATCGGTGGCCCTCCTCTGCCTCATGGCCTGCCGCGTGGTGGTCGCGTGCGTGGCTCGCTGGTTCGGGTACGTCGAGGCCAGGGTTGCCGTCGAAAAAGCCGTCGGGCCGGAGCTTGAACCCCGCCGTGGCTACCGGCATCACCGGCCAGTCCTCGGATCGCACGACGTGGTGGGCGACGAAGGTGTGCCACACCACGAGGTCGGTGTTCTCTAGCGGCCGGTCGGCCTGCACCCACTCGGGCAGGCCGGCTCCTCCCGGATGCTGGTACGGGTAGGTCCCCGCCGCAAAGAGCTCGTCGGGGTGATAGGCGGTCACCCAGAGGTTCCTGGTGGCGAACTGCGCCCGCCTGATGGCGTGCGTGTCGGGCTGCTGCAGCGGCGGGGTGCTCGGTCCCGGCTCTAGCCGGTAGGCGACCGGGTCGCCGACGGCGTTGCGGCGGGCGGAGTTCTCGATCCTCCAGAAACGGGCGGAGTTCGTGTTCGCCAGCCGCTGTGCTTCGGATTCCCGCCGCAGCGGGGTGCGCGATACTTCCCACGCGTTTCCGTGGGGGTTGTCCGGTCCTGGCTCGACCGGGACCGAGTCGCATTCGGTGACGGAGTTGCGCGGACCGTCGACCGTCAGGTCGAGGCGCACGCAGAAGATGTGCTGATGGTTGGGGCCGTAGACACCGGGCGCCACCAGCGTCCCGTAGCGCGGCCGCGCACCGGCCGGCAGGGACCCGTTCGAGATGATGCCGGTCAGCTTCACCTCGTACTCGATGGACCCGTCCTGGCAGAAGTACCAGAAGAAGCCGTAATCGTAGTTGCCGACCGTCGCGAACATCGAGATCACGAGGCGACGGGAGCGCCGGACCTCGGCCCTTCCCGACCGGTAATCGGTGTGCTTCCACAGCACGCCGTTGTCCTCCTCGTGCATGCAGATCGCGTTGGCTATCCGCACCGCACGGCCCTGGTTGTCGTTCACGAAGCCATCGAAGTAGTAGATGTCGCCGAGGCAGTCGCAGCCGAGTTCGAGACTGTTGGCCAGCATCCCTATGCCGGCCTCGCCCATGTCGAAGACGTTCTTGCGGTACTGGGTGGGTGCGGGATCGCCGTAAGGAATGAACATCTCCGAGAGCGATGCACGGTACAGGATCGGGCGGACCTCGCCCTTGTCCTCGTAGCCGACGTCGTGCAGGACGAGGCCCTCGCGAGGCGTGAAGCCCACGCGAAGCCGCCAGCGCTGCCAGCGAACTTCGTGCCCCGAGACCTCGAAGCTCGCGCCCGACGGCTGGATGATCTCGACCGGCCGCAGGTCTGTTCTCGGTCCCTCGCTGAAGCTCGGGAAGTTCTCCGGGGTGCTGATTGCCGCGGCCGTGTAGTTGCCCGGCCGCGGCGCCAGCGGGACGGTGCCGTGGTCCTCGACGTCGACAACCTGCATCCGGTCGAGGTCGAACCGCACAATCAGCCCGTCGACCGGTCTGGCGTACGCGTTGTCGCCATCCTCTCCGCTGCTCACCCACGTGAGCGGGCGAAGGAAGCGTCCCCGCTCCGGCGCGTCCTCCGGTCCGTTGTAGCCGGCCGGCCAGGGATCCATCCTCGCGCGGTCGAAGTCGGTGACCCCTCGCCGGCGCATCGCCTGCTGCCAGCGAGGATCTTGTTTCACGACCTCCTCGTAGGCGGCGATCTCGTCGCCCGTGAGCGGTGCCTGCACCCCGGGGACCTGACGCCAGGACCGAACCTCACGGTGGCCCAGCGATACGACGGCCTCGTAGACTTCGCGCACGGCGCGGTCGCGGAGGACGACAAACGCCTGCCGGTCGACAGCGGCGCCGCCTGAGTAGGAGTACACCTCGGCCTTGGCCGGCTCCAGCAGCGTGATGTAGACGAACTGGATGCTCTCCCCGAGCTGGCGGTCTGCCCTCACGATGGCGGCCGCCGCCTCGATCTCGCCAGCCGACAGCGGCTCAAGTGGGTGACGGGCTGAGGTGACCTCGTGCTCGGCTGTCTGCATCGCGTATCCTTCGACGGAAGATGAGGCGCTACCGAACTCCGTCCAGCCCCCACGCTCCCTGAGCGGAGGCTCATAACAAG
The DNA here is from genome assembly GCF_030042015.1 of Trebonia sp. Classification (GTDB taxonomy): domain Bacteria; phylum Actinomycetota; class Actinomycetes; order Streptosporangiales; family Streptosporangiaceae; genus Trebonia. Next base: position 11,055 of record NZ_JASIAL010000510.1, on the reverse strand, counting down.
TGTTTTTATAACAGGTGTTATTAGCCTCGTCAATGGACAGCAGAGGACGGAGGAGGGTGGCGAATCGCGGTCGCAGGCCGTCGACTAGTCGAGACGACCTGCTGCAACGGGTTATCGACTACCTGGCCGGGCACGGGATCGCCAAGGCCACGTTCCGCTCGCTCGCGGCCGCGCTGAACATAAGCACGTACCAGCTCGTCTACTACTTCGGCTCGAAGGAACAGCTCCTGGACGCCGTGGTCGCGGAGGTCGAGCGAAGACAGCGCGACCTGGCTGAGAAGTGCCTCGCCGAGGGGGACCTCCTGTCCCCCTGGCAGTGGTGTGTCGACAACCGGGAGTGGCTGCGGCTCGACTTCGAGATCCTCCTGCAGGAGGGGCGGGAATCGCCTGACGGGCCGCTGGCCAACCGGGTCTTCAGGGACTGGCACCAGCTCTGGATCGAACGGTTCATGGCCGAGGGGCTGCCCGACGAGGAAGCCGAGGTCGAAGCCACGCTGCTCATCGGAGGAGTCGTGGGCCTGCAGCTCGATCTCATCGCAACCGGCGACGTGGAGCGGACGACCCGTGCCTTCTACAGCCACGTCCAGCAACGGGTCGCCGGCTCGTCCCGGCCGAGGCCGCCAGCCGGCACGTGATCGTCCGCGCCCGCCGTGCCGGACCGCGTAGCCAGTTGACGCGGTGCCCGTGGAGCCCGACCAGCCGGACACAGCCTCGATTAGTTTAAACAGTATTGATAGTTTAAACTATGGCTGACATGATGCCGGCAGGGAGGATGCGTCATGACCTACGTGATCGGGGAACCATGCGTGGATGTGCTGGACCGGTCCTGCGTGGAGGAATGCCCGGTGGACTGCATCTACGAGGGCGAGCGGATGCTCTACATCCACCCGGACGAGTGCGTCGACTGCGGGGCGTGTGAGCCCGTGTGCCCGGTGGAGGCGATCTACTACGAGGATGACCTGCCCGGCCAATTGCGGGTGTACGCCGGGGAGAACGCGCGGTTCTTCGCCGAGCCGCTACCCGGCCGCGCCGAGCCGCTCGGCTCACCGGGCGGCGCGGCCAAGCTCGGCGTGGCAGGTGCCGACACGCCGTTTGTCGGCGCCCTCCCACCGCGGGGGTAGCCGCCCCGAGTGCCGATGGATCTGCAGGAGGCCGGATGACGGTGGCCGGTTACGGGGATTTCAGCCGCCCGTGCTCGTACCTGGCCAGCCAGCGAGCCGACCTGCCGGGCCGAGCCGGGCCGGGGTCGCGGTGGGCCGGGGTCGCGGTGGGCCGGCGGGCCGTCGAGCGCACTGTTAGCTTAATTTCTACTACAGATAGTGATATAAAATAATCATATGGATACCGAGCAGCTCCTCGCGCCTGAGGATACGTCCCCGCTCGGCCGCAGCCGCACCAGCGTGCTGGACATGCTGCGCGCCGCCGACGGCCCGCTCGGCGTCCGGGAGGTCGCGCAGCGGACGGGGCTGCATCGGAATACGGCGCGGTTCCACCTTGAGGCACTGGTGGAGGCCGGCCTGGCCACGCGTGAGACAGAAGACCGGGAGACGCCCGGCAGACCCAGGATCGGATACCAGACGGTCGCCGGCGGTCCCGCCGGGCAGCGGCGCTACCGGCTGCTGGCAGAGATGCTCACCAGCCTGATGGCCGCCACCATGCCGGAGCCGGGCAGGGCCGCGGAGGAGGCCGGGCGCGAGTGGGGCGCCTATCTCACCGAGCAGCCGCCGCCGTACCGGCGGCTGAGCGCCGCGGAGGCGATCGCGAAGCTCACGGCGATCATGGAGGGCCTGGGCTTCGCGCCGCAAGTGCAGGCCGGTGACCGCGACGGAGAGTACCGGCTCTGCCTGCGGCAGTGCCCGTTCCGCGAGGTGGCGCAGCACCACAAAGACGTCATTTGCTCGCTCCATCTGGGGCTGATGCGGGGGGCGCTGACCCGGATGCGCGCCCCGCTCACCGCCGAGCGGCTAGATCCGTTCGTCGAGCCCAGCCTGTGCGTCGCCCGGCTGACGGCAGGCAAGGATGCCTATGCCCATGAGCCGGCGGCTGAAAGGACACGATAGAACCAGTGGCGGGGTGCCTCGGCCGCACGCGGACTCAGGGCATCACGCTTGCCGGCTCACCTGTCTTGACGAAAAGTCCCGCCTTCGTAGGGTTGCCGGGTATGAGGAAGTACACCGACGAGGAGATAGCCCGCGTCATCCACGCGGCGAACGCCGAGTTGCAGCGCATCCAGGGCGACCCGGCGCCGTCCCTGCCCTGGGACTCGGAAACGGGCGAGATCCGGCAAGGCGCGATCGACAACGTGGCCTACGCGCGGGACGGCGTGACGACGGCCACGCTGCACGAGGCATGGCTGCGCGACAAGGCAGCGCACGGCTGGACGTACGGCCCGGAGAAGGACTCCCGCGCGAAAACCCATCCCTGCATGGTCCCCTACGGCGAGCTGCCGGCAGAACAGCGGGACAAGAGCAGGCTGTTCGTCGCGATCGTGCGGGCGCTCACCCACGACATGTACTAGGCCGCCGGCCGCCTCTGCCCGCTGTATCAGTGCGGGTCAGGGGCGTGGGTGTCGGCGATGCCGAACGGAGAACGCGGCTGGCAAGGCTATGATGCCGCGCCCGGCGACGCCGCCGCCGTTTCGCGGTCATCGCGGTAGACGTCGTAGGCCTTGGTGTATTCCATGACCCGGGCCACGTCGTCGATGAATGCCTCGTCGTACCCCGCCCGGCGCAGCAGGTGGAAGCCCATCTCCATGCCCGCGCTGATCCCCGCCGCGGTGATCACCCGGCCGGCGTCCACCACCCTGGCGCGGCTGACATGGCAGGCCGGTGCCAGGCTGGCCAGCCGCTCGATCGGCACCATCCCCGGCGGCTGTGCCTCGCCGCGGTCAGGCTCCTTGCGGCTGGTGGCAGGCAGCCCGTCGAGCAGCCCCGCGCTGGCGAGGATCCACGAGCCGGTACAGACGCTGGTCAGCAGCGTCCCGGACGGCAGCCCGCCGATGAACTCATGCAGCCGCGCGTTATAGGTTTCCGGCCGGGTCCCGGCCCCGCCAGGGATGAGGAACGCGTTCATCGCCGGGCGGGCGGCGAAGTCGTAGTTCGGCAGCACGGTGAACCCCGCCTGCGCCGGTACCGGCCGGAGGGTCTCGGCCACCAGGAACACATCCAGCGCTGGGTCGTACCTGCGGGCAACCGAGAAGACCCCGTACGGCGCGGCGAAGTCCACCACTTCGGCGTCCTCGAACACGTAGATCCCCAGCCGGAACCCGTCGATCTTGCTACCAGTCATGAGACCCCATTCCGCTGTCGTCCTCCTCGTCATCGTCGTCCGCGTCGTCCGCGTCGTCCGCGCGGGCCAGCCAGGTTGCCAGCCGGTCGACCGGGACGTCGAACTCCGGATGCAGGTCGACGAAGGCCTGGAGCCGGGTGGCCAGCCAGCCGAGCGTTACCTGGTCCTCGCCCCGCCGCTCGCCGAGCTCCTCGATGCCCCGGTCAGTGAAGTACATCACCACCTCCGCCTATTTTCTACTAATGACATCGTACAAACACAACGTGGCCGGTGGACTTTAGCCAGCCAGCCCGCCAGGATCGATCCGTTACGCCGCGGGAGCGACCGCGTGCCCGTGGCCGGATCGTGCTTCGCCAATGTCAGCGGACCCTCCCTGCCGGCGCGTGCGGGTGGACAGGTACAACCGGAGCACGAGGATCCACAGCGCGACCGACGTGGCGCGGTTCCACCGCCACCATCGCCGGGTTCAGCCTGGTGAGCACCACGATGCCGCCGGCCGCCGCCTGGGCGATCACGCCGGCCGGCAGCGCCGCCGACAGCCAGGCCAGGTCGCGCCGCCGCCGCCCGCCGGGCTGGTAGCACAGGCAGGCGGCGAACGTCAGCGCGGCGATCGCGGCCAGCGGGAAGGTGAGCAGCCGGTTGCCGAACTCGATCGCGGTGTTCAGCGAGGTCTGCCCCGGCGAACGGGCGGCCACGACGCTGGTTTTCGTGCACTGCGGCCAGTCTGGGCAGCCGAGCCCCCAGGAGCTCAGCCGGACCGCCGCACCGGTGCAGATGAGGGCCGCGTTGGCGATCACCGAGGCCAGCGCGAACCCGCGGACCGATGCCCGGGACGGGCGCAGCACCGGGGCCGCGAGCTGGGCGGTAACCGTCACCGGTCACGGGGCTGGTCATGCCCGGCGCTGCCGTGCATCCGCTCAAGCAGCGCGGCCAGGTCCACCGACTCGCTGGCGAGCAGCGCAGGCAGCAGGACGTCGTTCTCCCTCGCGGCATGCGCCGCGAACAGCCCGGCGATCTGCTGGGCCTGCCCGGCGGCGGCCGCGCCGTCGGTGAGGGCGGCGAGCCCCGCCCCGAGCACCGACAACGTGACGTGTTCGGCGATCATCTCGCCGACCAGGCCGGCCATGTCGGCGTGTGCCACGGCGGCCGGGTAGATGCTGTTCTCCTCGGCGGCCGCGTGCGGCAGCACTTCCCCGGCCAGATAGGCGATGAGGCCGGCTACGGCGGCGCCGTGCGGCCGCCCCGCCGCCACCGCGCCGGACACCGCGTCGGCCCGCTCGGCGAGCTCCTCGCCAAGCATCCGGTGATGCGCGCGCATCGCCGTGTACGCCTCGGTGTCGGTGATCGTCATGCCCTCGTCTCCTTCCGCCGTCCGCCAGCCGCCAGCCGCCAGCCAAATTCTTAATCTAGATAGTTTTTATCAAAGTAATCTGTTCAAAAGAAGGAGGATGGCGGCGATGTGAGGGAGAGAACATCATCGGCCGCCGAGCAGAGGACCTCCGCGAAGAAAGGCTGAGCGGGTCCGTGTTGAGCACCGGCGCGCGGGCCGGCGGCGGGTTCTTGATTGAACGCACGGCCGTAGCGTGCGGGACCTTTGTCTCTAGGGGTCCTGGCCGCGGCGAGGTACGTAAGGATGTGAGAGGGGGCTGTGATGTCTACCGGAGTGGAGAACCTGGATCGCAGCATCGACAAGGCAACTGCATGGCTGGCCGATATCGACGCCGGATTCGGCACCAGCGACCGGCACCTGGCCTACCGGGTGCTCCGGGCCTGGCTACACTGCCTGCGGGACCGGCTCAGCGTTGAGGTCGCCGCGCACTTCGCCGCGCAACTGCCCGACCTGCTGCGGGGGGTGTTCTTCGATGGCTGGAATCCGAGTCGGGTCCCGCAGAAATACGACTGCGCCGCGTACGTCACCCGGTTTGCCCGTGAGGCCCGGGTGCGTGACTCCGACGTCGTCAAAGCCGCCCGGATTGTCTCTGCCGTGGCCCGGCGTCACATGTCCGCCGGGGTGGTGGCGGAAGCCTTCCGCCTGCTGCCAGCGGACCTGGGGAACCTGCTGGAGCCGGCCGCGGCCGGGCAGGCCGCCGACGGGGCTTCCTCCTGGCCGTCCGTCGGCGGAGGGCGCTGATATCAATTTCCGCCGTCGGCAGCCGGACCAGCCCGCGGCGCACCGCACCCCGCGCACGGGGTGAGGCCAGTGGCCCGGCGGCGGTGAGGGAAGGCGATCATCATGGCCGAAACACAGATCGTGCAGGTGCAGACCGAGACGCGCGGCACGGTGCCAGAAGGTGCGGTCGACCTTGCCGTACGCCGGGTCGGCTCGCTGCTGCGGGTGGCTCCGGTGCCGGTGCTTTTCGCCCGGGTCAAGCTGATCATGAGCGCGGATCCGGCGGTGCAGCGCCCGGCAATTGCCCAGGTGAATGTCGACTTGAACGGGCGGCTGATCCGCGCCGAGGCAGCAGGCGAGACAATGCGCGAGGCGGTGGAGCACGCCTGCGACCGGCTGCGGATCAGGCTTGAGCGCGCGGCACGAAACTGGGAAGCGGTGCGCGGCGGGCGACCGGTGCCCGGGCCAGGCGAGTGGCGCCATCAGAGCCTCCCGGCACCGCAGCTGCCTTATTTCCCCCGCCCGCCAGGGGAGCGGACTGTGGTGCTGCGCAGGTCCTACGCGCTGGCCCGGCAGACCCCCGATGAGGCAGCCGCCGACGCCGAGCTTATGGACTACGACTTCTACCTCTTCACCGAGAAATCCACCGGCCAGGACAGCGTGATCTACCGGACCGCGGACGGCTACTGCCTGGCGCTGGCTGACCCGCTCAACGGCCGGCTCGGCCCTGTGGACCCGTCGATCACCGTCAGCAACGCTCCGGCGCCGCGTCTGTCGGTGACCGAGGCGGCGATCCGGCTGGAGGCCACGGGCCTGCCGTTCCTGTTCTTCGTCAACGCCGGAACGGGCCGCGGCAACCTGCTCTACCACCGTTACGACGGCAACTACGGCCACACAGTGCCTGGCAGCTCATGACGAGACGGGCGGTCGCGGCCGACCACATGATCGCCGCCGGGGAAAGGAGCCATCGATGAGGCATCCTGCGGCACACCAGACCGCCGGCGCCGATGCCGCTGCGGTGCGTACCCGTTTCACCGATCCCCTTATCACCGGCCCGGCAAGGCGTGCCCGTGCTGTCACCGGGGTGCTGGGCGGCCGTTTCTCAGCGGAGCTGGGCATCGACGTTGATGCGGGAGAAGCCGAGGTAGAGCGATGGTTCCTGGCGGCCACCCTGTTCGGTACGCGGATCTCCGCCAAAGTCGCGGAGGGCGCCTTCTCGGTTCTGAACGAGGCTGGCCTGACCAGAATCGGACAGGCGCGTCACGTGCCATCGGAGGATCTCATCGAGCTCCTTGACGCGGGCGGCTATGCCCGCTACGACTTCCGCACCACATCCCGGCTGCAGGCCCTGGCAGAGATCATCGATGAGCGCTACGAGGGGCAGACGGCCGAGATCGGCCGCCGGTACCAGGCCTACCCGGCATTGCGCACGGCCCTGATCGCACTGCCCGGCTGGGGGCCGGTAACCGTGCAGTTGTTCCTGCGTGAGCTGCGCGGCGTGTGGCCCGGCGCGCAACCGCCGCTGGATCCGCGGGCGGCCTTCGCCGCCCGCCACCTCGGTTTCCCTGGCACGGAGCCTGTCGCCCTCCCGCAGGTCGCCCGGCTCGCTGCGGCGGCCGGCCTGGACATCCGCGACCTTGAAAGCGGACTGGTCCGCCTTGCTCTCGCCCATCGGCGCACCGCACCCTCTTGCCCGGGCGGCGACCAGTGCGCTGTCCTGAACGCTCATGCCGCCGGCAGGCGGTGACTGCCCGCGTGGGTTGTCAGGCGCCGGGGCGCCTATTCCGGCTCACTGGTATGCCGGCCGGCCGCAAGCAGCAGGTCATAGGCTTGCCTGGCGGCCTCCGCCGCCCGTCGTCCCGCTGGCTCGGCCGTGGGGAGATCCTCAAGGCCGTGTGCCAGCACACGCAGCGCCTCGGCGAGGACGGTGACACGATCCTCGAGGGCGAGCACGCGCTCGTCCAAGGCGGCCAGCGGTTGCTCGTGACGCTCACCCGGATGCGTGTTCATGAGACCCCTTTCCCGTGAATCACGCCGGCCGCCATGCGCGGCCGGCTGCCGATCCTGTTTATTCCAGGACACCACGACGGGAGCCGGTGGGGTGGGGCCGAACGGCCCTCATCGGGGCCGTGGTCCGACGACGGCGCGGCGGGGCAAGGGCCCCGGACGGCACCGGCGACACGTGCCAGCTGGATATCGGCCCCCCGCTCAAGCAGGGCGTTGCCAGGGCCGCGACAATCCTCATGGTGCGCGCTCGGTTGCCTGGCGGCGCCGTCGCAGCAGCGCGCGCCGGATTTCGTCGGCGCCCCACACGATCAACGGGAAGGGGGCGACGGTGACCAGCTGAGCGGGGGCAAGCGCCGCGGTGCCAAAAAAGCCGTGCAGGACGGGCAGGTAGACGAGCGCGGCGGCGAAGGCGAGGGAAAAGCCGATGCCGCCGAGCAGGAACCGGTTGGAGAAAAACCCGACCGAGCGCAGCGACGCGTGGTCGGTGCGCACCGCGAACGCGGTGCCGATCTGGCAGGCCACGATGCCCAGCCACGCCACGGTGGTGGCCTGCCGGTAGGCGTGGTTCAGCGGGGTGCCTGATCCGGTGGCGACCCCCGGGTGCCAGCCGGCGTGCCGAAGTGTCAGGAAGAAGCCGACCATGACCAGGACCGCGGAAATCACGCCGAGGAAACCCCAGGCGCGGGCGAGCATGCCGCGGCTGATCACGCCCTGGGTTCGCGGCCTGGGCGGGCGGTCCATCAGCCCAGGCTCGGCGGGCTCGCGGCTGAGCGCCAGCGCGGGCAGGGTGTCGGTGCCCAGGTCGATGGCAAGCAGTTCCATCACGGTCAGCGGCACCGGCACGGCCCCGCCGGCGAGCGCGAAGATCAGGAACGGAGCCACTTCGGGCACGGCGTGCGTGAAGATGTAGCAGATGAACTTGCGGACGTTGTCATAGACGCGGCGGCCGGACTCGACCGCCGCGGCGATCGTGGCGAAGTTGTCGTCGGTGAGCACCATCGTGGCGGCCTCGCGGGCCACGTCGGTGCCCGACCGGCCCATCGCCACACCGATGTCGGCCCGGCGCAGCGCGGGGGCGTCGTTGACGCCGTCGCCGGTCATCGCGACGATCTGGCCCATGGCGCGCAGCGCGTCGGCGATGCGCAGCTTGGCCTCCGGGGAGCTGCGCGCGAACACCACTTCGGACCCGGAGCTGAGCAGCCGGTCGAGATCGTCCTCGGCCATCGCGTCGAGCTCGCGGCCGGTGACCACCGTCAGCCCGCCGGCGCCGATGCCGACGCGGCGGGCGACGGCGGCCGCGGTCAGCCCGTTGTCGCCGGTGACCACGTGGATCCTGATGCCCGCGTGGTGGACCCGTTCGATCGCGGCGGGGACAGCCTCGCGGGGCGGGTCAAGCATGGCGGCCAGCCCGGCCAGGCACAGGTTCTGCTCGGCGTCCTCGCGCCGGTCCGGGACCGCGGCCGCGGCGGGCAGCACGCGGTAGGCGAAGGCGAGCACGCGCAGCCCGCCGCCCGCGTAGCCGGTCATGACGCGGACGGCCGCATCCCGGTCCGCGGCGGTGATCGGCTGGTCCCGGCCGCCGCGGCAGATCGTGGTGCACAGCGCCAGGACCTGTTCCGGCGCACCCTTGGTGTGCACGGCCATGCCGTCATCGAGTTCGTCGACGGTGGTCATGAGCTTAAGCCGCGGATCGAACCGGAATAGCCGCAGGCGCCGCTTGTCCCGGCGGGCCGCGCTGACGTCCAGGCCGCGGCCTGCGGCGAGGTCAAGCAGGGCCAGCTCGGTCGGATCCCCGGCCGGCTCGCCCGCGATGCCGTGCAGGTCCGCGTTGCTGCAGGCGGCGGCGATCCGGAGCAGCGGGCCAAGGTCGGGCTGCTGGCCGGCTGGGGCGCCGTCCGCGGGCAAGCCGGCAGCCTCCCCGTCCGGTGTCCAGACGGTCGTGACGTGCATCCGGTTCTCCGTCAGGGTACCGGTCTTGTCGGTGCAGATGACGCTGGTGGACCCCAGCGTCTCGACCGCGGACAGCCGCTTTACCAGGGCACCGCGATGGGCCATGTCGCGAACGCCTACCGCGAGCGCGAGCGTGATCGTGGGCAGCAGCCCTTCAGGGACATTGGCCACAAGCAGCCCGATCGCGAAGCTGGCCGCCGACGCCATGCCCAGCCCGGCGGCCAGGCCGATCGGCAGGAACGCGATTCCCGCGCCCACGGCCACGAACGCGATCAGCCAGGTAGCCCTGGTGATCTGGCGCTCCAGCGGGCTCTGGTCCCGGCCGGTGCGCTGGCTGAGCGCCGCGATCCGGCCGATTTCCGTACTCATCCCCGTCGCGGTCACCAGCGCCTCGGCTTCGCCGCCGGTGCACGCGGTGCCGCTGAACACCATCTCGCCGGCCCGCAGCAGCGGCTCGCCAGGATTGGCCCGCCCCGCCGAGCGGGTCACCGGCACGGACTCACCCGTCAGGGTGGACATGTCGACGTCGACTGTGCCGGTCATCAGCCTGGCGTCCGCGCAGACGCTCTCCCCCTCCTCGATCAGCAGCACGTCGCCAGGCACCAGCAGCCGGGCCTCGACTTGCCGCACCAGGCCATCGCGCCGGACCCGGGCGCGTTCGGGCAGGAACGCGGCCAGCGCCTCGACGGCCCGCTCGGCCTGCATCTCCTGTGCGAACGCGAAGCCGGCGTTGAGGAAGATCACCGCGACGATCGCGATCGCCAGGCGAGGGGTACCGCTGACCCAGGCCAGCATCGCGGCCACGGCCAGCAGCACGGCCAGCGGCTGGGTGAACTGCCGGGCCAGCTCGCCCGGCCAGCGCCGGCCACCGCGCCGCGACAGCTCGTTGCCGCCGAACACCTCGAGCCGACGGGCCGCCTCCCTGTCCGACAGGCCCGCCGGGGAGCTGCGCAGGTCCCGGAACAGCCGGGCCAGCGGCTCGAGCGGGCTCGCCTGGCCGTTGGCCAGCGCCGCCGCGCCAGGCGCGGGAGCGGCGCCGTTCGATGGCGGCGCCCGCCGACGCCCTTCCTTGGCAACGTTTCCGCTCACCGCGCCCACGCCTGTCGCGACCGCGGCCGGATCGTTGCCGCCATGAGGGCCTTGACGGTGTGCATCCTGTTCTCCGCCTCGTCGAGGACGACAGATGCGGGTGACTCGAAGAACTTCCTCGGTCCAGTCCCAAGAGCCCGATGACGTTCCCTTGTCCGTTTCAGGGTCTTTCGCCGCGAGAGGCGCACCCAGAGGGCATCGGACCCGGCACGGCCGCCAAACGTCCCACTGCGGGGGCGCGGAAGCTAGCTGAGGGGACTGCGAGCTGGTTCCGGCGCGAGCGCCAATTGACAGCAGCATCGATCATTTTTACTATTTATTTTGGTAAAAATGATCGAGATCGGTGACATGGGGAAGTGGTCACGATGCCAGGGCATGGGGAGCCAGCGGGATCTGCCGGCTTGACCAGACGGCCGCCGCTGACGCTGGCCGAGGAGCATGTGCTGCTGCTTGGGCAGGTCACGGCGCGCGCGGACGAGCTGCTGACCGCGGCCGCGGCTGGCCGGTGGCCCGGCGCCGAGCTGGCGGCGCTGGCCGGGTACGCCCGGGCAGAGGTGCTGCGCCAGGCGTCGGATGAGGAGGCGCTGCTGTTTCCCGCTGCCCCTGCCGGG
>NZ_JASIAL010000509.1:0-6779 GCF_030042015.1 Trebonia sp. | reverse complement strand
CCTGTCGGCGACCGTCATCGACTACGTGCCCGGCTACCGGACCCCGGCGGGAACCGGCGCCGGGATGGCCTTCGTGCGGTGGGACTGACCCCGCCAGCCAACCGAAAGGATCACGCGTGTATCACAACGTTCCCGTGCTCGACGTTCACGGCCACGTTTCGGTACCGTTCGCCGCCAACTCGTTCCTGACGCTCATGATGAGCTCGAACACCCCGATGCCCTCCCCCATCGGGCAGGACCGGGCCGGCCCGGCGGGGGTCACCACGGAGGAGTTCCACGCCGCCGCGCTCGGCCACGCCAGGTACATGGACGAGCGGAACATCGACGTGCAGATCATCGGGCCGCGCCCGTTCCTCGTGCTTGGCTGGATGGAACCGCACCTGCTGCCCGCCTGGACCAGGTACGTCAACGACATGATCAGCCAGCAGTGCGCGATGTTCCCCGACCGGTTCCTCGGCGCCGCGATGCTGCCGCAGCTGTCCGACGCCCCCGACCTGGCGCACTGCCTGCCCGAGCTGAACCGGTGCGTCACCGAGTACGGGTTCGCCGCCGTCTACGCCTCGCCCGACCCCGGCGGCCGCCGCACGACCCCGGGCATGCACGAGCCGTACTGGTTCCCGCTGTACGCGCGCGTCCAGGAGCTCGGGATCCCGCTGATCGTGCACGGCACGAACTCCCTCGACCCGCGGTTCCGCGTGGTGCCGCACAACTACCAGCTCGGCTTCCTCACCGAGCAGTACCTGGCCGGCCAGTTCCTCTCGCACGGCGACGTCTTCGACCGCTTCCCCGAGCTGAAGGTCATCATCTGCCACTGCGGCGGCGCCCTGGACCGGTTCATCCCGACCGACCACCACATCGCGCAGAAGGACCTGAGCGGCAACCTCTTCTACGACACCTGCGGCTACGACCTGAACTTCCTCGAGGCGGCGATCAAGCAGCGCGGGGTGCCGCGGATGCTGTTCGGCACCGAGGCGCCCGGGTCAGGCCGCGCGGTCCGCCCGGAGACCGGCCGCACCAGCGACGACCTGGTGCCGGTCATCGGCTCGTTCGACTTCCTCACCGAGGAGGACAAGATCAAGATCTTCAACGAGAACCCGGCCCGGGTGGTGCCGGCGCTGGCCAAGATCCGCTGAGCACTGCCGGAGGCGCACGTGAACAAGACCGACGACGCGACGCGGGCGGAAACGGTCGGCAGCCTGCTCCGTGACGACGCGGTGGTCCGCGCCGCCCGCCGGGGCAGTCCCGGCGACGCCGCGGTGCTGAACGACGCCGCGATCGACGCGATCCGGCTGCAGGAGGACATCGGGCTCGACGTCATCACCGACGGCGAGGTGCGGCGCACCTCGTGGGCGCAGACGCCGCGGTTCCTCGACTGCTTCGTCGCCACCGCCGGGCGGGGCGCGCTGAACTGGCGCGGCGCCACGCAGGGCCGCAGCGGGATCCCGGCCACGGAGCCGAGCGCCCCCGGCGGCCGGCCCGCCGGGTACCCCGCGGTGGTCGGCCGGGTTAAGACCGCGCGGCGGACCGGCGACATGACCGACGACTACGCCTTCCTCGCCCGCTACGCGCGGACCAGGACCAAGTTCACGATGCCCGCGCCGAGCTACCACCGCAGGTACTGGTCGGAGCAGCACTCGCGCGCCGTCTACGACTCGTGCGAGGAGTACCTGACGGAGATCAGGGACTATCTCCGGGAGGTCGCGGACAAGCTTGTCTCGCTCGGCTGCGACTACATCCAGCTCGACGCGCCGAACTACGGCTCGCTCTGCGACCCGGACACCCGGGAGGCGATGGCCGCCGACGGCCGCGACCCCGACGCCGAGCTCGCGTTCGACGCCGACCTCGACAGCTCGCTGCTGCGCGGCCTGTCCGGGGTCACCAGCGCGCTGCACGTCTGCCGCGGCAACGGGCCGGGCGGCGCCTGGCACTCGGCGGGAGGCTACGGCGCGATCTCCGGCGCGCTGTTCGGCAAGCTTGAGTTCAGCCGGCTGCTGCTCGAGTACGACTCGGACCGGGCCGGCACGTTCGCGCCGCTCGCCGACGTGCGCGACGGCACCGTCGTGGTGCTCGGCCTGCTGACCACGAAGTCGGACGCGGTGGAGAACGAGGGCGACGTGGCGGCGCGGATCGCCGAGGCGACGCGCTACAAGCCGCTGTCCGAGCTCGCGCTGAGCACCCAGTGCGGGTTCGCGTCCGTGCCGATCGCCAACCCGGTGACCCCCGCCGTGCAGCGGGCGAAGCTTGAGATGGTGGTGCGGCTGGCCCGCCGGACCTGGCCGGGATAATGCAGACATGACATCCGGAACGGTCCCGGGCGACTCCCCCGGGCTTATTACTCGGCTGGCCGCGCTTGACACCTGCGCGTGCTCCGACGCCATGGACAAGCTGGGCCTTTCCTGCGGGGTGGCGCAGGGGCTGCGCCAGCTCACGGTGCCCCGCCGGATCGCGGGGCGGGTGCAGACCGTCCAGTTCGGCGCGGTCCCGGCCGGCCCGCCCGCGTCCAGGCACTCGGGCACGGCGGCGGTCGAGGCCGCGCAGCCAGGTGACGTCATCGTCGTCGCGGCGCACAGCCGGCTTGACGCCGCGGGGTGGGGCGGGCTGCTCTCGCTCGCCGCCACCGTGCGCGGCGTCAGCGGCGTGGTCGTCGACGGCGCGTGCCGCGACGTCGACGAGGCGCTCGCGCTCGGGCTGCCCGTCTACGCGCTCGGCGCGACGCCGCTGACCGCGCGGGGGCGGCACACCGAGGTGGCGTGGAACGTCCCGGTCCGGGTCGCCGGCGTGCCGGTGGAGCCTGGCGACCTGGTGATCGCCGACGGCAGCGGAGTCGTCTTCCTGCCCGCGCAGCACGCGGAGCGGATCATCGGCGCCGCGGAGGAGGTGGCGGCACGGGAGCAGGCCCTGTCCGTTCGGATTCAAAATGGTGAATCGGTGGCCGCGGTCATGTCAGCCGATTACGAACGGATGCTTGCAGGCGGGCAGTGAGCGGCGGGGCCCCGCCAGAAGGCGGGACCCCGCGCGCCGGGAGTGACCTCCTGGCTGTGCCGGTGCCGGTCAGCTTCCGCCGGGGGTCGGGATCGAGGTGAGGACGATGCCGGCCGGCTCCTCACCGTCGCCCGCGTTGGCCTCGCCGCCGTAGCCGACGTTGAAGCTGCCGACGAGGCTGTCAGTGGCGGTGTCGAACACCGTGACGATGCCCGAGGTGAGCCCGCCCACCCACAGCTGGCTGCCGTCGGGGGTCAGGGCCACGCTGACGGGGTCGCCGGCGTCGGAAATCGTGCCGGTCACCGTGTCGGACGCCGTGCTGATGACCGAGACCTCGTTGGAGTCGCCGTCGGCGACGTACAGCGTGCCGCCGCTGGACGAGAGCACCAGCTGCCACGGCAGCTGGCCGACACCGATCGTGTCCGTGACCTTGTTGGTCGCGGCGCTGATGACGTCCACCAGGCCGCCGATCGTGTTGGTCACGTAGACCGTGCCGCCGTCAGGGGAGACCGCGACGCCCTCGGGATCGCCGAGCCCGCCGATCACGGTGACGACCCGCTGGGTGGCGGTGTCGATGACCAAAAGGCCTTGCGGCGTGGTGACGTAGGCGGTGGCCCCGGATGGCGAGAACGCGATCTCCGCGGGCTCGGCCGGCAGGTTCAGCGTCGACGTCACCGTGTCGGTCGCGGTCGAGATCACGCTGATCGCGCCCAGCGTCGGCTGGCCGGTCTGCGGGCCCGTGTCGGCCACCCACACCTGGCTGCCGTCAGGGGTGACGGCCAGGTAGTCGGGGTCGAAGCCGACGTGGATGAGGGTCTCCGCGGGGTTTTCGTAGTTGTCGACCACGAGGTCGGCGGCGTCGATCACCGCGACGGTGTCGTTGCCGGTGTCGGCGAAGTACAGCGTGTCGCCGGAAATCGCCACGCCCTCTTCCGAGGAGTCGTAGTTGTAGTCGTCCGGATTGCCAGGCACTTGCCTGTCGCCCACGTTGTACTGCTGGATGAGCTTGCAGTTGGCGGTGTCGACGGCGTCGAAGGCCTGGTAGCCAGGCAGCGCGATGTAGGCGGCCCCGGCCGGTCCGGTGCAGGAGGAGCTGAGCACGTTCGCGTTCGCCGGCCTGGCGGCCGTGGCGGGGCTGCCGCCGCCGTGGGCGAGCGTCAGCGAGAGCGTGACCGCGGCGGCGGCCAGCACCGCGGTGCCGCCGGCGATCGCCGCGCGGGCCGGTGTGATGCGTGCGTTCATGCCGTCACGCTCCCGCGGGTCGTGGTGGCGGAGGGCTGCCCGCCGATCACCGGCTTGTACCCGGGCGGCTGGAACGGCGGGGTCTGGTTCGTTCCGGGGAAGGGCGGGAGCTGGAACTGGACTACTTCCTGTTCGGCCAGCTCGAGTTGCTGCTTGGTGTCCGGCAGCCGCGGGAACCGCCCCAGCGGGACCTGCCCGAGCGCCGAGGTGAAATCGCCGACGGTCTGCCGCCGCCAGGCGGTGATGCTGGGGTTGACCACGCCGGTCACCAGCTCGAGCAGCCGGGTGATCGAGGTGTGGTCGAACGTGTCGTGGCAGACGAAGCCGCCAACCGTCCACGGCGAGATGAGCATGCAGGGAACGCGGAAGCCCAGCCCGATGGGCCCTGGCGCGTGTTCTTCCGTGTACGCCGACGCGGTGATGTACTCCCCCGCCGTGCCGGCCGGCGCGGTGGGCGGGACAACGTGGTCGAAGTACCCGTCGTTCTCGTCGTAGACGAGGACGAAGATTGTCTTGGCCCAGACATCGGGATTGGCCGCGATCGCGTCGAGCTTGCTCTTGACGAAGTCGGCGCCGGCCGCGGGCATGAAGTCGGGGTGTTCTGACTGGTAGGAGGTCGGGAGGATATAGGAGACCGTCGGCAGCCGGTCATGGATCGCGTCGTATTCGAACTGGCCGGCCTGGTAGAACCGCATGGCGTTCTGGTACAGGGGCGACGAGGTGGACGCGTTCTGGTACTGGTCGAAATACTCCAGCACGTTGAACCCGTAGTTATCGATCTCCTGGTATACCTTCCACGACACGCCGGCCGCCGTGAGCAGTTCCGGATAGGTCGTCCACGAGTAACCCTCGGTGGGTACCTCGTTGCCGTAGATCGGACCGCCGTTGGTCCCCGCCGGGTCGATCTGGCCGGTCATGAGGTAGAGCCTGTTGGGCCAGGTCGGACCGAGCACCGAGCAGTGGTAGCGATCGCAGATCGTGAACGCGTCGGCAAGGGCCCACTGGAAGGGGATGTCGTCGCGCGTGAAGTACGCCATCGAGTACTGCGCGTCGATCCCGTCGTAGTCGTCGATCGCCGTGTTCATTCGCGCGGTCACGAAGCCGTTCATGGCCCCGTTGTTCCACGAGTCGTGCTGCGGCAGCCAGCTGTGGCTGGTCGAGGGCAGCGCCTGGGCACTCGTGCTTGTCGTGTCGGCGTGGAACGGGTACAGGTACCCGTCGGGATTGTCCGGGTCGGGCTGCTTGAAGACGCCCGCGATCGCCTGCGGGTCACTGAAGCCACGCACTCCGGGCATCGCGCCGAAGTAGTGGTCGAAAGACCGGTTCTCCTGCATCAGCACGACGACGTGCTTGATCTCGGAGATGGGTACGCTCGGCCGCGCCGGGGAAAGGCGCGCTGGCTGCGCGCCGTCGATGATCTTCCGCAGGTTGGACGGCAAGGCGAACGACGCCAGCACCATCCCGCCTGCCGACGCCAGTAGCTGACGCCGACTCACCTCAATTGTCACGCTAGGTCTCCTAACGCAGAAGGGGCGGGCACCACGAGCAACACGCGCCGACCCAAGCCGGGACTGTGTGTCCCGCAATCAGATGTAAGCCAAATAAGGCAACCGTCAGATGACGGGCGAATGAAAAGTGTTTCGGCATCACGCCACGTGCGGTTGTGTTGGGCACTGTGGGGACCCGGCGGGCGGTAACTGCCGGCCGGTGTAGGCCGCGGCCAGGGTGTCGCGCAGCGGGCCCGCGCTGAACCGGGTGCCGAGCCGCTCCCGCGCGGCGGCGGCCATCCGGTCCGCCGCGGCCGGGCAGTCCAGCAGGTAGCCGACCGCCTCCGCCATCAGCTTGGGCCGTCGCGGCGGCACGAGCAGGCCGGTCTCGCCTGGCACCACCACGTCCGAGACCGCGTTCACCGCGGTCGCCACCACGGGGACGCCGCAGACCATGGCCTCCACCACCGCGGTCGGCAGCCCCTCATACCTGCTGGGCAGCGCGAAGACGTCGAAGGCGGGCAGTATCTGCGGCACGTCGGCCCGCTCACCCGCCAGCACCAGCCGGTGCGCCGGCAGCCCGCCGGCCAGCTGCCGGATCCGCCCGGCCAGCTCGCCGCCGCCGACCCAGACGCCGACGACGTCGCGGTCCCGATCCTGGTCGCGGTGCTGGTCGCGGTCCTGGTCGCGGGAGCGGCGGCGGGCGAGTTCGGCGATGACCGTGATGAAGTCCTCCGGCGCCTTCTGGTACGTCAGCCGGCCCACCGCGCCGACGACCGTCGCGTCCGGCGCGATGCCAAGCTCCCGGCGCGCGCGGGCGCGCGCACCGGGGTCGCGCGCCGGCCCCTGGGTGACGGCCACGCCGATCGTGCGTATCCGCTCGGGGCGGACGAGCCCGCGCCTGACCGCCTCGACCGCCACGCCGGTGCCCACGCAGAGCGCCACGTCGGTGATCCGGCCGAGCCGCCGCTCGATCGCGATGTACGCGCCGCGGCGCGGGCGTGACTGGAACTCGTGGAACGGGAAGCCATGGTAGGTGTGCACGATGCGCGGCACGCCCGCCCGCCA
>NZ_JASIAL010000092.1:0-8987 GCF_030042015.1 Trebonia sp. | reverse complement strand
GTCCAGCTGTGGCGCGCGTAGTACTCGCGCAGCCGCGACGGCGGCAGGCCCGACAGCTCGATCCAGACGCGGTCGCTGGACAGGGCAAGGAACGCCGCCGCGTCGTACCACCAGCCGCGGCCGCCGTGCGCCAGCACGACGTTCAGCTGCCGGAAGTCGCGGAGCACGTCGTCAAGCAGCACCGGGTCGGCGAACTTGTTGGACGACCCTGGGAATATCGACGTGCCGCAATGCACCACGAGCGGGATGCCCGCCGCCTGGCAGGCCTCGTAGGCCGGATACATCGCGGGGTCGCTGGCGGCGAACCCTCCGTGCACCGGGTGGATCTTCAGCGCGACCGCTCCCAGGTCAAGCTGGCGGCGCAGCTCGTCCGCGACCGGGTAGTGCAGGTGCGGGTTCACGTTGGCGATGACTTTGATCCGGTCCGGGTTCGCCGCTGCGACCGGCAGGATGTCCTCGATGACCTGCATGCCGGTGACCTTCGGGCTGTACTCGGCGAGCAGCAGCGCGACGTCCACGCCCTCGGCGGCCAGGTAGGAGTCGAACGCGGCAGGAATGACCGTGCCGTCCGGGTCGTACACCTCCGCCATCGCGGCGGGATTCCCGAAGCCCTGCGCCCAGACCCTCCAGGCGGGCTTCAGCGTGGACAGCCGGGCGACGTGCATGTGCGCGTCGATGAGCGGGAAGCCGTCGAGCATCAGTGCGCTTCGCGGGACGAGAGGGGTGGCCCGGGTGCGGCTGACTGCTGGGAGGAGGTGGGTGGCTGGGACTTCGGGGCGGGTTTGAGAACCGAGGCAGCCATCTTGCGCAGCTCGACGCGGCGCACCTTCCCGGTCGCGGTGGTCGGGAAGCCGTCGGTGAACACGACCGCGCGGGGCCGCTTGAACGACGGCAGCCCGTCGCGGCAGAACTCGATCAGCTCCGCCTCGCCGACCTGCTGTCCGGCCGTGAGCACCACGTAGGCCACCGGCTTCTCCAGTCCGTCCGCGTCGGACGCGCCGACCACAATGGCCTGCGCGACCGCCGGATGAGCCAGCAGCCGAGCCTCCACCTCCATCGGCGACACCCAGATGCCGCTGGCCTTGAGCATGTCGCCGGTGCGGCCCAGGCACGCGTAATACCCGTCGCCGTCGCGCACGTACGTGTCCCCGGTGCGGAGCCACTCCCCCTGGAACACCAGCCGCGAGGCCTCGTACCGCGACCAGTAGCCCGTCGCGGCCGACTCGCCGCGCACGAACAGCGTGCCGGGGACGCCCGGTTCGGTCACGTCGGCGCCGGTGTCCTCGTCGACCAGCCGCAGGCGGTAGCCGGGCACGGCGACGCCGGTGGTGCCGGCCTTGACCTCGCCGGCCCGGTTGGACAGGAAGATGTGCAGCATCTCGGTCATGCCGATGCCGTCGAGGACGTCGATGCCGTAGTGCGCGGTCCACCGCTCGTACAGCTGCGCGGGCAGCGCCTCCCCCGCCGAGGCGGCCAGCCGCACCCCGGCGAGCGCGCCGGGCGGCAGGCCGGCCCGCAGCATGTTCGCGAAGAACGTCGGGCCCGCGAAGAACAGCGTGGCGCCGTACTTGGCGGCGGCTTCCGCCATCACGTCCGGCCGTGCCGGGACCGGGTTCAGCACGGCCGCGGCGCCCACCGACATCGGGAACAGCACCGAATTGCCGAGCCCGTAGGCGAAGAACGCCTTGGCCGCGGACAGGCAGCGGTCCTCCGGCCGGATGCCCAGCACCTGCCTGCCGTAGGTCTCGCACACCACCCGGACCGAGGCGTGCCGGTGCATCGCGGCCTTCGGCGTGCCCGTGGTGCCCGAGGTGTAGAGCCAGAACGCGGGCGAGTCCTCCGCCGTGTCGTAGACGAGGTCGTCCGCGGCGGCGGTGGCCAGGTCGTCGAGCAGGTGAACTGGCCGGGTACCGGCGGCAAGCGGGGAATCCGCCAGTACCCCGGCCAGTTCGGACGCCTCCGCGGCGGCCGACTCCGCCGCCGAGGCGAACTCGTGGGTGACCGCGAGAAAGCCGGCGCGCGAGTCCCGCAGCAGTTCCGCGATGCCATCGGAGTGCAGCATCGTCGAGACAGGCACCGGGATCGCGCCTACCCGCATCGCGGCCAGGTAAACGACGACGAACTCGGGCGAGTCGGACATCACCATCAGCAGCCGCTGCTCGGGCCGCAGGCCAACCGCGCGCAGCCCGGCGGCGGTACGGCAGACGCGGTCGTGCAGTTCGGCGTAGCTGACGTCGCCGGCCGGGCCGGTCAGCACGGTCCGCTGCCCGTCCCCCGCGGACAGGCGCCGGTCGAGCAGGTACTCACATGCGTTGAACAGCTGCGTCATCGCCTGCCGTCCTTCGGTTGCTGTGGGGTGCTAGGTGCGTGTGGGGTGGGTGGTTGGTGGTGGGTGGTGGCGGTGTGCCGTTGCTGTGGGGTGGTAGGTGCGTGTGGGTAGTGGGAGTAGTAGTGGTGTGCCGGGCGCCGTCGCGTGTCGAGGTGGTGGGGCCTAGGAGCGGGTGGAGCTACGAGAGGTGTACATAGTCATAGTCGAACGGCTTGCCGTTGATGCCGTTGCGGGGCGGCGCAATCCAGGCGGCGATCTTGCCGCGCTCGTGGACCGGCCGCATCAGCGACCGGACGAACGTCTTGTCGGTGTCGGTCGGCAGCCACTGCCCCTTGCGCCGCGCCCACTCCTGCGCCGGCAGCTTCTCCCCGGTCGGCGACGCCTCGATGCCGGCGAACGCGCCGACCTTGCGGTTGAACGCCACGTGCGGCAGCGCCAGCCGGTGCGGCAGGTCCGCCCCTTCGAGGATGCGGTTCCAGCGCTTGACGCCGCCCTCGCAGTCCGCGATGTACTCGCGGCGCAGGTCGGTGTTGAGCCCGGTGAGGGCGGACGCCTCGGCCTGGCCGATCTCGCCCTCGACGAGGGCGTCGACCATGATCGAGTCGTCGGCGAGCTTGTGGTCGTCCTTGCGGCGCTCCTCCATCCAGCGGCCCTTCAGGCCTGCGGTGTAGTAGTTCGCGACGTTGGTGGAGGTTTCCCCGCCGAACAGGTCGAGCGAGACGCTGTAGTGGAAGTTCAGGTACTTCTGGATGACCGGCAGCGGGATCGCCCCGAACGCGGCCACGTCGTCGGTTTCGTTTTCCACCATGAGCTGCGCGGTCCGCTCGACCACCCGGTCGACGCCCGTGGTGCCGACGAACATGTGGTGCGCCTCTTCCTTGAGCATGAACTCACACGTCCGCGACAGCGGGTCGAAGGCGCTTTGCTTGAGCGTGCCGAGCTGGTACTTGCCGTCCCGGTCGGTGAAGTAGGTGAACATGAAGAACGACAGCCAGTCCGGGGTTTCCTCGTTGAACGCGCCGAGGATCCGCGGCGCGTCCGCGCTGCCCGAGTTGCGGTGCAGCAGCTCCTCGGCCTCCTCCCGGCCCTCCCGGCCGAAGTAGGCGTGCAGCAGGTACACCATCGCCCACAGGTGGCGGCCCTCCTCCACGTTCACCTGGAACAGGTTGCGCAGGTCGTACAGCGACGGCGCGGTGGCCCCGAGGTTCCGCTGCTGCTCGACGCTGGCCGGCTCGGTGTCGCCCTGGATCACGATGAGCCGCTGCAGGTCGGCGCGGTACTCGCCGGGCACCTTCTGCCAGGCCGACTCGCCCTTGTGCTGGCCGAACCCGACCCGCCGGTCCTGGTCCGCCTCGGCCAGGAAGATCCCCCACCGGTAGTCCTTCATCGGCACATGGCCGAAGTGCGCCCAGCCCTCGCGGCCCACGTTGACCGCCGTGCGCAGGTACACGTCCTGGGTCGGCAGGGTCGGGCCCATGGTCTGCCACCAGGACAGGAAGTTGGGCTGCCACGACTCCAGGGCCCGCTGCAGCCGCCTGTCCTCGTGGAGGCTGACGTTGTTGGGGATCTTCTCCGCGTAGTCCACCAAGAGGATCACACTCGCTTCCGGTCGAAATCTGCCCGCTGGCCGGTCCCGTACTTGCGCAGCGCGCCGTCGGGACCGGACGCGTTCGGGCGGTAGAAGATCCAGTTCTGCCAGGCGGTCAGCCGGCCGAAGATCTTCGTCTCGGTCGTCTCCGGCCCGGCGAACCGGTAGTTCGCCTCAAGGCCCGTCAGCGCGTCCGGTGAGAAGCTGGCCCGCTCCTCGATCGCGATGCGGACCTCCTCGTCCCAGTCGATGTCATCGGGCGCGAAGGTGACCAGGCCAAGCTCCTCGGCGTCCCCGGCCGCCAGCGGCTCCCCTGCCCGTTTCTCCACGGCCGCAAGCGCGCCGTCGTCGCCGAGGTAGCGCGTCTGCAGCCGGGTCAGCCCGTTGCCCATCGGCAGTGGGCCCAGGTTCATGCCGCCGACGGTTATCGCGGCGGGCGCCGTGCCGGCGTCGCTGTCCGCGAACAGGCCGGACAGCATGTAGGACCGGTCGGCGGCCAGCGCGAGCTCAAGCAGCGACCCCGCGAAGCAGGAGCCAGGCTCGATCAGCGCGATCAGCGACCTGCTCGTCACGTCAAGCCGCTTCAGCGTGCGCTTGAGGTAGAGCACGATCTCGTTCGCGAGCCAGTCGCTGCTCATCGCGGCCAGCAGCAGGTTGTCGTGGTCGAGCACGCGCCGCGCGTCCCCCAGGGCGCGCAAGACCCAGGTGCCGATCTCGGGCTCGTTGGTGCGCAGGTCCAGGATCAGGTCGTCAAGCTCGCGGGTCACCGCCAGCGTCCAGAACGCGTCGCCAACCGCGTGCGGGTCCTCGATGCTGGCAGGGCTGGCCGCCGGGCCGGACACCGTGATCTCGGCGATCCCGCGCTCGCGGTCAAGCGCGGCGGACACGTGGGGGTAGGTAACCGACGTGTCCGTGCGGGTCTTGCGCAGCGCAGTCAGCGCGACGCCTGGGCGGTCCACGCCACCGGGCAGGCGGGTGGAGGCACGGGCAGCCACCACGGCTCGCTGCGACACTTGCTCCTGCCAGCGGACGCGAGGGACAGCCTCGTCCGCGAGCTTCCATTGCACGGCCTTCCTGCCGCCTATCCCCTCGGCCTTGGTGGCGAAGTAGTCGGCCAGGTCGCGGCGCACGTGCCGCTTGTCGGTGACCCTCGTGAGGCCCCCGGTGCCAGGGAGCACGCCGAGCAGCGGGAGTTCCGGCAGCGACACCGTTGACGAACGGTCGTCGATGAGCATGATGTGGTCGCAGGCCAGCGCGAGCTCGTAACCGCCGCCGGAGGCGGTGCCGTTCAGCGCGGCGATGTAGGTCTGCCCGGAGTTCGCGGTCGCGTCCTCGATCCCGTTGCGGGTCTCGTTGGTGAACTTGCAGAAGTTCACCTTCCACGGATGGCTCGCGGCGGCCAGCATCCGGATGTTCGCCCCGGCGCAGAAGATCCGGTCCTTGCCGCTCGTGACCACGACCGCCTTCACGTCCGGGTGCTCGAACCGCAGCCGCTGGGTCGCGTCGTACAGCTCGATGTCCACGCCCAGGTCGTAGGAGTTGAGCTTGAGCTCGTACCCAGGTTCCAGGCCGCCCTGCTCGTCGACGTCCATGGTGAGCGTGGCGACCGGGCCGTCGATGTCCAGCCGCCAGTGCCTGTACCGCTGCGGGCAGGTGCGGAAGTCGACGTGGGGCATGTGCCTATGCTCTACGAAGTTACGGTGTCACGTCAATGGTTCGTAGCATTTTGGCTCGCGGCTCAGAGGCCGTTCAGGCGCTTCCACTCACGGCGCGAGTCGGCCAGCCACTGCTCGTGCCGCTCGGCGAACAGCCGCGCGGCCTCGATGCCCGTCCACCTGGCCGGCAGCAGCTCGCGGGGCAGCGCCGGGTCGACGGACGGGAAGCGGCGCCAGGCGTGCACGAGCTCGAGCTGGCGGGCGAGCACGTCGGCCACGTCGGCCGGCGCCTGGGCGCGGAATTCGGCGGTGAACTCCTCGTACTGCGCCTCGATGGCGGGCAGGTCCCAGGCCTGCGCCACCATCGCCCTGGTGTCGGTCGTGCCGGTCCGCCGCGCCACGAACACGTGCGCCGCGTCGGCGACCCCCGCCTCGCGCAGGACTCGCCCGGCCTCCTGCTCCCGGTCCTGATGCGGGCTGATCCACAGGCCCGCGCCGAGCGAGCCGAACCCGGCCCAGGTCAGCCGCGTGCGGACCACGTGCCTGGCGCGCCGGTCGGACTCGGGGATGCGGACCTGCACAAGCACCCAGCGGCCGTCCCAGGCCGGCTCCTGCGCCGGGCCGAACGAGTAGATGCGCTCCGCGCCGTCGGTCAGCAGCCTCGTCGCCGAGGGGGTGAGCCGCCAGCGGGTGCGGCGGCCGATCTTCTCCGCGCTGAGCCAGCCGGCGTTGCTCGTGCGCATCAGGGCCTGGCGGGTCGCCTTCTCCGCCACCCCGAGCCGGTCGAAGGCGGCGAGCACGGCGCTCGTCCACGCCACGCCGTCGCCGGGGAGGACGAATTCGCCCAGTAGGGTAAGGAGCATGCCGCGCACGCTCGGCGCGCCTGCCTCGTGACGACGGGACAGCGTCGGGGACGCTGCTTCCACTTATGCGCTCCAGTACGGCATAGATAAGTAGCATAAACCTGGACCGCACGCGGCGCGACGTTCCTGGTCACCGGATAAGCCGGAGTTAACGGAAAGACCGAACGCGGACGCCGGCCCGCATTGCGCCGGGCTAGGCGTGGGCGGAGCGGGAGACGTCGGATCGAGTTCCCACATGACCACCGTCAGCCATCTCTGATTGCAGGCATTCGCTGTGGTCTGAAGGTTGCTCACCGCGGCCTGTGCGCTGGCGAGACTGCCCTCGGCGATCGTTTGCGCCACGGCATGCTGGCCGCTGGTGCCGAGTTGGCTGACCAGCACGGCTGACTGGCTGATGAGGCTGGTGCGGGTCTGGCCGGACTGGCTCCGCTCGCTGTAGAAGATCGCGACGAAGCCATCGCGCTCGCCGACGTAGTACCCCGCGGCGCCGCGGACATGTGACCAGAGGCCGTACGCACCGCCGCCGCATGCCAGCACGAGCACCGCGATCACGGACGTGATGACCAGTCGCCGCCGCTTTCTGCGGCCAGCGGAGCGGGTTGCCCGCGCGGCAGGGGCGTCGGCCCTGCCGGGGAGCGCGGTGGTCAGCTCGGCGGCTTGGGTCATGCTCGTGGTCGGCAGGTCATCGGGTGCCGCCGTGACGGGGTGGGCTGGCGAGGGCATGGGCCGCCCGGGGGAAAGCTGAGCGGCCGGGGGGAAGGACGGCAGCGACGACGTGCTCAGGCTCGTTGCAGGCGGTGCCGTGAACCATCCGCTCGGCGGGCCATCCCAGGTCGGTGCGCTGGCGGCCGCGCGGCCGTCCGCCCGACCTGCCGCCGGTCCGGCGGGCACGCCGTAATACGACGGGACGCGCAGGGCGGCGCGCAGCGCTTCTGTGAACTCGCCGCAGCTCGCGAAGCGGTCCTGCGGCGCCTTGGCGAGCGCCCGCGCGAGCACCTGGTCGACGGCCATCGGCAGGTCTGGCCGCAGGGTGCTGACCCGGGGCGGCGGGTCGTACAGGTGCGCGAAGAGCACGGCCATCGGATCCTCGCGGGCGAACGGCAGCGACCCGGACAGGATCGTGAACGCGACGCACGCCAGCGCGTACTGATCGGCCTGGAAGCCCACCCCCGTGCCGGAGATCTGCTCGGGAGCGGTGTAGTCAGGCGTGCCGAGGAACTGCCCGGTGCCGGTCAGGCCGGTCTCCGATGCCGAGCCTTTCGCCAGGCCGAAATCGGACAGGTAGGGGTGATCGGGGCGGTTCGGGCTGGCGTCGACCAGGATGTTCGCCGGCTTGACGTCCCGGTGCACCAGGCCGGCCGCGTGCGCGGCGTCCAGGGCCGAGGCGACCGGGGACAGCAGGAACGCGGCGCGTTCGCCTGGCAGTTGCCCCTCCCGCCGGACGACCGAGCGCAGGTCGCCGCCGGCCACGTACCGCATCGCGATGTAGAGCACGCCGCCGTTCCCGCCGGCCGCGAAGATGGGGATGATGTGCGGGTGGTCGACCTTGGTCGCGGCCTTCGACTCCCGGATGAACCGCTCACGGAAACCCTCGTCCTCGGCGAGCGCGGGCGCGAGAACCTTCAGCGCGACGACGCGATCGAGCGACTCGTCCCTGGCCCGGAACACCGCGGCCATCCCGCCGATGCCGACGCGGGACTCGATCCGGTACCCGGCTACCGTCGTCCCTGGCGCCAGTCCGGCCAGCATCCAGTCGGCATGCCCAGAAGACTCCCCCGCCACCGCATCCTCCCGCTTGTGTCCAAACATCCCGATAGTGGCAGTGTGCGCACCAGTCGCGCGGTCTCATAGGCGCATGTCAATACATGCCCGCGGGCGAGCGGCAGGCCCGGCCGCGTGAGCCGGGTGGAGGATCTTTCCCGTCGTCTGGCTGGGCCTGGGTGCGGCGCGGGGTGACCAGAGCGACTGCCGCCGCCCGGGAGAGGCGCCACGGTTCGTTCGGGATGAATGTGGGTTTGATGTTCGGCCGGTAGACTCCGCGTCTTGTGAGCGGTTCCGAAGGAGTCTTGGTGACCGGCGGCGCCGGTTTCGTCGGCGCGACGCTTGTGCGCCGCCTGGTGGGGAGCGGCTACCGCGTCCGGGTGCTCGACAACCTCAGCACGGGCGACGCCGCGCACCTGGCCGGCGTGGACGCCGAGCTGGTCAAGGGCGACATCCGCGACGCCGCGGCGCTCGATGACGCGCTGGCCGGCCTGCGGTCGGTGATCCACCTGGCCGCGGCCGGTTCGGTGATCGGCTCCGTGCAGGATCCGGGCACCAACTTCGACGTCAACGTGCTTGGCACGTTCCGCGTCCTGGACGCCGCCCGCCGGGCGGGCATCGGGCGGGTCGTGCTCGCGTCGACCGGCGGGGCGCTGATCGGGGACGCCACGCCGCCCGTCGACGAGCGGTCGCTGCCCAAGCCGATCTCCCCGTACGGGGCGAGCAAGCTGGCCGGCGAGGGTTACGCGCACGCCTACGCGAAGACCTACGGGCTGGCGACCGTCGCGGTC
>NZ_JASIAL010000508.1:0-36692 GCF_030042015.1 Trebonia sp. | reverse complement strand
AGTTCCTGCACGCTCTCGGTGATGTCGGCGAGCGCCCGGTGCCCGCCGTGCTTGGCCGGCGAGGCGAAGTAGACCCGCGGGTACCAGCGGCGGGCCAGCTCCTTGATCGACGACACGTCGACCATCCGGTAGTGCAGGTAGGCGTCGAGCTCGGGCATGTCGCGGGCGATGAACCAGCGGTCGGTCGCGATCGAGTTCCCGCACAGCGGCACCTTGCGCGGCTCGGACACGTGCTGCCGCACATACGCGAGCACCGCCTCGGCCGCCTCGGCCAGCGTGATCCCGCTCGGCAGGTCGGCCAGCAGCCCGGACGTGGTGTGCATCTCGCGCACCACGTCACTCATCTGGTCAAGTGCCTCGGCCGGCGGCTTGATGATCAGGTCGATGCCGTCATCGAGCAGGTTCAGGTTGGCGTCGGTGACGAGGCACGCGATCTCGATGAGCGCGTCGCGCTCGACATCGAGCCCTGTCATCTCGCAGTCGATCCAAACCAGCCGGTCGTTCATCTCAACTAGATTAAGGCCATTTTTAATTATCCCGAACGATCCCGGCCGACTCTTCCGCGCACATGTCTCAATTCCGGTAGTTCCGGATGTGCGCAGGCATCTCCACGCCGGCGCGCAGCAGCGGGTCTGGTTCCGGTTCGCCGAACGTCACCGCCGCCGGCAGCACGCCCGCCCACACGTCCAGGCCGTAGTCCTCCGGTTCGTCCTTGGGCATCCCGGTGCGGATCTTCACCGACGCCTCGGTCAGCGGCAGCGACAGCACGGCGGTGGCGGCCATCTCCTTCTTGGTCGGCTGCCTGGCCGCCGCCCAGCGGCCCGGGATCAGGTGGTCGGTGATGACCTCAAGGGCGTGCCAGCGCTCGTCGTCGTCGCGCACGATGGCCGCGGCGCCGAACACGACCGCGCTGCGGTAGTTCACCGAGTGGCTGAACACCGCCCGCGCGCAGACCAGCCCGTCCATGTGCGTGACGGTCACGCACACCCGCTGCCCGTCCGCCGCGCCGAACGCCCCGTTCGCCGACGATCCGTGCAGGTAAAGCGTGTCGCCGTCGCGGCCGTAGGCGGTCGGCAGCACGAAAGGCGCGCCGTCGGCCAGCACGCCCAGGTGGCAGATGAGGCCGGCGTCGAGCACGGCGTACAGGTCGGCGCGGTCGGTCATGCCACGCTCATGATGCCTGCGCAGCGTGGTGCGGGGCGTGCCGGACAGCGGGGTGGTGTCAATGCTCATGATCCCGTACCCTATGCGCAAAGTGGACTGGTGAAAATAGCCACTTCTGGAGGGTTGCCGATGACCATTTCGCGCGCGGACCTGCCCGTGGTGGTGGACCGCCGCGCCGCCGCACCCCTGGCGGCGCAGATATCCGCGCAAGTCAGGGAGGCAGTCACGGTCGGCGTGCTCGGCCTGGGGGAGCGGCTGCCGTCCACCAGGGACCTGGCGGACATGCTCGGCGTGAGCCGGACCGTCGTCACGACCGCGTACACCCAGCTGTTCGCCGAAGGCTGGCTGGAGGGCCGCCACGGCTCCGGCACCTACGTGGCCGACGTCGCCCCCGGCCTCTCCCCGCCTCCCCCCGCCTCCCCGCCCCGCCCGGCTTCCCCAGCCCCCACCGCCTCCTCGGCAACTGCGCCGGGGGACCTCATCGAGCTGCGGCCGGGGGTCCCGTGGGCGGCCGGGATCGAGCCCGCCGTGTGGCGGCGCGCGTGGCGGTCCGCCGGAACCCGTCCGCCGGCGCTGTGGCCCGACCCCTACGGCCTGCCCGAACTGCGCGCCGAACTCGCCGCGTACCTGCGCCGGTCCCGCGGCCTGCTCGCCACTCCCGCGAACATCCTGGTGACCAGGGGGGTGGCCGGCGGGCTGGCGCTGCTCGCGGCGGCGCTCGTGCGCCCGGGCGACACGGTCGGCGTCGAAGAACCGGGCTACCCCGCCGCGCGGGAAGTCCTGCACAGGGCCGGCGCGCGGGTCGTGCCGTGCCGCGTGGACGTGCACGGCATCGTGCCCGACGAGCTGCCCCGTAACCTGCGCCTGCTGTACACCACGCCCGCGCACCAGTACCCGCTCGGCGGCCGGCTCCCCGTCGCCCGCAGGCACGCGCTGATCGGCTGGGCGCGCGCCACCGGCGCTGTCGTCGTGGAGGACGACTACGACAGCGAGTTCCGCTACGACGTCGGGCCGCTGCCCGCACTGCACAGCATGGACCCGGACGTGATCGTGTACCTGGGGACGGCGTCGAAGGTGCTGGCCCCGGGGTTCGGCGCCGGCTGGCTGGTCGCGGACCCCCACCTGGTCGAACGCCTGGCGCAGGTGCGCGTGGGCCTCGGCGATCGCGTTCCCGACCCGGTGCAGCACGCCCTGCTCACGCTGCTGGCCACCGGCGACCTGGAACGCCATGTCCGGCGGATGCGCCTGGAGTACGCGCGCCGCCGCGCGGCCCTGGTCGAGGCCCTGACCAGCCCGTGCGATGTCTGCGCCCCGTCCCGGCTGCTCGGCGAGACCGCCGGCATGCACGTGGTGCTCGAACTCCCGGCAGCCCGCCAGGCGGACCGCCTCGTGGCCGCCGCCGCCGAACGCGGCGTGGCGCTGTGGACGCTGGACCGCTACTTCGCAGGCCCGCCCACGGTCAGCGGCCTGATCCTCGGCTACGGCGCGGCGCCGCTGTCCGCAGTCCGCCGCGCCGCGGCCGAACTGCGCGCCCTGCTGACCCCCGTCGCCTACCCCGGCCCCGCCTGATGCCGCTATCCGAGACCGGCCCGGACGGCTGTCTCAGATGCTGGGACACCTTTTGCAAGATAGGACCCGAAACGCAGTTTCCATGCCCGGTTTTGTCATGTTTTGTCCCTGCCGTTCGGGACCTAACTTGGGCCAGAGCACCGGCACGGCTGCGCCGAGGCAGGGCCGCGGGGCGGCCGGGCTGGGGCTACGCCGGGCTAGGGCGGCCGGGCTAGGCAGGGATCGGGAGCGCGGCGGCCGGTGTCAGCTGCGCGGGCAGTTCGCGCGTGTGGACCTGCAGCACCTGCGCCCCGGTGAGCCGGTCGACGTCGATCCCGCCTGGGCCGATGTTGGCGCAGTCAGGAACCTGCGACGCGCCGAAGTGGCCGCCCCTGGCCCACAGCATCCTGCTGCGTTCGGCGCACGCGCGGGCGGGCCCGGAACCCGTGCCGCGGTGGGGAGTCGGCTGGCCGGCCGGCCACTGCCGTGGCACCTGCCAGGAGTCAAGCCAGCTGACGATCGCCCCGATGCCGGTGAGCGGGCCGTTGGTGAACGGGTCGGCGGGATGCCAGAGCACGCCGATCTGCACGCAGATCCGGCCCTCGGTGTTGACGTTGTCGGGAGCGGCTGGCACCCGGTCCGGTCCCCAGTCGAGCTGCTCGGGCGCGCCGAGCGCGCGGCCGGCCCGCAAGATCGAGATGAGCTGGACGATCTCGCCGGTCACCGGGTCCCAGACGAGATGGCAGGGGCGGCATTCGCTGACCAGCCGCTGCGCTGCCGACTGGATGGACACTGCCCGCGGGGCGGTTCCCAGGGTCAGCCAGACTGCCCGCGGGGCGCCACCCCGTAGGGGGCCGCCGTCAGTTTCCGCCCGGATGCGTTTTGCTCCCGGCATCCATGCGTGTGGCACTGGCTTTCCCTCCCAAGTAAGGGTCTAGACCTCGCGGTCCACGACTTCTCTCACTTGCTTACGCCCCTAGCTGCGATTAGTCCAGAGGGGAGGCGGCGAATCCAGATGGAAGCAATCTGCAAAGCGGCAGGAATCAATGTCGTTGATCTGGGGAGAGCGCGGTCGGCTAACGGTTAAGATTGCCACGCGAAGCCGCAGGCGCCAGCCGGGAAACCACCGTGGGGCAGCCTGCAAAGATGAGGCCCGGCGCCCCGCTTTCGCCGGGCCTCATTATGGAAGACGGCTGCCGTGGCAAACGGGTTCACATGAGACACCCGCGTTTGCCGACCTGTTACAAACAAGGCCCGTCAGCGCGGGCGGCGGCTAGCCGACGGCCGGGGCCAGCGACGCGACGAGATCGGCGATCCTGGCGGCGACTTCCGCACCGGGATCGGCCACCGGCATCCGGGCTGCCATCGGGACGAAGCCGCGCAACCGCAGCGCCTCCTTGACCTGGCCGATGCTCGCGCCCGTCGAGGCGATCGCGGCGACCTCGGCCTGATGGCGCGCCGCCCCGTTCTCGTCGCCCGCGGCCAGTGCCGCCGAAAGCGCGCTGAAGACCTCGGGAAATGCGGCCGCCCGCGCGGAAATAATCCCGGCACCGCCGGCGCGCAGCGTCGCCGCCAGGTCGGTGTCGTCGCCGGAAAAGATCTTCAGCCAGGGACATGCCGCCGCGCACGCCGCCACATTCCCAGCCGCGGCACCGCTGAACTTGGCGCCCGCCAGCCCGGCCGCCTGGGCCAGTTCGGCGAATTCCGCGGGCGGGACAGCCACGCCTGTCCGTTCGGGATACACATATGAATAAAGCCCCGCCGTCGGAGCGGCTTCTCGTATTCGCTGGTAATAAGCGGTGACTTCGGCCGGTGTCGGGTGCAGGTAATAGGGCGTGATCGCGGCGATCCGCGTGGCGCCGAGGGCCGCCGCGCCGCGGGTGAGCCGCGCGGCCCGGTGGGCGTCCGGCGCGCCGATGTGGGCGATCACCCGGTCCGGCCCGGCGACCTGCAGTGCGATCTCGACGAGCGTCATCCGCTCGTCGTCATCAAGCGCCGGGAACTCACCCGTGGTGCCGGCCACGAACAGGCCGTCCACGCTGTCGGCGAGGAACCGGAACAGCCGACGGGCGATCGCGGCGTCCAGTGCGCCGTCAGGCGTGAACGGAGTGGGCGCCGCGGCGAAGACGACGCCCGCCACCTGCGCGTTCGCTGCAGCGACTGCAGCGACTTCAGCGACGTCGGCCATATCAGCGCGGCTGGGTCTTGAAGAACGCCGTCGACGTCGGGCGCCACAAGAAGAACAGCGAAGCCAGGCCTATCACCCAGATCACCAGCACAATGACCATGGAGGCGATCAGGGTGGCCGCGCCGCGGGTCTGGCCGATGTTCACGTAGGTGTAGTACGTCCACAGCACGAAGAACACCGACGCGGTGATCCGCGCCCAGTTCCGTCCGGCGCTGTTCATCCTGGCCATCCACAGCCACAGGGCGATCGCGATCAGCCCGATGATGATTACCTCGACAACGTAGAACGTGGCGAGGGAATGGATCTGGCTGACAGTGAGCTGCTTCGACTTGGGCTGCGTCTTGTTCGAGGCGATCAGCGCATTAATCAGCGCACTCCGCTCAGATGCTGTGACGATCACCCCGAACGCAAGGTAGACGGTGCTGGCGGCAGCGCCGGCGAGCATGAGCTTGACCGCCCACTGCACGGTGCCCGGCGCCGCGAGCAGGCGGTCGGGAAGCGCCTGCTTGCGCCCGGCGGGAACCTTCTTGTCGCTGCCTGCGGAAGACTTGAACATGTCCTGCCCTAACGTGACGCGCTGACGTTCGAAGCATAGTCGGGGTGGGCCGCGAAGCCACACACACGGCACATGTCCTGTCTGTCCTACCTTCTAAGTATTGGCGGAAACTCGTCTGGCAACGGCGTGCGCGATATCATTCACAGGTCATCGCGCTCGCAAGCGCGAATGCGCGTGCAGACAGCTCGTGCAGACATGCTTCTGGGTGGTGAGAAAGTGCAGGTTGGGGGGGAGTACCGGCCCGCAGCGGGGCCTGAAAGGGGCTCGGGATGAGCATCAGTCCGCCTGGGGGCGGCGTTGTCCCCGTAGGCGGACCCACGGTACTGCGAATCCTGCTTGGCGCACAGCTTCGCCGCCTGCGGGAGTCGGCCAACATCTCGCGTGAGGACGCGGGTTACCACATACGCGCGTCCGGCTCCAAGATCAGCCGGATGGAGCTCGGCCGCGTGTCGTTCAAGGAACGTGACATCACCGATCTGCTCGAGCTCTACGGGGTCACCGATCCCGTGCACCGTGAGCAGCTCGTGCAGCTGACCCGCGACGCCAACGCCCCGGCGTGGTGGCAGCGGCTGCAGGATGTCGTGCCCGACTGGTTCGCCGTCTACGTGGGCCTTGAGGAGGCCGCGCAGCTCATTCGTGTCTACGAGGTGCAGTTCGTGCCCGGCCTGCTGCAGACCGAGGACTACGCCCGCGCGGTCGTATTGCAGGGGGCGCCAGGCGCCGACCCCGCCGACGTCGAACGGCGGGTCGCCCTGCGGATGGGCCGGCAGAAGCTGCTCGAGAAGGACGACCCGCCCAAGCTGTGGGCGATCGTCGATGAGGCGGCGCTGCGCCGCCCGATGGGCGGCCGCGAGGTTCTCGTCGCGCAGATCGAGCGGCTGATGGACGCGATCAGCGACCCCAACGTGACGCTGCAGGTCATGCCGTTCCGGTATGGTGGGCACGCGGCCGAGGGCGGCGCGTTCACGATCATGCGGTTCCCTGAAGCGGACCTGCCAGACATGGTCTACATGGAGTACCTGACCGGCGCGCTATACCTCGACAAGCCAGACGAAGTCGAAAGGTACGCTGCGGTGATGGAGCGGCTCTCGGTGGCGGGAACCTCACCCGACCGGACGAGGGAGATCCTGACCGCGATCTTGAAGGAGATCTGAGCGCAGTGGCAGGCAACGGCGCCGTCTACAACGGCATGCCGGCTGGGGACCTGGATGTCCAGTGGCGTTCGGTCGGGGGAGCGGCCAGAGCGGCCGGCCCGGCCGGCCCGGGGGCGGGCGTCGAGATGGCTAAGCTGCCCGACGGCCAGATCGCGGTGCGGAATTCCGCTGATCCGGACGGCCCGGCGCTGATCTACACGCGGGCGGAGATCGAAGCGCTGATCGGCGGCGCGCAGGACGGGGATTTCGACGCGCTCCTCGCCTGAGGCGGTCACGCCGGTCCCGGGTCCGCAACCGCTATCCAGAACGGACCGGCGGCTGCTGTGGTGGGAGATCGTTGCTGTCTTCGCGGTGTCGCTGGGCGCCAGCGGGGTCTACGCGTTCGTCTCCTACATCGGCTCGCTGACCGCGCACCAGGCACTGAGTGCGCAGCAGGTCATACTCAACGGCTCGCAGGCGCCGGGCCGCCCGCTGCTCGACCTGTTCCTGCAGCTCGTGTCCATCGGCAGCGGCGCCGCGCCGGTGCTGCTCGTGTTCTACCTGCTGGCCAGGAACGGCGAGGGCGCGTCGGCCATCGGCGTCGACTTCGCAGAGCCCAGGCGCGACCTGCTGCGCGGCGCCGGGCTCGCGGCGCTGATCGGCGGCAGCGGCCTGGGCCTGTACATCCTCGCCTACAAGTCGGGCATCGCCGTGAACATCGTCGCCGAGAGCCTGCCCGACGTGTGGTGGCGGATCCCGGTGCTGCTGCTGTCCGCCTTCCAGAACGGGCTGCTCGAAGAGGTCGTGGTCCTGGGCTACCTGCTGACCAGGCTGCGGCGGCTCGGCCTGCGCCCGCAGTACGCCATCGCGATCAGCGCGTGCGTGCGCGGCTCCTATCACCTGTACCAGGGGCTCGGCGGCTTCCTCGGCAACGCGATCATGGGCGTCATCTTCGGCATCCTGTTCCTGCGCTGGAAGCGCGCCGCCCCGATGGTCACCGCGCACACGCTGATCGACGCGGTGGCGTTCGTCGGCTACGCCGCGCTCGTCGGCCACGTCTCGTGGCTGCCCTGACCCGCGCCTGGACCGTTCCCCGTGACGAGCGCGGCGAGGGCGCTCGCCTCCGGCTGGGAGTCCCCGGACCGCCAGGCGACATGCAGGTCGGGGCGGACCAGGAGCAGCCGGTGCCCCGCGTAGACAGCCTGCGCGGCGGTCGAGGTCACGTCGAGCACGTCAAGCCGCGCCCCGAGCGCCCCGAACGCGCCCGCCAGTTCCCTCGTGTACCCCGCCGTGCCGTTGCCGGTCGCGCCGGGCAGGCGCAGCAGCGTGAACCCGGTCCCGAGCAGGTCGTGCAGCGGGGTCCCGTCGTCTAGCCACAGGTGCGGCAGCCGGGCACCCGGCCACGTCGTGACCGCCGGCGCGGGGGACATGCCCGCGGGCAGCGCGATGACCGGCGACCCGGTGTACCGGTAGTCGCGCTCGATCCGCGACAGTTCGGCGTACCACCGCTCTGCGGCCGCGGCCTGGATGAGCCGCAGCCTGCTGCGCGCACCCGTGGGCGTGTCGTCGAGGATGTCCGGGCGCCACTCGGCGCGCCAGCGGCGTTCGGCCTCCGCGGCGGCGAGTGACGCGGTGATCGCCTGGGCCGCGACGGGCCGCCGCTCCGCCTCGTAGGAGCGCAGCAGCGCCGGACCGCCCCAGCCGCGCAGCGTGCCCGCGAGCTTCCAGGCCAGGTCGGCAGCGTCCGCGACGGCGACGCTCAGGCCGAGGCCGCCGGCGGTGCCCGTCGGGTGCGCCGCGTCGCCGGCCAGGAAAACCCGCTCGCCGCCGCGCCTGACCTCGGCCCCGCTGTACCGCTCGGCGAGCAGCAGGTCCTGCGCCCACTCGCCCTCGCACAGGATCTTGTAGCCGTTGCGGGCGTGCTGTCCGGCCACCGCCTCGAACAGCGCCGACATCGGCGGCCCGGACGGCCCGGACGGCCCGGACGGCCGCGACCCGCCAGGTCGGCCCGCGTCCGGCGCGTGCAGGGTGAAGTGCTGGGTGTCGTCCTGGACGATGAGCGTGCACGGGTTCTCGCCGACGACGTGATACTGGATGGCCCGGCCGCCCGGGAGCCGTTCGTACAGGTCCGGGCAGTGGATGAGGGCCTGCCGCACCGGCTGGCGCGGCTGCCCGCGCAAGTCGATGCCGAGCATCGTGCGGACCGTGCTGTCCGCGCCATCGCAGCCGACCAGGTAGTCCGCGCGGAACGTCCGGAGCCGGCTGCTCGTGTGCACCATCGCCGTGACGCCCCCGCCGACCAGCGCGAAGTCGATGAGCTCGGCGCCGAACCGTACCGTCACCCCCGGCGTCGCCTCGGCCACCTCGCGCAGCAGCGGCTCCAGCGTGTACTGCGACAAGATCAGCGGCGGCTCGAGCGGCATCGTCCCGTCGTTGACCTCGAGGGCCGCCGCGAGCACCTCGGCCACCTGCGGGTACCGGTGCCGCACCAGCGGCGCCGCCAGCGACCCGGCGCAGATCAGCACGTCAAGCGGCGCGTCGCTTGGCAGCCCGGCGTCACGCAGCCGCCCCGAGATGCCCAGCCGCCGGAAGATCTCCATGGCCCGCGCGCCGCACCGGTCCGCGCCAGGCACCCGGGCCGGGGCAGGCCTGGCGTCGACGACCTCGCAGCTCACGCCGAGCTGCCCGAGGGTGATCGCGAGCGTCAGCCCGGCCGGACCGCCGCCGGCGATCAGCACCGGGATATCGGAACTCGGCTCGCCTGCCAGGTTCACACCGTCCTTCCAGCCGCCCGGAGTATCGCCAGACGGGTTGACGCTTCACTAATGCCTCGTTATCGTGACACGAAAATCGCGCTATGAGGCCCCGAGAAGAACTCATTGGTCACTGATTCAGCTGTCGGAACACCGGGGAGGCCCGGAGCATCGGGGGTGCCCGCGACACCGGGGGTGCCCGGGGCGCCCGGGGCACCCGCGCCAGCCGGCGCCGTCCAACACGGCGTCGCTGCCGCTGCCAGCCCCGGTGCCGAAGGCGCGCGCCGGGTACTGGCGGTGCTGCAGGCTTTCTCCCCACAGCACCACACGCTCACCGCGCGGGACCTGGCGGAGTCCACCGGCATCCCATTGCCCAGCATGTACCGTTATATCGCGCTTTTGCGCGAAACGGGGCTGCTTGTCGGCGATGACCGCGGCGCCTATCATCTGTCGGCGCGCCTGATCTCGCTCGCCAGGGCCGCGGAGGCGTCCGAGTCGATCATCGAGATCGCCGACCCGGTGATGCGCGCTCTGATGAGCGAGTGCGGTGAGACCGTGATCCTGGTGCGGCTCATCGGCCGGGTCCCGGTGTGCGTGCACCGCGTCGAGTCCGCGCATCACATGCGCGCCACGTTCGAGCCGGGCCAGCCGTTGCCGCTTGAGCGCGGCGCGAGCGGCCGGGTGCTGCTCGCGGGGCTGGGAGCCCAGCAGCGGCGGGATTACCTGGCGTCGCTCGCGCAGCTGGACCCGGAGGCGTTCGCGAGGGTGGAGCAGGCCGTGGCCGACACCGCCGAACGCGGCTGGGCGGTCAGCGAGGAGGAGATCGACCGCGGCGTGTGGGCGGCGTCCGCGGCCGTCACCGACGGGCGGGCCACCATGGCGGCGCTGACCGTGCCGTCCCCGCTGGTGCGCGCGCCCGTCGAACTGCAGGACCGGCTGCTCGCCCAGGTGCGTGCGGCGGCGCGGCAGATCGGCGATCTGCTGCGCGACGCCGGGCGACCCTAGCCAGTAACGAGCCGGTTACCGTGTCCCTCTTCGGCGGTTATCCTGCGGGCATGCCGGATTTCCGCGATTCGCCCGGAGTTACCCGGGAACTTCCTGGTACGAGCGCGGATCCGGCGTTGTCTTCCGTGGCTGGGCTGCGGCAGGCGATGGCCGACGGCCGACTCACGGCGGCGGCGCTGACCCAGCACTACCTGAGCCGTATCGCGGAGCTGAACCGCGTGCTGCACGCCGTGATCACGGTCAGCCCCGCCGCCACGGCCGAGGCAGCAGCCAGCGACCGGGCGTGGGCGGCGGGCCGCCCGCGCGGGCCGCTTGAGGGCATCCCCGTGCTTGTCAAGGACAACGTTCAGGTGGCCGGCATGCCGACGACCGCAGGGTCGCCCGCACTGGCGACGGCGCGGCCTGGTGACGCCTTCATCGTCTCCCGGCTGCGCGCCGCGGGCGCGGTGATCCTGGCCAAGGCGAACCTGTCGGAGTGGGCCAACTTCCGCTCGACCCACTCCAGCAGCGGCTGGTCCACGATCGGCGGCCAGACCGCGAACCCGTACGCGCTGGACCGGAGCCCGTCGGGTTCCAGTTCGGGGTCGGCGGCCGGCGTCTCCGCGGGCCTCGCGCCGCTCGCGATCGGCACCGAGACGGACGGCTCGATCGTGTCCCCGTCGAGTGCCTGCGGGGTGGTGGGCATCAAGCCGACCGCGGGCCTGGTCAGCCGGACCGGCATCGTGCCGCTGTCACCGGTGCAGGACACCGCGGGGCCGATGGCGGCATCGGTCGCGGACGCGGCGGCGATGCTGTCCGTGCTGGCCGCCCCCGACCCGCAAGATCCGGCCGCCGATCTTGGGGATCATTATTCCGAACGATCCCGTGGTCCCACCGACTACACAGGCTTTCTCGACCCGGGGGCGATCGAGGGCGCGCGGATCGGCATCTGGCGGGCGGCCTCGGCGACGGCGGACGCGGCGACCGCGGCCCTGCTCGACGCGGCCGTGGAACGCCTGCGCGCGCTCGGCGCCAAGCTGACCGACCCGGTGGACCTGCCGGACGTCGACAAGATCACCCAGCCCGAGTTCGAGGCCCTGGAATACGAGTTCAAGTACGGCATCAACGCCTACCTCGGGCAGCTGGCCGCGCAGGGCGTGGCGACGCCGGCCACGCCCCGCTCGCTGGCCGAGCTGATCGCGTTCAACGAGCGCAACGCCGACCTGGTGCTCTGCCGGTTCGGCCAGGAGATCTTCCTCGCGGCGGAGGCGACGAGCGGCAACCTGACCGACCCGGAGTACCTGGAGCTGCGGGCGGCCGCGACCAGGCTGGCGGTCAACGCGCTTGAGACCCCGGTGGCCGAGCACGGGCTCGACGCGATCGTCTCGCTCACCGCGAACCCGGCGTGGCTCACCGACTACGTCCTCGGCGACCACAACGTCTTCGGCACGTCACGGCCGGCGGCGGTGTCCGGCTGGCCGGCGATCAGCGTGCCGTTCGGCTACGTGTGCGGACTGCCGGTGGGCGTGACGTTCGTCGGGCCCAGGTGGAGCGAGCCCCGCCTGATCGCCCTCGTCTACGCCTTCGAGCAAGCGACCGCCGCCCGCCGCCCCCCCGCTCTCCTCCCCACCGTAACCCCCGCCCCTCCCGTAATCCCTGCCCTGGCGTAATCCCTGCCCTGGCGTAACCCCGTCCCCCCGTCCCCCCGTAACCCCGTAACCCCTGCCCGCTGTAACCCTCTTGGTGGTGTGGCCCCCGCCGCGAAGAGCGGTGCGAACCCGTCGGCAGGACGGGCCGCGGCGCCGGACCGCCGGCCCTCCGGCGGCGGCGAAGCCGTGCCTCGCCTCGACTGGCCGCCGTCAAAGGCACGATAACCTGGCAATTATGGATGCTTGGCGTGCTGCCGATGTTCCGGTTCTGCCCGGCCGCGGGGTTGAACTGCGGCTGCGGAATACGGCGACCGGCAAGTTGACGGCCGCGGCTACCGGACACAAGGCATCGCTGTACGCCTGCGGGATCACCCCCTACGACGCCACGCACATCGGTCACGCGGCGACGTTCACGGCCTGGGACCTGCTTGTCCGCGCCTGGCTCGACGCCGGGCACGAGGTGACCTACGCCCAGAACGTCACCGACATCGACGACCCGCTTCTTGAGCGCGCCGAGCGCGACGGCGACGACTGGTGGGAGCTGGCCGTTCGCGAGACCGAACGATACCGCAGGGACATGGAGGCCCTGCGGGTGCTGCCGCCCACGTATCTGGTCGGCGCGGTCGAGGCACTGCCCGTGATCAACCGGTTCGCCGAGCGGCTCGCCGCGCGGGGCGCGCTGTACGACCTGGACGGCGACGTTTACTTCGCGCGCGGTGCCGACCCGGCGTTCGGCTCCCTGGCCGGCCCGGAAACGGCCTGCGGCCTGTCGCTGGCGCAGCTGACCATGCTGTCCGCGGAGCGCGGCGGCGACCCCGACCGGCCGGGTAAGAAGGACCCGCTCGACGCTGTGGTCTGGCGTGCCGAGCGCCCAGGGGAGCCCGCCTGGGACTCGCACTTCGGCCGGGGCCGACCCGGCTGGCACGTGGAATGCGCCGCGATCGCCACCGAATACCTCGGCGCCGCCTTCGACGTGCAGGCCGGCGGCAGCGACCTGGTGTTCCCGCACCACGAGCTGAGCGCCTCGCACGCCCGGGTGGCCTGCGCGCCGCCGACTCCCGGCGCCGGTGCGGAAGGTCATGTCTTCGCCCGGCTGTACGCCCACTCCGGCATGGTGGCCTATCAGGGCGCCAAGATGTCCAAGTCGCTGGGCAACCTGGTCTTCGTCAGCCGGCTGCGCGAGTCAGGAGTCGACCCGATGGCGATCCGGCTGGCCATCGCCGCGCACCATTACCGCGCGGACTGGGAATGGACCGACGGCGTCCTCGCCGAGGCCGAGTCCCGCCTGTCCCGCTGGCGCGCGGCGACGGCCCCCGCGTCCCCCGCGGCCCCCGCGTCCCCCGCGTCCGTTGTCTCGCCAGCCTCGCACCTCGCCGCAGCCCCCGTGGCTGCGACGTCGGCCGGTGTCCCGGCGGCTGAGGCGGTGCTGCAGACCGTACGCGAGCGCCTGGCCGGCGACCTAGACGCCCCTGGCGCCCTGGCCGCGATCGACGCCTGGGCGGACGCGGTTCTGTCCGCGCCTCCGGGATCGGTCCAGCCGGACCCGGTCAGGCTGATCCGCGACACCGCAGACGCGCTCCTGGGCGTGGCCCTGTAGCGCCCGCGACCTCCGGGGCAGGCCGGGGCGGCAGTCGCGACACCGCCAATACCTTTCCCGGGTGAGTATGTCAAGGAATACTTTTGTGTCCCTGTGGATTACCGCGAAGTTATCCACAGCCGCCGACCGGCGTATGCACCTCCCTTTTGCCCTCAAGCAGGCTGGCTGCATGACACACAACCTCTCCGCGGGTTCCCAGGTGCCGGGAGCCGTCCCCGGACCGGCCGCAGCGGGAGCCGTCCAGTCGGCCAGTGCCCCGCAGCCGGATACCAGGCGGCAGGCAGACAGCGCTCCGGATGCGGCGCGCACCCGGCGGGCCGCAACTCAGGCTTCCACACCCAAGTCCCGCCGCAAGCCACCGGCGAACCGTGCCAGGCGGTCGGCGGCGACGGCGGGCCACATCCGGTCAGCGCCGGAGCGGCGCGTTCGGATCGGCTCGCCGACCGCTCTGCTCGCGGCGGTGCCCGTACTGCTCCAGTTCCAGCCGGGCAGCAGCATGGTCGTCATCGGCACGGAACCGCCGGGGTCGCAGGTGCGGCTCACGCTCCGTTATGACCTGCCCGATCCGCCGGACCCCGCGCTGGCCGCCGAGATCGCCGCGCACGCCGTGGCGGTGCTCGCGGCGCAGCGCATCAACCGTGCCGCCGCGGTTGGCTACGGTCCCGGTCACCTGGTCACGCCGGTCGCTGACGCGCTGCGCGCGTGGGCGCCGTCGGCCGGGATAACAGTGGCAGAACTGCTTCGGGTGGAGAACAGGCGCTACTGGTCCTACCTGTGTGCCGAGCCTGGCTGTTGCCCTCCGGAAGGCACGCCGTTCGACGTCAGCGGCCATCCGGCGGCCCGCGCACTGGCGGCCGGGGGAGCAGCCCGGGTGCTGTCCAGCCGGGCCGAGTTGGCCGCCACGGTCGCCCCGCTGGACGGGGACGCCGGCGAGGCGATGCGCCGGGCGACCCGGCAGGCGGAGGAGCACGTCGCCAGGCTCGTCTCGCGGGTGGCGATGTCGGGTCGCAGGGCGTCCGCCCGCCGCCTCATCGCGACCGCTGGCCTGCAGGCGGTCGGCACGGCGATCGCTCGTTACCGCCGCGGGGAGAGCGTGGGTCCGGAGATAGCGGCGTGGCTCACCGTCGTGCTGCGCGATCTGCGGGTGCGCGACGACGCGTGGTCGAGGATGCAGCCCGAATACCTGGAGGCGCACCTGCGCCTGTGGACCGACCTCACCCGGATGGCCCGGCCCGGGTACGCGTCCGCGCCGGCGTCGCTGCTTGCCTTCGTCGCCTGGCAGTCAGGCAACGGCGCACTCGCCAACGTCGCGCTTGACCGGGCGCTAACCGACGACCCCGGTTACTCGATGGCCGTTCTGCTCAGGCAGGTCCTTGACTCCGGCGCTCCGCCGTCGCTGGCGCGGTTGCCGATGACCCCGGAGGAGGTCGCCGCCAGCTATGACGACCTGGAGACCACGCACGACGAAGACGGCCAGCGCGACACGGACGACGCCGCCGGGCAGCCGTGACGACGAAGCGACCAGCTGAGTGCGGACCAGCGCATACGCCATTGACTGGCGCAGATTAGCCAATAAGAATCTCGATCAAACAACCTTGCGTAACAGCAATCATCTCATTACGGTTCTGACACCGGCGCACGGGAGCATGGGTACGGCTGGCAGGGCAGGACCGGCACGACGGTGCGACGGAGGAGCTGGAGTGGCTGAGATAGTGCTGGGGCTGGCCTCTTCGCACACGCCCCGGATGAGCACGTCGGCGGAGTTCTGGAAGGAGCATGCCGCCCGCGGTGAGCACACCACCCAGCGGATCCCCGCCGACCGGTCCCCGGCGGGAACCGGCGTCGGCATGGGCCTCGCCACCCGGGACCGCGATCGCGCGGCCCGCACCCGGCAGGAGATGGCAGCCTAATGATCATCGATGTCCACGGCCATGTCAGCGCTCCCGACGCGCTGTACGCGTACAAGGCCAATGTGCTGTCCCACCGGGGCGCGCACGGTCGCGGCCGGGTGGTCGCGACCGACGGTCAGCTCAGGGAGGCCGTCGAGAAGCCCGGTGGCGCGTTCGGGATCTCTCACCTGGAGCACCTCGACACCGCCGGCATCGACGTCCAGCTGATCTCGCCCCGCCCCTACACGATGATGCACTCGGAGGAGCCCGCCAGGATCGTGCAGTGGTTCATCGAGGAGACCAACAACGTCATCCACCGGGTCTGCGGCCTCTACCCGGACCGCTTCCTGGGCATGGCGGGCCTGCCGCAGTCGCCGTCGACCGGTCCGGCTGCCTGGGCAGCCGAGCTGCGCCGCTGCGTCACCGAGCTCGGCTTCGTCGGCGGGCTGATCAACCCCGACCCCATGGAGGGCCAGGGCCCGCCGCTGCCGGCGCTCGGCGACCGCTTCTGGTACCCGCTGTATGAGGCGTTCTGCGAACTCGACGTGCCCGCGCTGATTCACTCCGCCGGATGCCGGCCGCCGGCCAGGGAGACCTACAGCCTGCACTTCATCCTGGAGGAGACGATCGCGGTCGCCAGCCTGCTCAGCTCAGACGTGCACAAGGACTTCCCGTCGCTCAAGCTGATCGTCTCCCACGGCGGCGGCGCCATCCCGTACCAGGCCGGGCGGTTCATGCCCGCCGCGGCGCGCGAGCCGGGCGCCGAGAGCTTCCACGACAGGCTCCGCACCCTGTGGTATGACACCTGCCTGTACACCCGCGATGCGATCGAGCTGCTGATCCGCACCGTCGGCGCGGACCGCTGCCTGTTCGGGTCGGAGAAGCCCGGCACCGGCTCGGTCCGCGACCCGGAGACCGGCCGCTGGTATGACGACATCCGGCTGCTCATCGACGAGATTGACTGGCTGACCGACACCGACCGGGCCCGGCTGTTCGAGCGCAACGCCGCCGCGCTGTTCGGCCTCACGCGGCTGCGGGCCGCGCACAGCCCGGGAACGGCCTAGCCGTGTCCGCCGCGACCACCCGCCTCAGGACTCCTGCGGGCCGGACCTGGCGTCCCGGGGTCGCGGGTCGGCAGCGGCGGCCGTCGCCCGCCCTGCTCCTG
The DNA here is from genome assembly GCF_030042015.1 of Trebonia sp. Lineage (GTDB taxonomy): Bacteria > Actinomycetota > Actinomycetes > Streptosporangiales > Streptosporangiaceae > Trebonia. Next base: position 20,066 of record NZ_JASIAL010000508.1, on the reverse strand, counting down.
CTGTGCCTGCTCTCCCTCGGCCTGTTCGTCTGGCCAGTGGTGATGCTCGCCTACGGGGCCTTCAGGACCGTCCCTCCCGGCTTCGGTCACGCCAGCTGGTCGGCGTCCGGGTTCACGGCCGCGCTGTCGAGCAGCGCGGTGTGGCACGCGTTCGCGAACTCGCTGATCCTGTCCGGCTCCACCGTCCTGATCTCGACCGCGCTCGCGGTGTACCTGGCCTGGACGGTCACCCGGACGGCCACCCCGCTGCGCCGGATCGTCACGCCCATGGCCGTGCTGATCTTCTCCATACCGCCGCTGTTCTTCGCGCTGTCCTGGGCCATGCTCGGCGAGCAGCCGGTCGGCCTGGTGGACAAGGCGCTGCAGGCGATGTTCGGCGTGACCCCGCTGAACATCCAGTCGTGGTTCGGGATGATCGGCGTCAGCGTGCTCGGCGCGACGGCCGCCGAGTACCTGCTGCTGCTCGGGCCGTTCCTGGCGCTCGACCCGTCCTTCGAGGAGGCGTCGCTGGTGTCAGGCGCGGGCCGGCTCCGCTCGTTCTTCCTGATCGAGCTGCCCGCCCTGGCGCCGTCGGTCCTCGGCGTCATGATCCTCGGCTTCGTGCTCGGCATGGGGCTGCTCACGGTCCCGCTGCTGCTCGGCGAGCCCGTCGGGATCTACGTCCTGCCGACCGCGATCTACCGCGACTACCAGGCCGTCACCCCGCCGAACTACGCCGGGGCAAGCACGCTGGCGCTGCTGCTCGTCGCGATGGTCCTGATCCTGGTCGCGTTCCAGACCCGGCTGCTCGGACGGCGCAGCTTCACGACAGTGACCGGCAAGAGCAGCCGACGGGAGCGCATCGACATCGGCTGGTGGAAGTGGCTCGGCACCGCCGTGATCGTGATCTACGGCCTGCTGGCCCTGGTGCTTCCGCTCGGCCAGTTCGCCCTGGGCTCGCTCGAGTCCTACTTCGGCGTCTACTCGCACCTGTCGCTGAACAACTACTCCACGGTGCTGCACACCACCGGCACGGGCCAGGCGTTCGAGACGACGCTGCTGGTCGCCGTCGTCGCCGGGTTCGGCGCCTCCGCGCTCGGGGTATGGGTCGCGCTCACCGCCCAGCGGTCCACATCCCGGCTGCGGCGGCTCCCCGACCTGTCGATCTGGGTCCTGTGGGCCGTCCCGGGGATCACCCTCAGCCTCGGCCTGATCTGGGCGTACCTGTCGGTCCCAGGGCTGCGGTCGCTGTACGCCACGCAGTGGATCGTGCTGCTGGCGCTGATCGTCGGGACCACGCCGATCGCCAGCCGGGCGGTCACCGGACCGATCGGGCAGATCTCCCGTGACCTGGAGGAGGCTGCGCGCACCGCCGGCGCCTCGGGCTTCCGGGCCACCGCCGGCATCCTGCTGCGGCTGATACTGCCCAGCTTCGTGGTGTCGTGGTACATCACGGGGATCGTCGCCTCCGGCAACCTCGACATCCCGATCCTGCTCGCCTCACCCAACAACCAGACGGTCCCGCTGCTGGCGTACGAGCAGTTCGACGACGGGTCGCTATCCCAGGCGGCGGCGACGTTCTGCCTGCTGATCGGCATCGTCGCGGCGGCCCTGGTGCTGGCGGCGGCGATCCGCTTCACGCTCAGGCTCCGGGCGGCGGGCAGGTCACCGGTCCTGCCCGCGCTCCGGCTGCCGGCCGGCCTGGCGGGGAGGAGCCGCTGATGTCCGCGGTCGAGCTCGTGGGATTGCGGAAGTCCTACGGAAACGTGACCGTCCTGGATGACTTCAGCCTGCGTGCCAACCCGGGCGAGCTGGTGACTCTGCTCGGGCCGAGCGGCTGCGGGAAGACGACCACGCTACGGTGCATCGCCGGACTCGAGCGCGCCGAGTCGGGCGAGATCCGCATCGGCGAGCGCCTCGTCGCCTGCCCGGAACGGCGGGTGTACCTGCCGCCGAACCGGCGCGACATCGGGATGGTCTTCCAAAGCTATGCCCTGTGGCCGCACATGAGCGTGTTCGCCAACGTCGCCTACCCGCTGCGGGTGCGGCGGCGCGACCGCAGGGACCGGCACCGGGCGGTCATGGAAATCCTCGCCATGGTCGGCATGGACCGCTTCGCCCAGCGGCCGGTCACCGAGCTGTCCGGGGGCCAGCAGCAGCGGGTGGCGCTGGCCCGCGCCATGGTCGCGCGGCCTGCCGTGCTGCTGTTCGACGAGCCGCTGTCCAACCTCGACGCCAAGCTGCGGCGCTCGATGCGCAGGGAGATCCGCGAGGCGCACGACAGATCCGGCGCGACGTCCATCTACGTCACCCACGACCAGGAGGAGGCGATCACCCTGTCCGACCGGGTCGTGGTCATCAGGACCGGGACCATCCAGCAGGTCGGAACGCCGAGGGAGATCTACACCGAGCCCGCCACCCGCTTCGTCGCCGATTTCGTCGGCTTCGAGAACCTGCTCACCGCCACGGTCAGCGAGGTACGGGACGGCTCGACCGGGGTGCAGCTCAAGTCGGGAGCCGGCCCGGTGTGGACGTCCAAGGGGATCGCTCGCGCGCCCGGCACCGAGGTCGTGCTGGCGGCCCGGGCCGACGAACTCGAGATCGGCTCGCTGGGCGCGCGGGGCGAGCCGCCGGCCGCCGCGATTGCCGGCGTGATCCGCTCGCGCACCTACGCGGGCGGGCGCGTCGAGTACCTCGTCGAGGCGGGCGGCGCGCGGGTCGTGGTGCGCACGCCAGAGGCGGGGGCGGGTGGCAGCCTCCTGGACGCGGGCGGCGGCGCGTGGGTGCGCTTCCCCGCCGATGCCGCCGTTCTCGTCGACGACGAGAACGCGGAGCGGGCACCCCAGGAGGCCGAGCCGGCCGCCGAGTCTGTCCCGGTCCAAGGGGCCACATGAGCCCGGGCGCTCCTGCCGCTGGCGAGAACAGGCAGCAGCAGGATGATCTTCGCCGCCCCGCGGGCGGCTACGGCCGGCGTGATCCGCGCCGGCGAGTCAATCGTCGACGTCATGCATGACGCTCGCCTTGATGCGGAAAGGGAGCAAGACCGTGAAGCTGAGACAGATAGTTACCGCCGGGGTGGCGCTGGCCGTGGTGGCCTGGCTTGTCGCAGGGTGCAGCAGCTCACCCTCGTCATCGACGACCCCGAGCGCGACGCCCACGAGCTCGCCCAGCTCGTCCACGTCGAGCCTGCAGGCCGAGCTGGGCGGAGCCGCCAACTACACCGCCATGGAGGCGCTTTACAACCAGGCGGTCGCCGCCGGACAGAAGAGCGTGGTGATCTACGGCCCGAGCGCCGGGACCGACACGAAGCTGTACACCGCGTTCAAGAAGTCGTTCCCCGACATCACGGTGACCGGGGTCCCGGTCGTGGGACCGCCGATGACCGCCAAGCTCAGCGCCGAGATGTCGAGCGGCAAGCACGTCGACGACATCGCCTACACCGGCAGCACGGACATGCTGTCCTACATCAAGAACGGCTGGTTCACGCCGTTCAAGCCGTCGACGGTGCCGGCGGCGTCGGACCTGGCGGCCGAGAGCTACGGTCCTGGCAACGACTTCTTCGGCTTCACCGTGGGCCTATCCGGCATGGTCTACAACACCAACTCGGTCAAGGCCAGCCAGGTACCCACCACGTGGACCGGCCTGCTGAACTCGCAGTGGAAGAACAAGCTGGTCATGTACGACCCGACGGCCGTCGGTGAGATGGACGACATCTTCGCGCACCTCGCCCTGGTGCCTGGCGACTCGGGGCTGATGACAGGCCTGAAGGCGCAGAACGCGGAGCTGTCCCCCTCCACCGACATCACCGGCCCGCTGACCGCGGTCGCGCAGGGCGCGAAGAGCCTCGGGATCGGCGTGCCTTACGCGTTCTACCTGGTGGCCAAGGCCAGCGGCGCCCCGGTCCAGTTCTATCTGCTCGACGCCGACAACTACACCGTGACCCTGTACGGGGGCATCGTGAAGGGCGCTCCCGACCCGCTGGCGGCGGAGCTGTACGAGGACTGGATGTACACCCCGCAGGCCGCGGCGGCCATCGCCTCAGAAGGGGAGTACTCGACGGTGCTCGCCGACGCGGGCCCGGCCGGCGTGCCGGCGCTGTCAGCCATCAAGGTGTTCCCCTACATACCGCTGAGCGGGATCCCCGCCGCCGACGGCAACGCCATCACGCAGGCCCAGAAAATCTACGGCTGACAGCCGACGAGGCCATGGTCCCCGGCGGCGCACGCTGCCGGGGACCATGGCGCTGCCCCAGCGGCGCCCGGAACGGCTAACGGGCCGTGAAGCCGGCGCGATGCGCGATGCCCGGGGCGCGGGATGGGTAAGACCGAACGTGGCGCCCGTGCTCCCCGCGGCAGCGAGGCCGCGGGGACCGTACCGCGGGACCAAGGCGGCCTGCGGTGACGGGATACACTGCCTGAGCCGTTCGCCGTGTTCGGCCCGGACCTTGCCCCGTTTACGCTCCTGTGCGCATTCTTGTCAGGACGGACAGGACGGACAGGACGGACGGGACCGGACGCACACGCAGGACGCCAGGAAGAGCTGAGGGAGGAGCACGTGACCGGCATCTCGGAACTGCCGCCCGCGAAGCTCGCGGCTCATGAGGCGGCGGTCGCGCGGCTGCGCGATGCCTACGCCGCGGTACCGCCCGGCGTCCCCGTCCGCCTCGCCAAGCCGACGTCGAACCTGTTCCGGTTCCGCGACTCCGCCAGGCCGGCCGCGCGGGCCGCCCGCTATCTCGACGTCTCCGCGTTCGGCCACGTCATTCACGTGGACCGGGCCGCCAAGACGGCGGTCGTCGGCGGGATGACCACGTACGAGGACCTGTGCGACGCCACGCTCCCGCACAGCCTCATGCCGCTCGTGGTCCCGCAGCTCAAGACGATCACGCTCGGCGGGGCCGTCACCGGCCTTGGCATCGAGTCGACCTCGCTGCGCAACGGGCTGCCGCACGAGTCGGTGACCGAGCTGGAGATCCTGACCGGGGACGGGCGGGTCGTCACGGCGACCAAGGACAACGAGCACAGCGACCTGTTCTTCGGCTTCCCGAACTCCTACGGCACGCTCGGCTACGCCCTCGCCCTCACGATCGAGCTCGAGCCGGTCAAGCCGTACGTCCACCTGCGGCATTTCGCCTTCAACGACCCGAAGAGCTGCATGGCGGCGATCGCGGAGATCGCCGAAACCGGCGGCTACCAGGGCCATCGCGCCGACTTCCTCGACGGCACCGCGTTCAGCACCAAGGAGCTCTACCTGACCGTGGGGGCCTACAGCGACAAGGCGCCCTGGCTGAGCGACTACACCGGCCAGCAGGTCTACTACCAGTCGCTGCGCCGCAGCCGCGAGGACTTCCTCACGATCAGGGACTACATCTGGCGCTGGGACACCGACTGGTTCTGGTGCTCCCGGCCGTTCGGCGTGCAGAACATGGCGATCCGCCGGCTGTGGCCGCGCAGGTACCGGCGCAGCGACGTCTACAGGAAGCTGGTCGCCATCGACCAGAAATACGGCCTGACCAGCGCGTACTACGAGGGCAGAAAGCGCCCGCAGCGGGAGATGGTCATCCAGGACGTGGAGATCCCCGCCCGCCGCGGCGACCAGTTCCTGCAGTTCTTCGCCGGCAACGTGGCGATGAGCCCGGTCTGGCTGTGCCCGCTGCGGCTGCGCGGCGATCGCGCCTGGCCCCTGTACCCGCTCGAGCCGGGCGAGGTGTACGTGAACTTCGGCTTCTGGGGCACGGTCGAGCTGCCGCCAGGCGAACACGACGGCTACTACAACAAGATGGTCGAAGACGAGGTCAGCGCGCTCGGCGGGCACAAGTCGCTGTACTCGACCGCCTTCTACTCGGTCGACGACTTCCGCAGCCGCTACAACGGGGCGGCCTACGACAAGCTCAAGGCCGAATACGACGGCGGCGGGCGGCTGCTCAGCCTGTACGACAAATGCGTGCGCAGGCGCTAAGACGCCCGCGTGGGAACGAGCCAGCGGGGCAACGAGGCAGGGCAAGGCAAAACGCAAGGCGGAAGGAACGTACATGGCGCTGGCTGAGGTGTTCGAGACGATAGCGGGCCCGGATGCTCCGGTTGAATTCACGGCGTACGACGGGTCGAGCGCGGGCACGCCCGGCTCCGCGGTGAAGATCACCGTCAGGTCGCCCATCGCCGTTTCCTACCTGGCCCAGGCCCCGGGCGCGCTTGGCCTGGCCCGCGCCTACGTGTCCGGCCACCTGGACGTGGACGGGGACATGTTCACCGCGCTGTCACGGCTGTCCCGCGCCCAGCAGACGCACATGGGCTGGGCCGACCGCCTGCGGCTGCTGCAGGCGCTCGGCGGCCCGAAGGTGCTGCTGCCGCGGATCCCGCCGCCCCCGCAGGAGGTGCCGGTGAACCGGCGGTTCCTGTCCGGGCGCATGCACTCCAAGAGCCGCGACGCGAACGCGATCTCCCACCACTACGACGTGTCCAACCGGTTCTACGAGTGGGTGCTCGGCCCGTCGATGGCGTACACGTGCGCCTGCTACCCGGCCGCGGACGCAACGCTCGAGGAGGCGCAGGACTACAAGCACGACCTGGTCGCGCGCAAGCTGGCGCTCAAGCCAGGGATGCGGCTGCTCGACGTCGGCTGCGGCTGGGGTGGCATGGTCCGGCACGCCGCGCGCGAGTACGGCGTCAAGGCGCTGGGCGTCACGCTGTCCGAGCAGCAGGCGCTGTGGGCGCAGCAGGCGATCAAGCGGGCCGGCCTGGAGGACCTGGCGGAAGTCCGGCACCTGGACTACCGCGACGTGAGCGAGACCGGGTTCGACGCGATCAGCTCGATCGGCCTCACCGAGCACATCGGCAAGCAGAACCTCCTCGGCTACTTCAGCTTCCTCAACGGCAAGCTCAAGGCCGGCGGGCGGATGCTCAACCACTGCATCACCCGCCCGGACAACACCGGGCCGTCGATCAAGAAAGAAGGCTTCATCAACCGGTACGTGTTCCCGGACGGGGAGCTGGAAGGCCCCGGCTACCTGATCGGGCTGATGAACGACCACGGGTTCGAGATCAGGCACGAGGAGAACCTGCGCGAGCACTACGCCAAGACGCTCGCCGCCTGGTGCGCCAACCTGGACGCGCACTGGGACGAGGCGGTCGCCGAGGTGGGCCAGGGCACGGCCCGGGTGTGGCGGCTGTACATGGCCGGCTCCCAGCTCGGCTTCGACCGCAACGTGGTCCAGCTGCACCAGGTGCTCGGCGTGAAGCTGCACGCCGATGGCTCCGCGGGCATGCCGCTGCGCCCGGACTGGGAGCCGGCTCAGGCCCGCGCGAAAGCTTCCGCCTGAGTCCGGCCCGGGCTTTCCCGTTATCCCGAACGGACACCGGTTCCACTCCAGCCCCACGATCCTGCGGTCGCGGGCCGGGCGCCTGACCGGGGGCCCGGGGGCCCGGGTCGGGCCGCTGGCCCGGCGCGGCAGCCACGGTGGCGTGCCGCAGACGGCCGGGACCGTTCGGGATGAGCGGAGACGGCAGCGGCTACGCGCGGGTTCCCGTGAGCGGCGGGTGCGTGGGATGGGGACCGCCCTGGGCGAGCAGCGGCGAGGTGATCAGGTAGTCGGCGCTCGTGCGGTTGCAGGCGATCGGGATGTTCCACACGACCGCCACCCGGACCAGGGCCTTGACGTCGGAGTCGTGCGGCTGCGGGCTCATCGGGTCCCAGAAGAAGACCAGCATGTCCAGGCGCCCCGACGCGATGAGCGCGCCGATCTGCTGGTCGCCGCCGAGCGGGCCGCTCTGGAAGCAGGTGACGGGCAGGTCCAGCTGGTCGCCAAGCAGCCGGCCGGTCGTGCCGGTCGCGTACAGGGTGTGCTCGGAGAGGATGTCCCTGTTGAATTCGGCCCACTCGAGGAGGTCGCCTTTCCTGTCGTCGTGGGCGACCAGGGCGATGCGCTTCGGTGAGGTCGGTGGTTTCATGGTCCCCAGCCTGCCCGGGTAATGTTGCCGGACTGCCACGCCAGCGTTATCGATTCGTGTACATAGCGTGCTTGCTCGCTACACGGCGAGACGACGGGGGATACGGTATCCTGGATGGGTGCGACCTGTCCGGCTGCTCCTTAGCTAGCCGCGCCGAGCCATTCTGTCGTCGGCGCGGCTGCCTCTCGTGCGCGGGAGGCCTTTTTTGTTGGCAGAGCACGCCCAAGCCGTACCGATCAAGGATGAGGACACGATGACTGCGGCCGATAGCGCCGACGAGGCGAGAGCGTACGACCCGCGCGACGTCCAGGACAAGTGGCAGGCCCGCTGGGCGGCGGACGAGCCGTTCCGCGCGAGCGATGACCCGCACGACCCGCGCGAGCGGTTCTACCTGGTCGACATGTTCCCGTACCCCTCCGGGGACCTGCACATGGGGCACGCCGAGGCCTACGCGATCGGCGACGCGATGGCCAGGTACTGGTTCCTGCGCGGGCGCAACGTGCTGCACCCGATCGGCTGGGACGCGTTCGGGCTGCCGGCGGAGAACGCGGCGATAAGCAACGACACGCATCCCGTCGACTGGACATACAAGAACATCGAGACGCAGGCCGCGACGTTCCGCCGGTACGCGACGTCGTTCGACTGGACGCGGCGGCTGCAGACGTGCGACCCCGAGTACTACCACTGGAACCAGTGGCTGTTCCTGCGGTTCTACGAGCGCGGGCTGGCCTACCGCAAGGGCGGCTACGTCAACTGGTGCCCGAAGGACCAGACCGTGCTGGCCAACGAGCAGGTCATCGACGGGCGGTGCGAGCGGTGCGGCACCGAGGTGATCCGCCGCGTGCTGACCCAGTGGTACTTCAAGATCACCGAGTACGCCGACCGGCTGCTGGCGGACGCCGCGGCGCTGGAAGGCAACTGGCCGGACCGGGTGCTGACCATGCAGCGGAACTGGATCGGCCGCTCGACCGGGGCCTCGGTCGACTTCACCGTCGAAGGCCGGGCCGCGCCGGTCACCGTGTTCACGACCCGGCCTGACACGCTGTACGGCGCCACGTTCTTCGTGGTCGCCGCGGACTCGGCGCTGGCCGCCGAGCTGTGCGCCGACTCCCAGCGGGCCGAGTTCGACGCCTACGTGGAGCAGGTCCGCAAGCTGACCGACATCGAGCGGCAGTCCACCGAGCGCGAGAAGACAGGCGTCTTCCTGGGGGTCCACGCGGTCAACCCGGTGAACGGCGAGCGCATCCCGGTCTGGGCGGCCGACTACGTGCTGCCGGACTACGGCACCGGCGCGATCATGGCGGTGCCCGCGCACGACCAGCGGGACCTGGACTTCGCGCGCCGCTTCGGGCTGCCCGTCCGGGTCGTGGTCTCGACGGACCTGCCGGACCCGGCGGTCACCGGGACCGCCACCCCTGGCGACGGCGTGCTGGTGAACTCCGGGCCGCTGGACGGGCTGTCCAAGGCCGGGGCGATCGCGCGGATCATCGAGATCCTGTCCGGGCGCGGGCTGGGGTCGGCGGCGGTGAACTACCGGCTGCGCGACTGGCTGGTGTCCCGGCAGCGGTTCTGGGGAACCCCGATCCCGATCATCCACTGCCCCGCCTGCGGCGAGGTGCCCGTCCCCGAAGAGCAGCTGCCGGTCGTCCTGCCGGACCTGCGCGGGGCCGACCTGGCGCCGCACGGCGTGTCGCCGCTGGCGGCGGCGTCGGACTGGGCGAACGTCGACTGCCCGAAGTGCGGGGGGGCGGCGCTGCGGGACACCGACACGATGGACACGTTCGTCGACTCGTCGTGGTACCAGTTCAGGTACTGCTCACCGCGGTACGCCGACGGGCCGTTCCGGGCGGCGGACGTGGCGCGCTGGGCGCCGGTCGACCTGTACGTGGGCGGTGTCGAGCACGCCATCTTGCACCTGCTGTACGCGCGGTTCTTCACCAAGGTGCTGCAGGACATGGGCCTGGTGGAGTTCGGCGAGCCGTTCACCCGGCTGATCAACCAGGGCCAGGTGATCAACGGCGGCAGGGCGATGTCCAAGTCGCTGGGCAACGGGGTCGACCTGGGGGAGCAGCTGAGCCTGTACGGGGTGGACGCCATCCGGCTGACGATGATCTTCGCGTCGCCCCCGTCGGACGACATCGACTGGGCGGATGTGAACCCGACCGCGATGGTCAAGTTCCTGGGCCGGGTGTGGCGGATCGCCGCGGACGTGGCGGCTGCCCCGCACGCCGGCGGCGCACCCGCGGCCGGCGACCGCGAGCTGCGCCGGGTGACGCACCGGACGATCGAGGAGGTCACCCGCCAGGTCGAGGGTTACCACCTGAACGTGGCCGTGGCCAGGCTGATGGAACTGGTCAGCGCGACCAGGAAGGCCATCGACTCGGGCCCAGGCCCGGCCGACCCCGCGGTGCGGGAGGCGGCCGAGGCGCTGGCTGTCATGGTGTCGCTGTTCGCCCCGTACACGGCCGAAGAGTGCTGGGAGGCGCTGGGCGGCACGGGCGCGCGCGTCCCGCCGGTTCCGGCGGCGGCGTCGGTGGCCAGGGCCGCCTGGCCGGCCGCGGACCCGGCTCTCCTGGTTCAGGAGACGGTCACCTGCGTGGTCCAGGTGAACGGGAAAGTCCGCGACCGGCTGGAGGTCTCCCCTGGGATCGGCGAGGACGAGCTGCGCGACCTGGCCCTGGCCGCGCCGGGAGCGGCCCGGGCGCTGGCTGGACTGGGTGTCCAGCGGGTGGTCGTGCGCCCGCCGAAGCTGGTCAACATCGTCGCCGCATGACCCGCGGCGACGCGTGCTGCCAGCGGCCAGGCCGGCCTCATACCCGGCGCAGTACCGCCACCACCTTGCCAAGGATGGAGGCGTGGTCGCCGAGGATCGGCGTGTAGTCGGGGTTGTGCGGCATCAGCCAGACGTGGCCGTCGCTTTGCTTGAACGTCTTCACCGTGGCCTCGTTATCAATCATCGCCGCCACGATGTCGCCGTTCACCGCGTCCGGCTGCTGCCGGACGACGACCCAGTCCCCGTCCGCGATGGCCGCGTTGATCATCGAATCGCCTGCCACCTTGAGCAGGAACAAGGTGCCCTCGCCGACAAGCTGCCTGGGTAGCGGGAACACGTCCTCGACCTGCTCCTCGGCGAGGATCGGACCGCCGGCCGCGATCCGGCCGACCAGCGGCACGTAGGCAGCTTCCTGGGACGGGATGTCAAGCCCGTCGCTGGGCAGTTCCGCTTCGTCGTCGCGGTTGTGGTCGGGCCGGACCGCCGGGTGGCCGGGCAGCCTGACCTCAACCGTGCGCGGCCTGCCGACGTCGCGGTGCAGGTAGCCCTTGCGCTGGAGCGTTGACAGCTGGTAGGAGACGCTGGACGTGCTCGTCAGCCCGACCGCCTCGCCAATCTCCCGCATGGACGGCGGGTAGCCGCGCTTTTGCACCGAGTCCCTGATGACCTGGAGCACCTTGCGCTGGCGCCACGTGAGCACGTGATCAGGGTCCGGCTTGTCCGGCGTTTCCATGACCACGACGGGCACGCTGCCCTTGGGCTTGCGCCCCGGCCTGCCCTTCGGCCGGGCCGGCGCGTCCGGGAACCCGGGCGTGCCGTGTTCGTCAGTGTCTTCCATTGGATGGACCTCCGAGTACGGGTTGTCGCTTACGGATACGAGCCTAGCCCCTTTAGGCGCTATCACCAAACATCTGTTCGACGTGTCGCCAGAATGTCAGACCCTTGCGGTACAAAGATGGCATGGCCCGTGTTCGATCGAACTACTATACGATCGAACTAGTGTATCATCGAATGAGCGTTTGACCAGAGAGGCGGGCGTGAACGCGATGACAGCAGAGCCGGCAGGAACCCTGCGCCCGGCCATGCGTCCTGGCGCAGGTGGGACGGTACGCCGGGCGGCGCCGGCGCGCCGTCGCCGCCCGGCGTCACGGGCAGCGCGCCCGGCGTCGCTTCGGCTCGTGGCGGACGGCGGGCGCCTCGTGCCGCAGGAATCCGGCCCGCAGGCCGGCCCCGGCCACGACCGTGTTCGAACGGGGGACCGGCTGGTCTGTGCCAACGGGAAGGACCGGCTGGTCTATGCCAGCAGGAAGGACCGGCTGGTCTGTGCCAACGGGAAGGAGATGCCGCGGCGGCTCCAGGAACGCCCGGCCCCGGCGGGGACGGGCCGCGCTGCGCCGGCCCCGGTCCGGCTGACCAGGCGCGGGCGGCTCGTGATCACGGTGGCGGCGGCCCTCGCGATCGGCGCGCTGTCCGTGGCCCTGGCCGGCGCCGCCCAGGCGACGGGGCACTCCGGCGCGCTGGCAGGACCAGGGCGCGCGGTGACCAGGGTCGAGGTCCGGCCGGGGCAGAACCTGTGGTCGATAGCGGAGGCGTACGACCCGGACGCGGACACCCGCTTCGTCATCCAGGACATCCTCCAGCTGAACTCGCTGACCAGCGATCAGCTGCAGCCAGGCCAGGTGCTCTGGGTGCCGCGCGGCTGAGCGGGCGCGGGCCGTGCGGAAACAGGGATCGGTGGAAACCGGGTCCGACACGCCGGGGTCGCGGAGCGGGCGCGGCACCTGCCTGGGATTTCTGTTTCGACGAACGTCACCGCTTGCCTAGAAGGCCGCTCTCGACTACGTTGGACCACAACATCTAGTAGTTACATGGGTGTGGTTCTTCCATAACTTGTGGATATCCCGCGATTCGCGCGGGTAGGAGCCGGAACGCCAGGAGGTGAATCGCGTGTACTGCCCGTTCTGCCGCCATCCCGATAGCCGTGTCATCGACAGCCGGGTCGCCGAGGACGGCACCGCGATCCGCCGGCGGAGGTCCTGCCCGGACTGCGGACGGCGGTTCACGACCCAGGAGTCGGTCATCTTGATGGTGGCCAAGCGCAGCGGCGTCACCGAGCCGTTCACCAGGGACAAGATCGTGCGGGGCGTGCAGCGTGCCTGCCAGGGCAGGCCGGTCGACGAGGACCAGCTGGCGATGCTCGCGCAGCGGGTGGAAGAGACGATCAGGGCACGCGGCCTGGCCGAGGTGCCGTCCCACGAGGTGGGGCTGGCGATCCTCGGGCCGCTGCGCGACCTCGATGAGGTGGCATACCTCAGGTTCGCCTCGGTCTACCGGGGCTTTGAGTCGCTCGAGGACTTCGAGAAGGAAATTAGCGCGCTGCGCAGCCAGCAGGAACGTCGCTGAGGCGGATCAGGTAGCGAAGGGGGAAAGGGAGCAATGACGGAAACGGTGAGCGGTTCGGCAACGCGCAAGGGCCGCCGCAAGGGCCTGAAGGTCCGCCGCATCAGCACCACGGCGGGCGTGCACCCCTACGACCAGGTCACCTGGGAGCGGCGCGATGTCGTGATGACCAACTGGCGGGACGGCTCGGTCAACTTCGAGCAGCACGGGGTCGAGTTCCCCGACTTCTGGTCGGTCAACGCCGCCAACATCGTCACCACGAAGTACTTCCGCGGTGCCGTCGGCACGCCGCAGCGCGAGTGGTCGCTCAAGCAGCTCGTCGACCGCGTGACGAACGTCTACACGGCGACCGGCAGGGAGGAGGGCTACTTCGCCTCCGACGAGGACGCCGAGATCTTCGACCACGAGCTCAAGTACGCGCTGATCCACCAGATCTTCTCCTTCAACTCACCGGTCTGGTTCAACGTCGGCACGTCCTCCCCCCAGCAGGTGAGCGCGTGCCAGCCGTACGGCTCCCTGGTCAGCACGCCAGCCGGCCTGATCCCCATCGGCAGGCTCGTGGACGACGATGGGGTCGGCACCAAGGTCTATGACGCGCACGGGATCACCCGGATCGTGGCCACGAAGGCGAATGGCGTGAAGCAGGTGCTACGGCTGCACACCAAGGCCGGGTACGCACTCGACGTGACAGCCGACCACCTGGTCTGGCGGTCAACCGGCGACGGCACGGGCAGCTTCGTGCCAGCGGCGAACCTGAAGCCTGGCGACAGGCTGCTCTGGCACCGCCGCGACAGCCACGGCGAGGGCGAGATCAGCAGGTATGAGATCGCCGAGGCGGCGCTCGCCGGCTGGCTCCAGTCGGACGGCTTCGTCGGCCACACGGGCACCAACCGCTGGCTGACGATCGAGGCCATGACCGTCACCGACGCCGAACTGGACTGGGTCACGGACGCGCTCGACCGGGTCTTCCCCGGGGTGCACCGCCACGAGCGGGGCGTTCAGACGAAGGACACTCGCCTGGACTGTCGGCGCACGCGGCTGTACGGGGAGTTCCTCAGGGAGTTCGTCGAGCGCTGGGAGCTGCTGGAGCGCGGCACCGAGATGACTGTCCCTGATCACCTGTACACGGCGCCGCTTCCGGTCGTGGCCGCGTACCTGCGGAGCATCTTCCAGGCCGAAGGGTTCGTATCGCCGCGCCAGGCGTCCGCGGTCGTGGAAGTGGACATGATCTCCGAGCGCTTGATCCGCGGGATGCAGCAGCTCCTCCTGCGGTTCGGCGTCTACTCCCGTGTCGGCTTCAAGCGGGACGCGCGCTCCGGCCGGCACGGCTGCTGGACGCTGCGCATCCAGTCCGCGGGCGACAGGCGGCTGTTCGCCGACGCCATCGGGTTCATCGATCCGATTAAGGCGGACAAGCTAGAGCGGAGCTTCGACAAGCCAGGGCTCGCGGCCCGGCCGGCCAAGCGGCTTGAGATCGATCGGATCGAGCAGCTTGGGGACATGGATGTCTACGACATCCAGACCGAGAGCGGCGAGTACCTGTCCGGCAACCTGCGCGTGCACAACTGCTTCATCCTCGCGGTCGATGACACGATGGAGTCCATCCTGGAGTGGTACCGCGAAGAAGGAATGATCTTCAAGGGCGGCTCCGGCTCCGGCGTGAACCTGTCCAGGATCCGGTCGAGCAAGGAGCTGCTCACCTCGGGCGGCACCGCCAGCGGCCCGGTCAGCTTCATGCGCGGCGCCGACGCGAGCGCGGGCACGATCAAGTCCGGCGGCGCCACCCGCCGCGCGGCCAAGATGGTCGTGCTCGACGTGGACCACCCCGACGTCGAGGATTTCATCGAGACCAAGGCCCGCGAGGAGGAGAAGATCCGCGTGCTGCGCGACGCGGGCTTTGACATGGACCTCGGCGGCCAGGACATCGTCAGCGTCCAGTACCAGAACGCCAATAACTCGGTCCGGGTGTCCGACGAGTTCATGCGGGCGGTCGAGGAAGACAAGCCCTTCGACCTGCTCGCGCGCCGGACCGGCGAGGCGATCAAGACGGTCGGCGCGAAGGACCTGTTCCGCAAGATGGCCCAGGCGGCCTGGGAGTGCGCGGATCCCGGCATCCAGTACGACGACACGATCAACGACTGGCACACCAACCCCGAATCCGGGCGCATCACCGCGAGCAACCCCTGCAGTGAGTACCTGAGCCTTGACAACTCCTCCTGCAACCTGGCCAGCATCAACCTGCTGAAGTTCCTCCGCGACGACGACACGTTCGACGCCGAGCGATTCGCGATGATGGCCGAGCTCATCATTACCGCGATGGATATCTCCATCACGTTCGCGGATTTCCCGACAGAGAAGATCGGGGCGACAACCCGGGCCTACCGCCAGCTCGGCATCGGGTACGCGAACCTCGGCGCGCTGCTCATGGCCACCGGCCACGCCTACGATTCCGCGGGCGGCCGGGCGATCGCCGCCGCGATCACGTCGCTGATGACCGCCTCCGCCTACAAGCGGTCCGCCGAGCTCGCCAGGGTCGTCGGCCCTTACGACGGTTACGAGCGGAACACCTCAGCCCACAAGCGGGTCATGCGGATGCACGCCGACGCCAGCGCCAGGGTCCGCCCGGTCGGCAGGTTCGATCGCGAGATCCTCGCCCTGGCGAACGAGACCTGGACGGAATGCGTCGCGCTCGGCGAAGCCAACGGCTACCGGAACGCGCAGGCCAGCCTGTTGGCGCCGACCGGCTGCCTGACCCCGGACACCCTCATCACGACCGACCGCGGCCTGGTCCGGCTTGGTGAGATCGGCGACGTGTACGGTGACCGCTGGCAGGATCTCGACCTCACCGTGTCCACCGATGAGGGGCCGCGCCGGGCGACGAAGTTCTTCCTCAACGGCGAGGAGCCCACCCGCCGGATCGTGACCGAAGGCGGCTACAAGATCCAGGGCACGCTCACCCACCGCGTCAAGGTGGTCAACTCGGACACGGGCGCATGGGAGTGGAAGCGGCTGGCCGACATCGCGCCAGGTGACTTGCTCCCACTGCAGATGCGCACGCTGGTCGGCGGGCCACGCGACGTTCCGCTGCCCGTCCTGGACCAGGCGTACTACACCGGAGACCGGCACGTCCGCGTCCCGGCCACTGTCACGCCCGAGCTGGCCGAAGTCGTCGGCTACTTCATGGGTGACGGCAGCCTGCACGCCAAGGGCATCAGGCTGTGCGTCGCCGACACCGACCTGGACGTGGCTGAGCGACTCGGCGTTCTCGCCAAGGAGCTCTTCGGCCTGGCGCCTGTCGTCAGCCAGCAAGGGGGGTACCGCGAGCTCACCCTGCAGTCCGTCCGGCTGGCGCGGTGGTGGCAGGCGGCCGGCTTCGCCAAGAGCCTGCCGACGGAGGATCACAGCGGCAAGGGCTGGGTCCCGCGGATCCCCGCGGCGATCCTCGAGGCGAACGACCCGCTGGTCTACAGCGCGTTCCTCCGTGGCCTCTTCGAGGCCGACGGCACGGTCCTCGAGGGCGTGCCGAGCTTGTCAACGGCGCACGAGTCCTTCGCCGCCGAGGTCCGCACGATGCTGCTGACCAAGGGCCTGGCCACGACCACGCGGACGACGACAAGTGGCTGGGGTGGAGACATCTACCAGGTGCGGCTGCGCAACGTCGATCACGCGCTCAACTTCGCGGAGCTGATCGGGTTCATCGGTCAGCGCAAGGACAGCCTGATCGCCGAGCTCGAACCGCGGGCCTCGGCGAAGAAGGACCACGTCTTCGTGCCGCGTGAGGTGTGGAACGAGCTGGTTCCCGCCGGGCATCCATCGCGGAACGCCCTCACGCTGTCACTTAACAAGAACGCCGGCAGCGTCCCCAGGATGCTCGCGACCCGCATCTTCGAGGAAACGCTCGACCACAGGCTCGGCCGGGCGCTCGACTACCTCTTCGAGAAGGTCGCGGCCAACGAGGACGGTGGCGTCCAGCCCACGTATGACCTATCCGTCCCAGACAACGTCACGTACGTCGCGAACGGCATGGTCAGTCACAACACCATTGGCTTCATGATGGACTGTGACACCACCGGCATCGAGCCCGATCTCGCGCTGGTCAAGTTCAAGAAGCTCGTCGGCGGCGGGTCCATGCAGATCGTCAACCAGACCGTGCCCCGTGCCCTGAAAAACCTCGGCTACCAGCACGAGCAGATCGAGGCCATCACCGAGTACATCGCCGAGCACGGCCACGTGGTCAACGCCCCGGGCCTCAAGCCCGAGCACTACGAGGTGTTCGACTGCGCGATGGGCGAGCGCTCGATCAGCCCGATGGGGCATGTCCTCATGATGGCCGCGGTCCAGCCGATGCTCAGCGGGTCAATCTCGAAGACCGTGAACGTACCCGAGTCGACCACAGTCGAGGAAGTCGAGAAGATCTACTTCGAGGGCTGGAAGCTCGGCCTGAAGGCGCTGGCGATCTACCGCGACAACTGCAAGGTCGGCCAGCCGCTTTCCGTCGCCAAGAAGAAGGAGGACCAGGCCCCGGACGCGCCGCAAGCCCAGGCGCCGCCGAGCGCGGCCGAGCCGCACGACCACCGCCCGGTCCGCAGGCGCCTGCCCAAGAAGCGCTCCGCGACCGTCACCCGGTTCGACGTCGCGGGCGCCGAGGGATACATGACCGCCTCCACCTACCCCGACGACGGGGTGGGCGAGGTGTTCCTCAAGCTCGGCAAGCAGGGCTCGACGCTCGCTGGCGTGATGGACGCGTTCTCGATGGCGATCTCGGTCGGGCTGCAGTACGGCATCCCGCTGGAGTCCTACGTGGCGAAGTTCACCAACATGCGGTTCGAGCCGGCGGGCATGACCGACGACCCGGACATCCGGATCGCGAGCTCGGTGATGGACTACATCTTCCGCCGCCTCGCGCTCGACCACCTGCCCTACGAGCAGCGCGCCGAACTGGGCATCCTGTCCGCCGCCGAGCGCGCCGCGCAGCTCTCCGGCCAGGACCCGGCGACGCTGGCCGACGATGTGGATCCGCTCGAGCTGGCTCAGTCGGCCGCGGTGGAAACCACTTTTTCTCCCGAACGGTCGGTGGCGTCTCCGCGACCCCCCGCCGCTCCGGCCGGGTCGCCGGCGTCGAGCGAACCTCGTCCCGCCGTCCAGGCGGCGCCCGCCGCCACGCCAGCAGGCGCCGCCCACCCGGCGGTCGGCCCGGGCGGCGGCCCGCACAGCACCGCGGAGCTGATCGAGGCCCAGCAGGGCCGCACCGCCGACGCGCCGCTGTGCCTCACCTGCGGCACGAAGATGCGCCCGGCCGGCAGCTGCTACGTCTGCGAAGGCTGCGGCTCGACCAGCGGCTGCAGCTAATTCAGCGTCTATCGCTGAGTGAAATTACAGCTCAGGAGGGGTGAGATCGACGGGTCGCACCCCTCCTGAGCGCTATCCGGCCACCGCACGGATCCCCCAGCATTACCGGCGGGATTCGAACCGGCTCCGCCTGACGTCCGTGCCTGATGTTGAGAGCTGCGACGCCGGATCCGCTGGGATGACGACGCGCGAATTTCACGGCGGGGACGCATACGACGGCACCGGCACCGGGGCAGACTCCGGGGCGGATGTCCCTGAGCGGCACGCCGATGACTCTCGCCAGCTAGGCCGCGCAATCGTGCAGGATGCGGAAACTCGGATCGGCCTCGCACTTGCGTATCGCCAGCGCGTCGAGTTCGAGTACGCTGCCCGCGGCCCTGGGGACGCCACGCCGCGGGGTGATCAGGGCCGCGATTCTCTTGCCGCTACCGGCACCGAGGGTGAGCGTCAGGACAAGGCTGCACCGGTGACGCGGGACGCCGACCTTCCGCTGAGCGTGCGGGACCTGCCGGATGCCCGAGACGTCCTGCCGAACGTACAGCTGGCTGAGCTCGACGGCAGGAAGCTTAGCGATTATTCGTTGAATCCAGGTCACCCAGGCAACAACGGGAAGGCGGATGGCTGGCGTGCACTCGGCTACGATGTGGACAACGCGGAGGGACGCCGCGATGCGGCACGGGAGCTGCGCGGACTGATCTGCGACGAGCTGCTGGCGCGCGGGAAAGTAGCCGAAACCCGGGAGACGGCGTATGGGCCGTCGCACAGGGTTCTCAGCGATCTCACCGGGCCGAACGGCAGGCCCGCGACCCTGGTCACCTGCTGGCTCATCGAAGACCGGTCAGGCCTCAGCGTTCCCCGGCTCACAACAGTATGGGTGCTGCCTCATCGCGGCAAGGAGACTGAACGTTGACAGCAGCAAGGGAATACGGCCTGATCCGCACGACGGCTGACGCGGAGAGCATCTTCGACGACAGGACCATCCCGGCCGGAATGAAGGGAACGGTCCTCGAAGCCAGGTCCGACGGGAGCTGCCTGGCCGAGTTCGCCTTCGCACCGCAAACCGCGGACAGCGACGGCGACTTCGTCCAGGGCATCCTCACCCGGGACCAATACGAGATCATCGAGACCTGACCCAGACGCCTGCGGCGATCGCCGCGAGCGCCTCAGCCTAGCTCTTGAACCAAAATATCCGCGCCCATGCCGGCCGCGCCCGGCGATGCGATATGCCCGGTATGCCGGAATCCCGCAACCGGACATTCCGGACAGGCCGATCATCGGGAAAGAAAGGACCGGTCAGGGGTGGCCTTTTCTTTCCCGTTATCCCGGCCGGGCGCCGGGAAGGCAGCGGGAGGGGCTGGCGTGACGGACGGGAATGGGCCCACACGGAGGCGACGGGTCAGGCGCAGGTGCCGTAGCGGGCCAACAGCCAGATGGCGGCCTCCGTGCTAGTTAGGCGCGTCCGCGACCTGTGCCGCCGCGCGCCCGGCTGGCCCGGGCGCGGCGTCGCCGGGACGGTGGAAGTCCTTGCGGCGGATCAGCAGCGTGGCGCAGACCGCGCCGACGAAGGCGAGCGCCGCGGTGACGTACAGCAGCTCGTTGAGCGCGGCGGCGAAGCTCGA
>NZ_JASIAL010000507.1:0-3961 GCF_030042015.1 Trebonia sp. | reverse complement strand
ATGCTCTCGTTCGGCCGGCAGCTGGACGGCGCGCGGCTGGTGATCACCGGCGAGGGCGCGCTCGACACGCAGACGCTGCGCGGCAAGGCGCCCGTAGGGGTGGCGCGCGCGGCCGCCGCGCACGACCCGGCGGTCCCTGTGGTCGCGGTCGCCGGGGTGTGCACGCTGTCGGCCGCGCAGTTGCGGGCGGCCGGGATCGCGGCCGCCTACCCGCTCACCGCCATCGAACCCGACGTGGGCCGCTCCATGGCCAACGCGGGCCCGCTCGTCGAGCGGCTCGCGGAGCGCATCGCCGCCGACTGGCTTCGGTGATGCCGTCCGGGACCGTTGACGTCGGTGGCCTCGCGGCGGATGGCCGGGAAACGCCGGATCGCGAAGACTTTTTTCTACACGAAGACTTTGTGTACCCAGAAGTGCAAAATCTCTACTCCATAAAATAAGTCTTCGCGATAACGCGGCGCGGGCGATGGGGCAGGGCTGGTCACGTGGCTAGCGGTGCGAGAGTTGCTTCGGCGACGGTTTCGCAGTCGTCGGCGTAGGTGAAGGTGGCGCGCACCCGCTCCCCGGCGAGGATGCGCGGCAGCCAGTACCGCGCGTCGTCCCACATGCGGTCGAGCGGAAGGCCGGTGACCGGGAACCATGCGGGCGTGATCTCGGCGGTCTCCGCCGCCTCGCCCGTCCAGTCGGCGCCGGTGAAGATCGAGACCGTCATGTCCCACCGCGGGCACACAGGGAAGAGGAACGTCATGTAGGCGACCTCGCGCAGGGCCGCGGGCGGCACGTCGATCCCCGCTTCCTCTTTCACCTCGCGGGCGGCCGCGTCGGCCGGGGACTCGCCGGGTTCGACGTGCCCGCCGAGCCCGACGATCTTCCCTGTGCCGAAGCCGGTCTTCTTGTGCCCGAGGAGCACCTGGCGCTGGCCGTCGCCGCCGATCCGGGTGAGCAGGCACAGGCACGTGGCGGTGAGCGGCACGAGGCCAGTATCTCAGGAGCGACGCCGCGCCGCAGTCGCGAGCTTGCCAGCAGCCGCGTACGACTCAAGCGCGGCGGTCACCGCGTCGTCCTCGGTGGGCAGCGCGGCAGCCCGCTTGGCCGCCGCCTCCCGCAGCCGGGCGGCCAGCGCCGGGTCTTCGAGCACCAACCGGACCGCGTTCGCCAGGCCCACGGGGTTCCCTGGCGGCACGAGGAGCGCCGCGCCGTTGCCGGTGAGGTCCGGTATTCCGCCGGCCCGTGAGGCGACGATCGGCACGCCCGCGCGCAGCGCCTCCTGCAGCACAAGCGGCTGGCCTTCCCACAGGCTGGGCAGCACGAACACCGCGGCCGCCGCCAGCAGCGCGGGCACGTCGTCGCGGTGCCCAGGGAATCTCGCGTCCACCCCGAGGGAGACCGCCCTGGACTGCAGGCTGACCGACAGCGGCCCGTCGCCGGCGATGACGACCAGCGGTTCCGGTGTCATGGTCCGCCAGGAGACAGCCGCCTCCAGCAGCGTCCCGAACCCCTTCTGTGTCACAAGTCGTCCCGCGGCGAACACCATGGGGCGGGCGGAACCGGCCGCGGGCGCCGGGCTCGGTGTGGCGGCGGAGACGGCGGGCGCGGGGACGACCGCGCGCGCTACCCGGCGCGCGCCCGCCTTGCGCATCCGTTCCTCCAGGTCAGCGGAGACGCACAGGACCAGGTCGGCGCGGCGCGCGGCGATCCGTACGAGTCGCCGGTAGATCGGGGCGGCCAGCGCCCCGCTCGGCGGGGCGTTGTGCACCGTCACCACGAGAGCGGGGCCGGGATCGCGACCGCGGCCGAGCGCCAGGGCGGAAAGCGCCGCGGCGCGCACGCCGTGCGCGTGCACCACATCCGCGGACGAACGCAGCCACCGCCGCAGGCACCGCACCGCGACGGCGTCGCCTGGCCGCGGGCGGTCAGCGAACTCCACCGGGGTGAACGCCACCCCGGACAGGGACGCGAGCCCGAACCTGCGGCCCACCTCCGCCGGCCCGAAAACCGACACGGTCAGCCCGCGCGCCGCGCACCCCGCCGCGAGCATCGTTACGTGCGTGCCCGTGCCGCCCGCGGTGGTCCCGACCACGAACGCGATCCGCTCCGGGGTCACGGCTCGACCGCCGGGACGCGGGTGCGCAGGCGGCCCAGGGCGGCGCGCAGGTCCCCACCGTCCACGTTCGCGACCACCGCGACGAACACCGCGGCCACCACGGCACTGACCAGCACCGATATGCCGACGTTGGGGAAGAACCCGCGGCCGCGGACGACGGACGCGACGGCCGACCCCGCCGCCCCGGCGGCGGCGCATCCGACCAGGCCGGCGAGGAACGCCCGCAGCAGGCCGGCCAGCGCGGCGGCGCCGCGCTCGCGGCGGACCAGCACGAGCAGTGCCACCCCGGCGACCGTCAGCCCGATCGAGGTGCCGAGCCCGAGTGCGGGCACCACCCGCGAGCCCGGCACGAGCGGCACGATCGCGAGGTCCGCGCCGATCACGAGCAGCCAGCCGCCGCTGATCGCGAGCGCCGTCGCCCGGTTGCGCCCCTGGGCGTACAGCACCCGGGACAGGTTGGCCGCCAGGCCGTACCCGACGAGCCCCGGCGCGAACGCGGCCAGCGCCACCGCCAGCATCGCGGCCGACGCCGCGTTGTGCGATTCGAAGACGTGCGCGAGCGGGACCCGCGCCCCCGCCAGCGCCGCGGCGCCCAGCCAGGATGCCACCAGGATCGCGCGCGTCGACGCCGCCGCGGTCGCGTCGAACTCCGGCTGGGGGGCGGGCCCGGCCGCGTCGTGACCCGGGCCGGTGCGGTCCGAGCGCGCAGAAAGCTCGGGGAACGCGCTGGTCGCGACCGGGATCGCGAGCACGGCGTAGGGGACCATGAAGACCGCCCACGCGAAGCCGTAGAGCACCAGGGCGCCCGGGCTCCCGTACCGGTTGGCGAGCACGATCACCACCGCGACCGAGGCGTCCTGCGCCACCAGCGTGAGCACGCCCGCGATCGCCAGCCGCCTGACGCGGACGCCCACCCTGCCGGGAAACCGCCAGGCCGGCCTGAGCCCGATGTGCAGCCGCCAGACGGGGACGACCGCGGTGAGCACCAGCGCGAGCACGCCGAGCGTCGTCCCGCCGGACAGCAGGTATTCGGCGGTTGGCGGCAGCGAGTGCAGCCGGTTCACGTACGTCCCGCCGACCACGCCGAACCCGAGGTAGGCGCCCACCACGACCAGGCTGGACAGCAGCGGCGCGACCGCCGGCCCGCCGAACCGGCGGTGGGACTGCAAGATGCCGTACAGCACCACGGCCAGCCCGTACAGCACGACCTGCGGCGCGAAGACGATGAGCATCCGGGCGCCGACGCCGGCCAGGTCGGCGCGCGGGCAGCCGCTCGCGTCGCCGAGCAGCGCGGAGACGATCGGGCGCGCGGCCAGCGCGACGAGCAGGCTCACCGGGACGAGCAGCGCCACGGTCCAGGTGAGCAGGGCCGACGCGATCTGCCTGGCTTCCCGCCCGGCCGGCCCGCCCCGCCCGGCGCGGCCGGCGAGCACCGGCACCACCACCGACGAGAGCGCGCCGCCGAGCACGATGTCGTAGATGATGTTCGGCACCATGTTGGCGGTCGTGTACGCGGTGCCCAGGCACGTGGTGCCGACGGTGTGCGCGAACACCACCTGCCGCCCGAACCCGACGAGGCGGGCGAGCACGGTGATCACGCCGATCATCACGGCCGCCCGGCCGATGCCGCGATTGCGCTGCCGAGCCCCGCCGCGCTCGGCGACCGGAACCGTCACTGCTCCTGCCGCGGCGCCGCGGCCGGGCGGCGGCCGAGCATGTCGAGCCAGCGCAGCGACGGCGTCGCCGCGATGACCTTGGTGAAGCTGACCTTCTCTGACGCGGCCGTGAGCGCCACGATGCCGGCGAGCAGCCCCACGCGGGCGGGCCGCGGCAGGCAGGCCGCCGCGGCGGCGCCGA
>NZ_JASIAL010000506.1:0-5099 GCF_030042015.1 Trebonia sp. | reverse complement strand
TGCGGGTGACGGCGTGCGCCGGGCGGCCAGGCTGCGCGAGCGCGCTGGCCGACGTGCAGGCGGGCGCGGCCGCGTTCGCGGCACGCTGGCCGGGACGGCTCGTGCACGTCAGCGGCTGCGCCCGGCACTGCGGCCGCCCCGCCGCCACCGAGATCGACGTGACCGCCACCAGCGAGGGATACCAGGTTGCCGGGGTTTGACTACATCCGCGACGGCGCGGAGATCTACCGCCGCTCGTTCTCCGCCATCAGGGCCGAGGCCGACCTCGCCCGCTTTCCCGCCGACATCGCGCGGGTCGTCGTCCGGATGATCCACTCCTGCGGGATGGCCGACCTGCCCGCCGACGTCGGCTACAGCGACGGCGTGGTGGGGGCCGCGCGGGCCGCGCTGCTTCGCGGCGCGCCGGTCCTGTGCGACGCGCAGATGATCGCCGCGGGGATCACCAGGCGGCGGCTGCCCGCGGGCAACGAGGTCATCTGCACGCTCGGCGACCCGGCGGTGGCGCCGCTCGCGCAGCGGCTCGGGACCACGAGGTCGGCGGCGGCGGTCGGCCTGTGGGGCACGCGGCTGACCGGGGCCGTGGTGGCGATCGGCAACGCGCCGACCGCGTTGTTCCGGCTGCTTGAGCTGCTGGCGGACGGTGCGGGCGAGCCGGCCGCGGTGTTCGGCATCCCGGTCGGGTTCGTGGGAGCGGCGGAGTCGAAGCTCGCGCTCGCGCAGTCCGGCCTTGAGTACCTGGTGGTCCACGGGCGCCGCGGCGGCAGCGCGATGACCGTCGCCGCGGTGAACGCCGTTGCGAGCGAGGACGATTGAACGACGGAACCCTGTACGGCGTCGGGCTCGGGCCGGGCGACCCGGAACTGGTCACGGTGAAGGCCGCGCGGCTGATCGGCGCGGCGGACGTCGTGGCGTACCACTGCGCCCGGCACGGCCGGTCGGTCGCCCGGTCGATCGCCGAGCCGTACCTGCGCGGCGACCAGGTCGAAGAACAGCTCGTGTACCCGGTCACGACCGAGGTCACCGACCACCCGGGCGGCTACGAGGGCGCGATGGAGGAGTTCTACGAGGCGGCCGCCGCCCGGCTGATCGCGCATCTGTCGGCCGGCCGGGACGTGGTGCTGCTCGCCGAGGGCGACCCGCTTTTCTACAGCAGCTACATGCACATGCACAAGCGGATCAGCGGCCGGTTCGCCACCGTGATCGTGCCCGGCGTCACGTCGGTGAGCGCCGCGTCCGCCGCGCTTGCCATGCCGCTCGTCGAAGGCGATGACGTGCTGACCGTGCTGCCGGGCACGCTCGGCCGCGAGCAGCTGGCGGACCGGCTGCGCGGCACCGGGGCGGCGGCGATCATGAAGATCAGCCGCGGCTACGCCGACGTGCGCGCGGCGCTGAAGGACTGCGGGCGGCTGGACCAGGCGTACTACGTCGAGCGCGCCTCCGGGGGACGGCGGCAGGTCATCGAGCGTGCGGGAGACGTCGACCCGGCGGCGGTGCCGTACATGTCGCTGGTCATCATCGCCGGCGCGGAAGCCGCCGGGCATCCGGTGCCCGCGTCGCCCGGTCCCGACGGCGAGCGTGACACCGGCCCGGGGCGCGTGGACGTCGTGGGGCTCGGCCCCGGCGGGCGCGACTGGCTGACCCCGCAGGCGGCGGCGGCGCTGGCCGCCGCCGACGACCTCGTCGGCTACGCGCCCTACGTGGACCGCGTGCCGCCCAATCCCAGGCAGCGGCGGCACGGCAGCGACAACCGGGTGGAGGCACAGCGCGCGGAGTTCGCGCTCGACCTGGCGCTGCGCGGCCGCCGGGTCGCGGTCGTCTCCTCTGGCGACCCTGGCGTGTTCGCCATGGCCTCGGTGGTGCTCGAGGCGGCCGCGGCAGATTCCCGGTTCGCCGGGATACCGGTCGCCGTCGTGCCAGGGATCACCGCCGCGCAAGCGGTCGCCGCCCTGGCCGGCGCGCCGCTCGGCCACGACTACGTCACGCTGTCGCTGTCGGACCGGCTCAAGCCGTGGGCGGTCATCGCCCGGCGGCTTGCGGCGGCAGCGGCCGGCGACTTCGCCATCGCGATCTACAACCCGGCGTCACGGTCCCGGCGGCAGCAGCTGGCCGACGCGCGGGCGCTGCTGCTCACGCACCGGGACGCCGCCACTCCGGTGGTGGTCGGCCGCGCCGTCGGCACCGACGACCAGCAGGTCACGGTGACGACCCTGCGCGAGCTCGATCCCGCGCAGGTCGACATGAGCTGCCTGGTCATCGTCGGCTCCAGCCAGTCCCGGGTGGTGCGCGACAGTTCGGGCGCGGCCCGGGTGATCACGCCGCGCCGCTATCCCGGCTGATCCCCGCTCTGCCCGCCGATCCAGCGCAGCGCCTCGGCGACCGTCGCCGCGACAGCGCTGCCCGGCGGCGGCGGCGGGCGCCGCACCATGACCACCTGGACACCGAGGTCCGCGGCGGCCCGCAGCTTCGCGGCCGTCATGGGGCCGCCGCTGTTCTTGGACACCAGCAGCCCGATCCGGTGCTCGCGCAGCAGCGCCGACTCCCCCCGCACCGTGTACGGGCCGCGGTCGAGAATCAGCGTCATGCGCGGCGGCACGGCTCCCTCCGGCGGGTCGACGGTCCGGACGAGGAACCGGTGAGCGTCGTCGGCGGCGAAGGCGGCCAGGTCACGGCGGCCCGTGGTGAGGAACACGCCGTCGCCCGGCCAGGCCCGCACGGCCGCGACCGCCTCGGCCATGTCAGCGGCCAGCTGCCAGGAGGGGTCGGCCGGCCAGGCGGGACGGCGCAGCACGAGCCGCGGCACACCCGCGTCGGCGGCGGCCAGCGCCGCGTTCGCGCTGATGCCGCCGGCGAACGGGTGCGTCGCGTCGATGAGATGGGTGATCCCCTCCTCGCGCAGGAAGGCGGCCAGGCCGCCCGCGCCGCCGAACCCGCCGACGCGGACCGGGCCGTCGGGAAGCCGGGGAGCGCGTACCCGGCCCGCCAGCGATGACAGCACGTCGGCGCCTTGCGCCACGAGCAGGGCGGCCAGCTCCCGCGCCTCACCGGTTCCGCCGAGGATGAGGATGCGCACCTGACCAGGCTAGTGCCGGGCCCCGGCGGGTGCGGGAGGATGGGCGGATGCGCGAACTGCTCCTCATCGGCATGGGTCCCGGGCACCCTGACCAGATCACCGTCCAGGCCGTCAATGCGCTGAACCGGGTGGACGTGTTCTTCCGCATCGACAAGGGCGACGCGAGATCCGGGCTGAACGCGGCCAGGGACGAGATCCTGCGCCGGCACGTGACCCGCCCCGGCTACCGGGTCGTGGACATCCCCGAGCCGCCGCGCGACCGGTCGCCGTCCCTGACCGCGGATGAGTACCAGGGCGCGGTGCGGGACTGGCACGACGCCCGCGCGGAGCTGATCGCGACGGCGATCGGCGACGAGCTCGGCCCGGACGGGGTGGGCGCGTTCCTCGTGTGGGGCGACCCGTCGGTCTACGACTCGATGCTGCGGATCGCCGGCCGCGTCCTGGCGCTCGGCGGCGTCCGTTTCGACTATTCCGTGATCCCCGGCGTGACCAGCGTGCAGGCGCTCGCGGCGGCGCACCGGATCCCGCTGAACAGGACCGGCGAGCCGATCTTCATCACGCCGGCCCGCCGGATCGCCGGCGGCCTGCCCGCGGGCCTCGACAGCGCCGTGGTCATGCTGGACAGCGGGTTCACCGCGGCCGGGTTCGACGACCGGAGCCTGTCGGTGTTCTGGGGCGCCTACCTCAGCACCCCGGACGAGGTGCTGATCTGCGGGCCGCTTGCGGAGGTCGCGGCGCAGATCACCGCGACCCGCGCCGAGCTGCGCGAGCGGCACGGCTGGATCATGGACACCTACCTGCTCCGCCGGGACCGGGAGCAGCCGGCGGGTGAGGAGTAGCCACTGTCCGTTCGGGATAATGGGTCTTAAGCCGCGGTCCCGGCCGGGCGAGTACAGATGGCTGTCGCGGAACCCCTCGGCTGCCAGCACGTTCCCGACGATGATCACCGCGGTGCGCCGCACCCCGGCGGCGAGCACCTGCCCGGCGATGTCCCCCAGCGTGCCGCGCAGGACGACCTCCCGCTGCTGGCTGGCGTACGCGACGACCGCCGCGGGGCAGCCGGGGCCGTAGCGCGGGACGAGTTCGGCGGTCACCTGCTCGATGCGCGCCGCGGCCAGGTGCAGCACCAGCGTCGCGCCGGTGACGGCGAGGCTGGCCAGGTCCTCTCCCGGCGGCATCGGGGTGGCCTGGTCCGCGATCCTGGTGAGCACGACCGTCTGGCCGACTCCCGGCACGGTCAGCTCACGCCGCAGGGCCGCGGCCGCGGCGGCGAACGCGGGCACGCCCGGGGTGACGTCGTAGGCGATCCCCGCCCGGTCCAGGCGCCGTGCCTGCTCGGCGATCGCGCTGAAGACGGCCGGGTCGCCGGAGCAGAGCCGGACCACGTCCAGTCCCGCGGCGTCGGCTTCGGCCATGGCCCCGACGATCTCGTCCAGGGTGAGGCCGGCGGTGTCGATCAGGGTGGCGCCTCGGGGGCAGTGCGCCAGGACCTCGGCGGGGACGAGGCTGCCCGCGTACAGGCAGACCGGGCACTCCTGCAGCAGGCGCTGGGCGCGGACGGTGATCAGGTCAGGTGCGCCCGGTCCGGCGCCGACGAAGTGGACGGTCACGAGCTCTCCTGACTCCCCTGACTCCCCTGGCCGCTTTCCCGCGGGCCGGGTGCCTTGCGGATGGACCACTGGACGACAGGCAGCGCCGGCCGCCAGGCCGTGTAAGAGCCGAGCTCCGCGGCGCGCTCCACGCCGATCCTGGTCAGGGTGCCGCCGAGACGCCGCCGCCAGTCCGCCAGGACGGCCTGGCCCTCGAGCGTGACCGCGTTCGCGACAAGCCTCCCGCCGGGCCCGAGGGCGTCCCAGCAAGCGCGGACGACACCTTCGGCGCTGACGCCGCCCCCGATGAAGACCGCGTCGGGCGCGGGCAGCCCGGCCAGCGCCTCCGGCGCGGCCCCGGCCACCACGGAAAGTCCCGGCACGCCGAGCGCGGCGGCGTTGCGGGCGATGCGCTCGCGGCGGTTGGCGCGCGGCTCGAT
>NZ_JASIAL010000505.1:0-5911 GCF_030042015.1 Trebonia sp. | reverse complement strand
GGCAGGGGCTGTCGCTGGCGCTGCGGAGCGGCTTTTCGCGGATTCCGGTGATCGGGGAGAACCTGGATGATGTCGTCGGGGTCGCGTACCTGAAGGACATCGTGACGCGGATCTATGAGCATCCGGAGGGCGAGTCTGCGGAGACGGTGGAGTCGATCATGCGGGCGGCCACGTTCGCGCCGGAGAGCAAGCCGGTTGATGATCTGCTGCGGGAGATGCAGGCGCGGCATGTGCATGTGGCGATCGTGATCGATGAGTACGGCGGGACGGCGGGGCTGGTGACGATCGAGGACATCCTGGAGGAGATCGTCGGGGAGATCGCCGACGAGTACGACACCGAGCGGGCGCCGGTGGAGTGGCTCGCGCCGGGCACGGCGCGGGTCACCGCGCGGCTGCCGGTCACCGAACTCGAGGAGCTCTTCGGGGTGGCGGTCGACGCGGAGGACGTGGAGACCGTCGGCGGCCTGCTGGCGCACGAGCTCGGCCGGGTGCCCATCGCCGGCTCAGAAGCCACGGTGGCCGGCCTGCGGCTGACCGCAGAGAACCTCGCCGGCCGCAGGAACAAGCTGGGCACGGTGCTCATCCAGCGCCTGGAACAGCAGCCCGCCTGACCGGGGCGCCGCCATCGCCTCAGCTCGTGAGGTGGCGCGCGAAGAAACGCTCGGAGCTGTCGACCTCGAACATCGGCACGTCCATGTGGCCGCCGGGATTGGCGTGCAGCGTCTTCTCCGCCGAGCCGATGGCGTCGAACAGCGCGAGCCCCGCCTCCCGCGGCACGATCTCGTCGTCCCACTGGAGCAGGAATTCCACCGGTACGGTGATCTCGGCGGCCGCCTCCGTCAGGGTCTCGTGGCCCATGAGGCCGAGGACGGCGGCGGTGATCCTCGGCTCGGCCGCCACCAGGGGCACGCCGATCGCGCTGCCGAGCGACACGCCCCAGTAGCCGACGGGGACCGCCCCGCCTGCGCCGACCCAGTCAAGACCGGCCAGGGCGTCGATGGTGGCCCGCCATTCGGGTATCGCGAGCGCCGCGACGACCACCCCGCGCCGCGCGTACGCCTCGCCGAGGGGCTTGCCGGCCGCGGTCAGCTCCTCGATCTCGGCGTTGTAGGTCTCATACCCCGCCGGGATGGGCCTGCCGCCCCACCCGGGCGCGTCAATGGCCGCCACCGCGAACCCGCTCCCCGTCACGTAGCGGCGGGCGCGGGCGACGATGGACGCCGCCGTCTTGTGCCCGCCGCCACCGTGCCCGAGCAGCACGAGCGGCCGCGGCCCGGCGGCCCCGGCCGGTGCCCACACCACGCCGGGAGCGTCGCCGACCGTGAAGTGGCGCTCCGTCACGCCGTCCGAGGTTGCCTCCGTGATGAACCGCATAACTGCCGCCTTCCTGGTCCGCCCCATCCGCCGCCTACCACCGTCCCCCAGTTCCCGCCGCTCCGCAAGGACACGGCGACCCGACCGCCGGGCCCGCCTCAGCACATCCTGCCGCGGCAGTTCACAACGGCCGGCACTCTTGTTAGTTGATAATTGACAACAATGTTTGACCGGTGAGACGGTGAAAAAAGACGGTCTGACGTGGGGCTGGCCCGGTCATGCGGAGGTGCGGCGTGCTCAAGGCGGAAGAGAACGAGATCCTGACCAGGGTGGGGCCGGGCACGCTGATGGGCGACCTGCTGCGCCGTTACTGGACGCCGGCCTGCCTGACGGCCGAGATCCCCGAGCCGGGATGCGACCCGGTGCGGGTGCGGCTGCTTGGCGAGAACCTGGTCGCCTTCCGGGACACACGCGGGCGGGCGGGGCTGGTACAGGAGAACTGCCCGCACCGGGGAGCGTCGCTGTACTTCGGCCGCAACGAGGACGCCGCCATCCGCTGCGTGTACCACGGGTGGGCGTTCGACGTGGACGGCCGGTGCGTGGACATGCCGAGCGAGCCGGTGCCATTCTGCGAGAAGGTGCGGATGCGGGCGTACCCCGCGCACGAGTCAGGCGGGGTCGTGTGGACCTACATGGGCCCGCGGGAGACGATGACGCCGTTCCGCGACTTCGGCACCGAGGGGCACGACGCCGGCGAGTTCACGGCGGGCAAGCAGCTGACGACGTGTAACTGGGTGCAGGCGATGGAAGGCAACATCGACACGGCCCACATCTCCCACCTGCACCAGTGGGACGGCGTCGACGACATCCCCGATGACGGGTCCGACAAGCCCGGCTACCCGTCCAACGCCATGTCGTGGAAGTTCTGGCGCCACGACCGCGCGCCGCGGCTCGAGGTCGACGACACCTGGTACGGGTACCGGTACGCCGGCATCAGGACCACGCCCAACGGCAACACCCACGTGCGCATCACCGCCTACGCGGTGCCGTACAGCACGATGGTCGCCAGCATCCCGTTCAGCACCGGCCACGGGATGTTCATCCCGATCGACGACCAGAACTGCTGGCGCTACTTCGTCACAGCCAAGGACCGGCAGAACCCCCGCAACCTCGGCGGCGCGAACCTTTTCTCCGTCGCCCCGTTCTCGACGCCGATAACGGGCCGCAGAGACGGGATCCTCCCCAGGCAGTACACCATGGACAACGACTTCCGGATCGATCGGGACGCGCAGCGCAACGGCATCTTCAGCGGCGTCTCGGACTTCGTGAGCCAGGACTTCATGGTGACGGAGTCGATGGGCCCGATCTACGACCGCACCGAGGAGCACCTCGGCTCCACCGACAAGGCCATCACCCGCATGCGCCACATCCTGATCTCGGCGGCCAAGGGCCTGGCAGCGGGCAAGGAGCCGCCGGCCGTGGGCGCCGGCCTTGACTTCCGGTCCATCCGCGGCGCCGAGAAGATCCTCGAGCCCGACGAGGACTGGCGGGCGCTCGGCACCGACGACGATCCGGTCGTCCAGGAGGCCCTCGGCATCGAGCCGCCCCTGGGCGCGGCCGGCCGGCCCGAATTGGCCGACTGACCACACGGCCTGGGCGGCGCTCCGCGCGCGGAACCCGGCGCGGTCTCATTGGTCACAAGAGCCTCTGGCGTCCACTTTGTACACTCCGTGACCTTCTGCCGCCCGGAATGTCCCGAATGTCCATGCAAGGAGTGTCCAAAGTAGTACTAGCGGGACATATGGGGCAGCTGGGAACCCGCCTCCGCTGCGGCGCGGACCGGCCGAGCGGTCAGGGGGATGCGGCCGCCGGCTACGACCGCTGACCCCGCGCCTACACTCGTCCGCGTGAGCGAAGCGACACCGGGGGACGGGCTCGGCCCGGAGGACCGAAAGATCATCACGCTGGCCCGGTCGAGCCGGGCGCGGGCGGCGGCGCCCGAGGGCGCGGCGGTCCGCGACGAGACCGGGCGCACCTACACGGCGGCGACGGTCGCGCTGCCGTCGCTGCGGCTGTCCGCGCTGCGGCTGGCGGTCGCGATGGCTGTCTCGAGCGGCGCGCAGCGGCTGGAGGCCGCGGCCGTGGTCAGCGAGGCTGCGCCGGACCGAGGCGACCTGGCCGCGGTGCGCGACCTCGGCCCGGACGCGCCCGTGTTCCATGCGGCGCCCGACGGGACACTGCACGCGACGCTGGTCCCCTGATCGCGCGCCAGCTGATCGCGCTGCAACCGATCGCGCGACAACGCCGGGAGAAGTCTGGTGGCCGGCATGCCCGACAATCGAAGGATGAGCCCGCCGCACGTGACCGCGAGACCGGCCGGGCGCGCGCCCGA
Source organism: Trebonia sp. (assembly GCF_030042015.1). Taxonomy (GTDB): domain Bacteria; phylum Actinomycetota; class Actinomycetes; order Streptosporangiales; family Streptosporangiaceae; genus Trebonia. Next base: position 2,205 of record NZ_JASIAL010000505.1, on the reverse strand, counting down.
GGACGGCAGCCTCCGCTTCGGCTTCGCCTGCCTCGCCGGGCGCCCGAACGTGGGTAAGTCGACGTTGACGAACGCCCTTGTCGGCGCCAAGGTGGCGATCACCAGCGACCGCCCGCAGACGACCAGGCGGGTGATCCGCGGGATCGTGCACCGGTCGGACGCGCAGCTGGTCATCGTGGACACGCCGGGTCTGCACCGGCCCCGCACGCTGCTCGGGGAGCGGCTGGACAGCCTGGTCCGCTCGACGCTTACCGAGGTCGACGTGATCGGGTTCTGCGTCCCCGCGGCGGACCAGGTGGGGCCGGGCGACAAGTACCTGGCCCGTGAGCTCGCCACCCTGAAGCACACCCCGGTCGTCGCGATCGTCACCAAGACCGACCAGGCCCCGCAGGAACAGGTCGCCGAGCAGCTCCTCGCGGTGAGCGAACTGGGCGACTGGGCGGACGTGGTGCCTGTGTCCGCCGTGACCGGGTACCAGCTCGACGTGCTTGCCGATGTGCTCGTCTCCCACCTGCCCGAAGGGCCGCCCCTGTACCCGGACGGCGAGCTGACAGACGAGCCCGAGCAGATCATGGTCGCCGAGCTCATCAGGGAGGCCGCACTGGACGGGGTGCGGGACGAGCTGCCGCACTCGATCGCGGTCGTGGTCGAGGAGATGGGCCCGCGGCCGGGCCAGCCCGACCTGACCGACGTGCACGCCGAACTGTACGTGGAGCGGCCCAGCCAGAAGGCGATCGTCATCGGCACCAAGGGCGCCCGCCTGAAGGACGTCGGCACCCGGGCCCGCGGCCAGATCGAGGCGCTCCTCGGCACCAGGATCTACCTCGACCTGCACGTCAAGATCGCCAAGGACTGGCAGCGCAATCCCCGGCAGCTGCGCCGTCTAGGTTTTTACGACTGACGCGCCGACCGCGGCCACGGGCAGGTCGTAGAACTGCCAGCCCGGCTTGACCGGCTCATAGCCCAGCGTCTCGTTGACCGCGATCATGTGCTTGTTGGACGCGGCGTTGCCGGTCTGGATCCGCTCCAGCTTCGGTTCGGCCACCGCCAGCCACTCGAGCATCGCGGCCTTGGTCAGCAGGCCGAGCCGGTGCCCGCGGTGCGCACGGGTCACCGCGGTGAGCCCCTGGAATCCCCACTCCGGGGTCTGCGGATCGACCTCCACCTGGGTCAGCCCGGCGATCTGGCCGGTGGCGGCGTGCAGGGCCGCGACCGAGTACCCGCGCACGCCGGCGAGCCGCAGGAGGCGGTCGGCGCGATCCCGGACCCGGTCGGCGTCCCAGAAGTCGTCCTCGTAACCGGGATCGCGCGGCGCGTCGTTCATCGCGTTGAACACCTCGGCGACCCGGCCGAGATACTCCACCGGGGTCGGGCCGGTCCACGACACGAGCGTGTAGCCGGCCGCCGCGGCGGCCGCCGTCTCGCGCAGCCGCGCGAACTGACCGGCCGGGACCTTGCGCAGGTCCAGGACGCGCCGCGCCTCCACGAGCCCCGGCGTTGCCCCGACCTGCCGGGCGAACGCGTCGCCCGCCGAATCCTGCGCCGCGCCGCCGCCGAAGACCGTCCGCCCGTTCGCCGCCGCCCGGTCCGCGGCGTGCCGCAGCAGCTCGCGGCCGATGCCGCGCCGCCGGGACGCGGGGTGCACGTACGGCATGAGAAAGGCCCGGTCCCGGTTCTCCAGGTCAGGGAGTTCCAGCTGGTACCAGGCAAGCGCCTCGCCGGGCGCCGCGCCGGGGACGAACCACAGCTCGCCGGGGTTGCTTTCCCAGCCGTGCAGCGCCCAGACGCGGAATACGCCGAACGACATCGGCGGCAGCAGCGGGTCGTCGACCGCCTGCGCCGCCGCCTGTACCCGGTGGCATGCCCGCACGTCGTCGTCGTCCGCGGGATCCACTCGCACGATGCGCATCCCTCCAGCCAACACCCGCCCACCAGCACAACGCGAACGATTTTCCCGGCCGGACGGCGCGCCGCCCGCCGGGCCGCTACCATCGGCCGGACGGATAACCGGATGATCACGGTTGTCCCCGCGAATCTGGTCTAACGGCGCGTAACAGGACATAATCGGCCAAGGGCGACCGCGAGGCGCGAACGAGGGGAAGGGGCGCTGGTGCTGATCATCTGGGGTCTTGGCGTCTTCTACCACACGATCGCGCAGGGCGCCTTCTTCTGTCGTAAGTGCGGCGGCGACCGGCGTTACCGGCG
>NZ_JASIAL010000504.1:0-2606 GCF_030042015.1 Trebonia sp. | reverse complement strand
GAACGCCGTCCGCGGCAGCCGGTCCATGATGGCGCGGCGCAGCCGCGCGTCGAGCTCGCCGCGCGCGACCGGCCCGGGAACCAGGTCGAGCAGGCCCCGGCCCGGCGCCAGTCCCGGCAGCAGGCCGGCGTAGCTCTCGGCGGCCCGGTCGGTGAGGAAGCCGGCGAGCGCGCCAGGCGCGACATGCCGCCGGTCGGGGCTGAGCGGAAACGACGCGAGGAGCAGCGCGGGCAGGCCGAGCGGCTCGTCCGTCGGCGTGGGCGCGTGCACCACGGCGGGCACCCCGTCGGGCAGCGGGACCGGGACGTCGCCGTCGCCGCCCCCGCCGGGCGCGGCGACGGGCACCGCCCAGCGCACCGACCACCACGGCCGTGCCCGCTCCTCCGTCGGCCGGTCCGCGAGCAGCCCCTGGTCGAGCCGGCCGCCGGCCGCCGCGGTCCGCCACCGCTGCGCCGCGCTGTCGACGGTGATCGTGACGTCGGTCTCGTCGTGCTCGGCGGTGAGCACGCGGGTGCCGGCGTCGGTCACGATCCGCACCTCGGCCAGGGCGGGCAGGGCCAGCAGCAGCGCCGGGCCCGCCTGGGCGAGCAGCCGGCCGGCGAGCTCGCAGGCGGCGGCGTCCCGCAGCGGCAGGGTCACCGCGGTCGCGAACCCGTCCGGTGGCGCCTCGTCCGCGGCGAACGGCAGCCGCAGCACGGGGACGTGCCCCGACCGGGCCGCCAGCTCCCCGGCGAGCGCGGGAACCTGGCGGACGAGGTCCCTGGTCGCGTCCCGCGACCAGGACACGGCGCCGGTGACGGAGCAGATGCGCGGCGCGTCGCTGACCGCGACCACCGCGGCGAAACCCACCCCGAACCGGCCGACGGTCCCCGCCGGCCCGTCGGCTCCCCGCTTGCCTGAGGCGCGCAGCGTGGCCAGCGCCTCCACCCCCGCGGCGTCAAGCGGCGCCCCGGTGTTCGCCGCCACGAGCGTCCGGTCGCGCAGCGTCAGGCGCAGCCGGCCGGGCACTCCCGCGCGCGCCGCGGCGTCGGCGGCGTTCTGCGCGAGCTCAACCACGACCCGGTCCCGGTAGCCGCCCAGCGCGTAGTCTTCCTCGACGTTCGCGTCTTCGCGCAGCCGCGCGGGCGAGGCGGCCCAGGCCTGCAGCACCCGGCGGCGCAGCTCCGCGGTGCCGAACGGGTCGGCCAGCGCATCCACCACAGCCCGACCCTAATCCAAATCCAGGCGGTGCCGGTGCGCGGCCGGTACCGTAGGGCGCGTGGCGTCCTGGGCTGACCACGCCATCGTGTGGCACGTGTATCCGCTCGGCTTCACCGGCGCGGAGCGGGCGGCCGTGCCCGCGCCCGGCCCTGCCCGGCACCGGCTCCGCACGCTGGAGGCGTGGCTCGACTACGCGGTCGAGCTCGGCTGCAACGGGCTGCTGCTCGGACCGATCTTCGCCTCGCAGACACACGGCTACGACACCGTGGACCATTTCAGGATCGACCCGCGGCTTGGCGACGAGGACGACTTCGACGCGCTGGTGACCGCCGCCGGCCGGCGCGGCGTGCGGCTTGTCCTCGACGGGGTCTTCAACCACGTGGGCCGCGGGTTTCCCGCGTTCCAGGCCGCCGCCCACGGGGGAGCGGGGACGCCCGCGGCGCGCTGGTTCAAGCGGGACGACGACGGCGGCTTCGCGGTCTTCGAAGGCCACCGTCACCTGGTGGAGTTCGACCACGACGAGCCCGCGGTGCTCGGCTATGTGATCGAGGTGATGAACTACTGGCTCGGCCGCGGCGCGGGCGGCTGGCGGCTTGACGCGGCCTACGCGGTGCCGCCCGGCTTCTGGAGCAAGGCGCTGCCGGCGGTGCGCGAGTCGTTTCCCTGCGCGTGGTTCGTCGGGGAGATGATCCACGGGGACTACGCCGCCTACGCGGCCGACAGCGGGCTGGACGCGATCACCCAGTACGAGCTGTGGAAGGCGATCTGGTCCTCGCTCAACGACAGGAACTTCTTCGAGCTCGACCACGCGCTGCGGCGGCACAACGGCTTCCTCGACGGTTTCCCGGACGGGGCGGTGCCGCAGACGTTCGTCGGGAACCACGACGTGACCCGGCTGGCAACCCGGCTGACCGACGAGCGGCACGTCGGCCACGCGCTCGCCGTGCTGTTCTGCGTGGCCGGGGTGCCCAGCGTGTACTACGGGGACGAGCAGGCGTTCCGCGGGGCGAAGGAGCACAGGGAGGGCGGCGACGACGAGGTGCGCGCCCCTTTCCCCGCCTCTCCGGCAGGCCTGGCGCCGGACGGGTGGCGGTGCTACCGGCTGCACCAGCGGCTGATCGGGTTCCGGCGCCGTCATCCCTGGCTGGTGCGGGCGCGGACCGTCACCGAGCACCTGGCGCCGTCCGCGATGGCGCTGCGCATGGCGCCGGCCGGCGGCGGCGGGCGGGTGCTCTTGCTGCTGAATACCGGCGACGAGCCGCACCGGTTCCCGGTGGACCGCGCCGGCCTGGCGGCAGCCGAGACCGCGGCGGGCGGCGTGGCGCCGGACGACCCGCTGCTCGTCCCGGGGCACGCCTGGACGATCCTGGCGTGACCGGGCGGCCTTAGGCCGCGGGCGCGCCCGT
>NZ_JASIAL010000016.1:0-6892 GCF_030042015.1 Trebonia sp. | reverse complement strand
CCGGCCGGGCCGTGGGACACCCCCGCCCGGCGCCCGGGGGGCGCCCGTCGTTCCGCGCGCCGTGCGGGCAGCCGCGGTGCGCGCGGCAACCGCAGGCCGCTCGCCGTCATCGGCGTGATCGTGGTGGTGGCCATCGTGATCGGCGTGGTCGTCCTGGTCCGCCGCAATCCCGGCTCGGTGCCGCAGGCCGGGGCGCCGTCGCCGACCCCGAGCGCGCAGGCCCCCAAGAGCGCGCCCACCGCCAGGCCGTCGGCCGCCGTCGTCGGCTACACGCTGACGACGCCGGCCGTCGCGGGTGGCTACCCCAAGCTCACGCCGGTCCCCGCCGACGTGCAAAGCGCCGCGGCCACGCTCTCGCAGGACGTCCGCGGCCCCGCGCTGAGCGGGGGCGGCAAGATCACCGGCCAGTTCAGCGCGGCCTACCAGCTAGACGACGGCCAGGTGCTCGCCTTCACGGGATTCGAAGGGACTTTCACCCCGGCCAAGGTCCTGGCCGGCCTGGCCAGCCTCGTCACCGACCAGAGCACGGAGCCGGCGGGATCGCACGGCGGCATGCTGGCCTGCGCCACGGCGGCTGGCAGCACACCAGGGACCGTGTGCGTGTGGGTCACGACGACCACGATCGGCGTCACCGAGTTCTTCAGCCCGGACGGCCCCGAGGTGGTCACCGTGCAGTCCAAGGCGGCCTCGGACACGCTGAACGTCAGGGACAGCGTCGAGGTCGCCAAGTCCCGATCGTGAGCCCGGCGACAAACCGGCTGAGTACACGCCGGACCGCAGGAATCCGTAAACTCACTTGGTGTGACGACACGCGAGCCTGACGGGCTTCCCTCCCAGTACGCGCCGGCCGAGGTGGAGGCCCGCCGCTACGAGCACTGGGAGAAGGCCGGCTACTTCACGCCGGAAGCCCAGGAGAATCCCGGCGCCCCTGCGTTCACGATCGTGCTCCCGCCGCCGAACGTAACGGGCTCGCTGCACATCGGTCACGCGCTCGACCACACGCTGATGGACACGCTGACCCGCCGCCGCCGCATGCAGGGCTACCGCACGCTGTGGCTGCCCGGTATGGACCACGCGGGCATCGCCACCCAGAACGTCGTCGAGCGGGAGCTCGCCAAGGAGGGGCTGAGCCGCCACGACCTCGGCAGGGAAGCCTTCGTGGACCGGGTCTGGCAGTGGAAGGCCGAATACGGCGGCCGCATCCTCGGCCAGATGCGCCGCCTCGGCGACAGCGTGGACTGGTCCCGCGAGCGGTTCACCATGGACGACGGGCTGTCCCGCGCCGTCCAGACGATCTTCAAGCGGCTGTACGACGACGACCTGATCTACCGCGCGGACCGGATCATCAACTGGTGCCCGCGCTGCCTGACCGCGCTCTCCGACATCGAGGTGGACCACAGCGACGACGAGGGCGAGCTCGTCTCCATCCGCTACGGCGACGCGGCCGCGGGCATCGTGGTCGCGACCACCCGCGCCGAGACGATGCTCGGCGACACCGCGGTCGCCGTGCACCCCGACGACACGCGCTACTCCCGCCTCGTCGGCACGTACGTGGAGCTGCCGCTGACCGGCAGGCGGATCCCGGTCGTGGCCGACTCCCACGTCGACCCCGCCTTCGGCACCGGCGCGGTGAAGGTGACCCCGGCCCACGACCCGAACGACTTCGAGATCGGCCGCCGCCACGGCCTGCCGGGCCTGTCGATCATGGACGAGCGCGGCGTGATCACGGCGCCCGGCCCGTTCCAGGGCCTGGACCGGTTCGAGGCCCGCCCCGCGGTCGTCGCGGCGCTGCGCGAAGAGGGCAGGATCGTCGCCGAGGTCCGCCCGTACGTGCACGCGGTGGGCCACTGCAGCCGCTGCGGCACCACGGTCGAGCCGCGCCAGTCGCTGCAGTGGTTCGTCCGCGTCGCGCCGCTGGCCAGGGCCGCGGGCGACGCCGTGCGCGACGGCCGGACGCTGCTGTCGCCGCCGGAGATGAACGCCCGCTACTTCGGCTGGGTTGACGACATGCACGACTGGTGCATAAGCAGGCAGCTTTGGTGGGGGCACAGGATCCCTGTCTTTTACGGCCCGAACGGACAGGTCCGCTGCATCGGCCCCGGCGAGACTCCCCCGGCGGGGTGGGCGCAGGACCCGGACGTGCTCGACACGTGGTTCTCCTCGGCGCTTTGGCCGTTCTCCACGCTCGGCTGGCCGGACGACACCCCCGACCTGCGGGCGTTCTACCCGACAAGCGTCCTGGTCACCGGGTACGACATCCTGTTCTTCTGGGTCGCGCGGATGATGATGTTCGGCCTGTACGCGATGCGCACGTCACCGCCGCGGGACGCCGTGCCCTTCCGCACCGTGGCGCTGCACGGCCTGGTGCGGGACCAGTTCGGCAAGAAGATGTCCAAGTCGCGCGGCAACACCGTCGACCCGCTTGACTGGATCGACCGGTTCGGCGCCGACGCGACCAGGTTCACGCTGGCCCGCGGGTCGAACCCGGGCAGCGACACCGCCATCAGCGAGGACTGGGCGGCCGGCTCACGGAACTTCTGCAACAAGCTCTGGAACGCGACCCGATTCGCCCTGCTGAACGGCGCCACGTCCGCGGCAGCCCCATCCGCCACTCCAGCCCCACTGACGGCCACCGACCGCTGGATCCTCTCCCGCCTCTCCAGCGTGATCGCCGAGGTGGACGGGCTGCTCGAGCAGTTCGAGTTCGGCAAGGCGTGCGAGGCGCTGTACCACTTCGCCTGGGACGAGTTCTGCGACTGGTACGTGGAGCTCGCCAAGGTGCCGTTGAGCTCGGGCGACGAGGCGGCCGCGGCGGCCACCCGGCGGGTGCTGGGGTTCGTGCTCGACCAGATGCTGCGGCTGCTGCACCCGGTGATGCCGTTCGTGACCGACGAGCTGTGGTGCGCGCTGACCGGCGAGGACTCGGTCATGGTGGCGGCCTGGCCGACGCAAGAGTTCACCGACCCGGCGGCCGAGGCGGAGCTCGCCTCGCTGATGCGCCTGGTCACCGAGATCCGGCGGTTCCGTTCCGACCAGGGGCTGCGCCCCGGGCAGCGGGTGCGGGCGCACCTGGCGGGCATCGCGGACACGCCGCTGGCCGGGCACGAGACGGCCATCAGGTCGCTGCTGCGGCTCGACCCGCCTGGCGAGGCGTTCGCGCCCTCGGCGGCCCTGGCCGCCGAGGGCGTCACCGTGGAACTCGACCTCGCGGGCACGGTCGACGTCGAGGCCGAGCGCAAGCGCCTGGAGAAGGACCTCGCCGCCGCGCGCAGGGAGGCCGGGCAGGCCGCGGCCAAGCTCGGCAACGCCGCGTTCACGGACAAGGCCCCGGCCGGGGTGGTGGCGAAGACCAGGGAGCGGCTGGCGCTGGCCGAACGGGACATCACCCGGCTGGAAAGCCGGCTGGCCGCGCTGTCCTGAGCCCGCAGTAGGCTGAGCACCGTGGACATGGACGAGCGGCTGCGCGAGGTGGAGCTCGAGATCGCGGCGCGGCGCCCGGAGCATCAGATCTCCCCGACGCTGGACCGGATCACGATGCTCGCCGGACTGCTCGGCGATCCGCAGCGGGCCTATCCCGTCGTGCACGTCGCGGGGACCAACGGCAAGACGTCGATGACCCGGATGATCGACACGCTGCTGCGCGAGCGGGGCCTGCGCACCGGGCGGTTCACCAGCCCGCACCTGGTGTCCATGCGGGAGCGGATCTGCGTGGACGGCGTCCCGCTGACGGCCGAGCGCTTCATCGAGCTGTATGCGGAGATCCTGCCGTACGTCCAGCTGGTCGACGACAAGCAGCCCGCGGCGCTGTCGTTCTTCGAGGTGCTCACCGGCATGATGTTTGCCGCGTTCGCGGACGCGCCTGTCGACGTCGCGGTGATCGAGGTCGGCCTGGGCGGGACCTGGGACGCGACGAACATCGCGGACGGCGCGGTCGCGGTGGTCGGCCCGATCGCGATGGACCACATGAAATACCTGGGCGACACGATCGAGGCGATCGCGACGGAGAAGGCCGGCATCATCAAGCCGGGCGCGACCGCGATCCTGGCCCAGCAGCAGGTGGCGGCCGCGGAGGTGCTGCTCGCGCGCGCCGCGTCGGTCGGCGCGACGGTGGCGCGGGAGGGCATCGAGTTCGGCGTGCTCGCCCGCGAGCTGGCGGTCGGCGGGCAGCACCTCGTGCTCAAGGGCCTGCGCGGGACGTACGCGGACGTGTTCCTGCCGCTGTTCGGCGCTTACCAGGCGGGGAACGCGGCGTGCGCGCTGGCGGCCGTCGAGGCGTTCGCCGGCGTCGCGGAGTCCGTCGGCGTCGCCGGCGGCTCGCTCACGCTCGGTCCAGGGCTGAGCTCGGCGTCCCTGGACCCGGACCTGGTCAGGGACGGGTTCGCCAAGGCCAGCTCGCCTGGCCGGCTTGAGGTGCTGCGGCGCAGCCCGACGGTGCTCGTCGACGCCTCGCACAACCCGGCCGGCATGGCCGCGACCCTGGAGGCGCTGACCGAGACGTTCGGGTTCGCCAGGGTCATCGGGGTCGTCGCGGTCAGCGAGGACAAGGACGTGGCCGGCGTGCTCGCCGAGCTCGAGCCGGTGCTCAGCGACATCGTGATCACGGCGAACTCCTCACCGCGCTCGATGCGGGCCCGCGAGCTCGCGGTCATCGCGCGCGAGGTGTTCGGCGAGGACCGCGTGCTCGTCGCCGAGCGCCTTGACGACGCGATCGAGGCGGCGGTGAGCCTGGCCGACGAGCCGTCCGCCGGCGAACTGCCCGGCCGCAACGCCGTCCTCATCACCGGCTCGGTCGTCACCGCGGGCGACGCCAGGCGGCTGCTCGCCCCGGGCAGCCCGCCCGATCCTGCGCCGCCCGGCCCGGGAACTCCTGCCAGGCACTCGTTCACGGCGGGAGACCTCTCGTGAGGCAGTTGTGCGGCACGGTGCTGATCATGGAGGCGATCATCGTGGCCCTGGCGATCGCGCCCACGATCGCGCTTGAGCATGTGCACGGCGGCACCGCGGGCGCCGTCGGCGGCGGCATCGCCGTGGTCGCGATCGTGCTCGCCGGCCTGGTCGGGCGGCCCCGCATGGGCTGGGTGCTGTACGCCGGCTCCGCGCTGCAGGTCCTGGTGATCGCCGCCGGCGTCGTCATTCCCGCGATGTACGTCCTCGGCGTGATCTTCGCGGCGTTCTGGTTCACGGGCATCTGGATGGCCAGGAAGTTCGAGAAGCGCTCCGCCGCCGCCTGACTCACTGCAGCTGCACTGGTCCCGAGGGCGATGCCCGCGGGCGGGCGGTGAACCAGGCATGGTCCGCGGTCAGCCACCGGCCGAAAGCCAGGTCTGCCGCGGCGAGATCGGCGTTCAGCCCCGCGTCGCTGATCTCGTGGCTGGTCCAGGCATGCGTCCAGGTCCGGCCGCCTGCCCGGTACTCCAGCTCGCAGACAATCCCGCGGGGCACCCTGCGGCAGGTGCGGATAACCACGGTGATCCCGCCCACCTCACTTTCCCGCGGCGCGTCAGGGAATGTATCGAACCAGGCGGGCGGATGGTACTGGAACACGGCCATGCCGTCGGCGGTCAGGTGATACCTGCAGGTCGCCAGGAACGCGCCGCGCTGCCTGGGACCAGCGTTGAGCAGCGTGCTCGCCAGCAGCACGGCGCCGAATCTCTCCTCCAGCCGCAGCGACTCGATCGGCGAGCACGTCACTGGCAGGTCGGTGACGTGCGCGAGCATGCCCGGTGAGTCGTCCACCCCGTGCACCCGGTGCCCGAGCAGGGCCAGCGGCCTCAGGGTCCGGCCGGTACCGCAGCCCAGCTCCAGAACCGATGCGCCTTCCGGTACCGCGGCGTGCACGATACTGGCCTCACCCAACGGCGGGAGCAGCGCATACAGCTCGACGGCACAGCCGTCACCGGTGATCTCACCAGGCCCGGTCCCGGCATTCCGGCGCACGCACCGTCAACGGCGATCAGCAGTCGGCCATTCCGCAGACCAGCCCGCCGGACGCCACAACGGCCTTCTGCTGCTCATGTCGAGCAACGCATCCCGTCCTGGTCCCCGGTCACCGCCATGTCCCGGCTGCGTGCTGCCAGCCAGAGCCGGGGCGGGAGCAAAGGGAAATCCCTGGGCATAGGTAACCGCCTATCAGAACTGCCCGCGTACGCGCCTGGTTCGGCGTTAGGCTCGTCACCGTCCCGCAAAGTTACCCGAAGTGAGCGGAACGTGACTGATGGTATAAGGCCTGGCCCCGCCGAAGCAGCCACATCGACTCTGCCCTGGCCGGGAAGCGGCGAAGATCCGTGGGAACCGTCCGGCACAGCCGCGCTGGCCGCCACCGCGCTGGCCGGCACCGCGCTGGCCGATACCCTGCTTGACCTGATCCCTGTGCTCGGCGTGCCCGCGGGCGACGCGGGCCGGGCGGCGCGCGGCCGGGAGGCCAGCGCGCTGCGCGACACCCAACCGCAGGGGATACCGGCGATCCTGGACATCCCGTTTCCAGGTCCAGGCACCGCCGTCGTGCCCGTTCCGCTCATCCCGCCCGCGGGCGGCGGCGCGACCGGCCGCCGCCAACGCGGACGACGCCGGCGAGCAACGCCATGGCAGCCCGCCATCGGCGGCTACGCGGCCGGGTTCGTGCTCGCCACCGTAGTTCCGCTGTGCCTGCTGCAGGTCCCGTATGCCGCGCTGCAGTTCGCGGCAGCGGCCGCGGCGTCCCCTGCCGGCCTCGTGCTGCGGGCGGCCAGCCTGGCGCTGCCGTTCGCCGTGGCGGCCGCGCCGCTTGGCGCGCTGGCAGCCGTGCGGATGCGCCCCTGGCCCGTGCTGCTCGCCGGGGTGCTCGTCATCATGGCCGGCGACGGGCTGACCGGGCTGGCCGGCGGGACACCCGCCACGAGCGGCGCGCTCGCGG
>NZ_JASIAL010000091.1:0-26427 GCF_030042015.1 Trebonia sp. | reverse complement strand
CGCGGGCACGGCCGGAGGCGCGGACGGTGCGGGCACGGCCGGGGGCGCGGGCGGCGACGGCGGCGTGGCGGGCGACCGGGCGGACGACGACGTGACGGCGGGCTACGACTGGTCGCAGGCCGAGAGCGAGCTGCGCGACGTGCTCCCGTCGATGTTCGTCGACGACGCGGGATCCACCTCGGCCGGGATCGAGGAGGCCCGCGCCTACGACGCGGAGGGCGCCGGGCTGACGCTCGCCGACGTGGCCGGGATGACCGAGGTCAAGCAGCGGCTTGAGGCGGCGTTCCTCGCGCCGATGCGCAACCCGGAACTGCGCAAGCTCTACGGCAAGTCGCTGCGCGGCGGGCTGCTGCTGTACGGGCCGCCGGGGTGCGGCAAGACGTTCGTCGCCCGCGCAGTGGCCGGCGAGCTCGGCGCGCGGTTCATCACGGTCTCGTTCGCCGACCTGGTCGACATGTTCGTCGGCCGCAGCGAGCGGAACATCCACGAGCTCTTCGAGGTCGCCCGCCGCAACGCCCCGTGCGTGCTGTTCCTCGACGAGGTTGACGCGATCGGGCAGAAGCGCTCGCAGCTGCGGAACACGCCGATGCGTTCGGCCGTGAACCAGCTGCTGCTCGAGCTCGACGACGTGGCGAACGACAACACGGGGGTGTTCCTGCTCGCGGCGACCAACCACCCGTGGGACGTGGATTCCGCCTTGCGCAGGCCCGGCCGGTTCGACCGGACGCTGCTCGTGCTGCCGCCCGACGGGCCGGCGCGGGAGGGGGTCTTCCGCTACCACCTGCGGGAGCGGCCGGTCGCCGGGATCGACCTGGCGAAGCTGGCCAAGATCACCGACGGGTACTCCGGCGCCGACATCGCGCACATCTGCGAGACCGCCGCCGAACGCGCGCTGCTCGACTCGGTGCGCCGCGGCGAGCCGCGGCTGATCGGGCAGGCTGACCTGGAGGCGGCGGTGGCCGAGGTGAAGCCGTCCCTTGGCACCTGGTTTGACACCGCGCGCAACGTCGCGCTGTTCGCCAACGAGGGGGGCGCATACGATGAGCTGGTCGCATATTTGCGGAAGCGCCGGCTGATTTGACGGACCCCTGCTGACGGAACTGGCGATTTGACGGATCTCACCCAGGAGCTGGCGCGCGCCGCCACAATGCTCGACCTCGGGCGCTATGACGAGGCTTCGAGCCTGCTTGCCCGTGTGGTCTCCGCCGAGCCTGGCAGCAGCCGGGCCTGGTGCCTGTTCGCCCGCGCGCATCTGGGCGCGGACCGCTACCAGGCCGCGGTCGACGCGGCCAACCGGGCGGCGGCGATCGAGCCGACCGAGGAGTGGCCGCACCGGCTTGCCAGCAACGCGCTGATGCACCTCGGCAGCCACGCCGAGGCGCTGCGCGCGGCCAGCGAGTCACGGCGGCTCGCCCCCTCGTACTGGCAGACCCACGTCTGCGTCGCGCAGGCCGCGCTCGCCGCGTCCCAGCCGGCCCTGGCCGCGACGGCCGCGGCGGAGGCGCGCAGGCTCGCCCCGAACGAGCCCGACGTGCACTTCCTGTCGGGCAAGGTGGCGCTCGCCCGCGGGGACCTGGACGGCGCCCGCGAGCACCAGGAGCGCGCGCTGGCGCTCGACCCGGTGCACAGCGGGGCGATGAACGAGCTGGGCCGGATCAGGCTGCGGCGGCACGACACCGCGGGCGCGATCAGGCACTTCATCAGCGCGGCCCGCGCCACGCCAGGCGAGCACATCTACAGCAGGAACATCGACGTGGTCATCCTGCGCACCGTGTCCCGGATGATCTACATCTTCGTGCTGATCGCGCTGATCCTGCTGTGGGTGCCCGCCGTGGCGCACGTGGACAGGTTCCCTTTCGCCGTCGGCTTCGGCGTGCTCGCGGTCGGGATCGTGGTGAGCTTCCTCGTCATGGTGCTGAGGCTGCCGCGGGAGGCGCGGCGCCTGGTCGGCCGCACGCTGCGCACCCGCCGGGTGGCGGCCGCGCTCGCGGTCGCCGTCGGCGGCGTCGCGGTCGCGTTCGCGGCCGTCGCGTTCGTCCCGTCGGCCGAGCTGCCGCAGACGCTGCCTGTCGCGATCATCATCACGATCGCCGCCCGGATAGCCGCCACCGCCCGGCTGCGCTCGCCGCTCGGCAAGAACCAGCAGGGCTCCCCAGCGGGCCGTCCCCCTGGCGGCCCCGCTGGCGGCGCGGCCGGCGGTCCCGCCGGCGGTCCCGCTGGCGGCACGGCCGGCGGTAACCGGGCGGGCTCCCCGACGCGGCGCTGACGCACCGCGACCCGCTGTATTGACTTGCCTGGCCACAGGGGCATCCAATGGGCACCAGAGCAGGCCAAGCGACGGCAAGGGAGCCAGCGCAATGACCAACCTGGCACGAGTTCTGCCTGACACGCCCCCGGAGCACGCCGACCGCGTGGCGATCAGGCAGGGCGACCTGGCGCTGACCTACGCCGGCCTCACGGCCGCGGCGGGACAGGTCGCGACGTTCCTGCGCAAGGAGGGGATCGCCGCCGGCGACCGGGTCGCCGTGATGCTGCCGAACCTGGCCGCGTTCCCGGTCCTCGCGTACGGCGTGCTCGCCGCCGGGGCGGTGCTCGTGCCGATGAACCCGCTGCTCAAGGGCCGCGAGGTCGAACATTACCTGGGCGACTCCGGGGCCGGGCTGATCTTCGCCTGGGAGCCGGCGGCGGGCGAGGCGGCCAAGGGCGCGGCCCAGGCGGGCGTGCGGGTCGTCGCGGTCGCGGACGCGGATGCCGCGGCGCTGCGGGACGGCATGGATCCGGCGGCCGACTGGGCGGACAAGGACGATGACGATGACGCCGTCATCTTGTACACCTCCGGCACCACGGGCACCCCGAAGGGCGCGCAGCTCACCCACGGCGGGCTGCGGCGCAACGCGGAGATCACGGCGCGCTCGCTGCTCCGCGCCGGCTCCGACGACGTGGTCATGGGCTGCCTGCCGCTGTTCCACGTCTTCGGCCTGACCTGCGGGCTCAATATGGCGCTGATCAGCCACGCCTGCCTGACCCTGCTCCCCCGCTTCGACGCGGGCGCCGCGCTCGAGATGATCAGCCGCGACAAGGTGACTGTCTTCGAGGGCGTGCCCACGATGTACTCCGCCCTGCTGCACCACCCGGGCAGGGACCAGGCCGACGTGTCGTCGCTGCGGGTGTGCGTCTCCGGCGGCGCGGCGCTGCCCGTGGAGGTGCTTCGCGGGTTCGAGGAGGCGTTCGGCTGCATGATCCTTGAGGGCTACGGGCTGTCGGAGACATCCCCCGTCGCCTCGTTCAACCATCCGGACGCGGAGCGCAAGCCGGGCTCGATCGGCACGCCGATCGAGGGCGTGGAAATGCGCCTGGTGGACTCCGCGGGCGCCGACGTGCCCGCCGGCGAGGTCGGCGAGATCGCGATCCGCGGGCACAACGTGATGAAGGGCTACTGGGGGCGGCCGGAGGCGACCGCGGAGGCGATTCCCGACGGCTGGTTCCGCACAGGCGACCTGGCGCGGACTGACTCCGACGGCTACTTCTTCATCGTGGACAGGAAGAAAGAGATGATCATCCGCGGCGGGTACAACGTGTACCCGCGCGAGATCGAGGAAGCGCTCTACGAGCACCCGGCGGTCAGGGAGGTCGCGGTCGTCGGGATCCCGCACGACTCACTCGGCGAGGAGGTCGGCGCGGCGGTCGCGCTCAAGCCAGGCGCGAGCGTAACCGTGGACGAACTGCAGGCGTTCGCCAGGGACCGGGTCGCCGCCTACAAGTACCCGCGCCTGGTCTGGCTCGTCGACGAGCTGCCGAAGGGGCCGACGGGAAAGATCCTGCGCCGCAGCGTCAAGCCCCCGCAGCAGTGAGCCGGGGGCGGGCATGAGCGGCGAGGCCACGGCTGGGACCGCGCCCCCGTCCGGGGGCGGCACGGAGCAGGAAAACGCGGCGGAGGCCGTCGCCTACCTGGACCTGCTGCTGTCGGACGCGGCCCTCGGCGTGCTCCGCCGGTTCGCGCCAGGCGGCTTCGCCGGGCGGCTCGGGCTTGGGCTGGCGCGCCGCCCCCGCGCGGTAGCCGGCCGGGTCGGCGGGCTGGCCGGCGAGCTTGGGTCGATCGCGGCCGGCCGCTCGGACATCGCGCCCGACCGCCGGGACCGCCGGTTCGCCGACCCGGCCTGGACGTCGAACCCGGTCCTGCGCCGGGTCATGCAGGCCTACCTGGCCGGCGGGGAGTTCGCGACCTCGCTGGTAGCCGACGCCCGCCTGGAGGGGGCGGACGCCGAGCGGGCACGCTTCGTCGTCGGCAACCTCATCGACGCCCTCGCGCCGAGCAACAACCCGCTGCTCAGCCCAGCCGCGTGGAAGGCGGTCATCGACACTGGCGGGCTGAGCGCGGTCCGCGGGCTCCGCGCCTTCGCCGCGGACATGGCCGAGCCGCCCCGGATTCCGTCCATGGTGGACCCGGCCGCGTTCGAGGTCGGCCGCGATCTCGCGGTCACCCCGGGCGCCGTCGTGCGGCGGACGGAGATCTGCGAGCTGATCCAGTACTGGCCGGCCACCCCGCAGGTGCACCGCTTCCCGCTGGTCATCGTGCCGCCGATGATCAACAAGTTCTACATCAC
This sequence comes from Trebonia sp., assembly GCF_030042015.1. GTDB lineage: Bacteria > Actinomycetota > Actinomycetes > Streptosporangiales > Streptosporangiaceae > Trebonia. The sequence goes on along the minus strand of NZ_JASIAL010000091.1, from coordinate 21,823 downwards.
CGACCTGGCCCCCGGCCGGTCGATGATCGAGTACCTGGCCGGGCAGGGCTTCCAGGTGTTCGTGATCTCCTGGCGCAACCCCGACGCCAGGCACAGGGACTGGGGCCTTGACGCGTACGGGCAGGCGATCGTGTCGGCGCTGTCCGCGGCGCGCACGATCTGCGGGGCGGAGCAGGCGAGCATCGTGTCCCTGTGCTCGGGCGGCATCGCGTCCGCCATGGTCGCCGCCCACCTCGCGAGCACGGGCGCGGGCGCCGAGCCGGGCTCGGGCGGGCTGGCGTCGCTGTTCTGCGGGGTCACGATGCTCGACTCGCCCGGCGCGGCCGGGGCGCCCGGCCCCGCGGCGCTGGCGTCACAGCGGATCCTTGACCGGGCCGTGGCGGCCTCGCGCTCGCGCGGCTACCTGGACGGACGGGCGCTGGCCGAGGTGTTCGCGTGGCTGCGGCCCAACGACCTGATCTGGAACTACTGGGTGAACAACTACCTGCTCGGCCGGCCGCCGCAACCGTTCGACATCCTGTACTGGAACGCGGACACGACCCGGATGACGGCCGCCCTGCACGCCGACTTCATCCGGCTGTTCTCGGCGCGCGCGCTCGCCAAGCCGGGGGCGGCGGCGATGCTGGGCACGCCGGTCGACCTGTCCGCGGTGACCGCGGACGCGTACGTGGTGGCCGGGATCGCCGATCACCTGTGCCCGTGGGAGGGGTGCTACGCCAGCGCCCAGCTGCTCGGCGGGGACGTGCGGTTCGCGCTGTCGACAAGCGGGCACATCGCGTGCATGGTCAACCCGCCGGATAACCCGAAGGCGCGGTTCCGCGCCGCGCCCGTCTCGGGTTCGGCGCCGGACTGGCTCGCCGCCACCCCGGAAGGCCCGGGCAGCTGGTGGGCCGACTACGCGTCGTGGGCCGCCGAGCGCGGCGGCGGGACGAAGGACGCGCCGGACGCGCTCGGCGGGAACGGGTTCACGCCGAGCGACCCGGCTCCCGGCCGGTACGTGCTGGACCGGTAGCGGATGCCTGCCTTCTCCCGTGTGCGCGGGCGTGCCGCGCCCACCACGCGCAGCATCGTCGTCGACGGGCGGCACCTGCGGGTCGACGTGACGACCAGCGCGCCCGCGCCGCGGTCGCTGCTTTCCCGCCAGCGGGAACCGGCGCGGGCGGCGGTGCCGCTGCTGCTGATCAACGGGATCGGCGCCAGCCTTGAGCTGCTGCAGCCGTTCGTGGACGAGCTGCCGCCGCCGGCGGAGGTGATCCGCTTCGACCCGCCGGGCGTGGGCGGCTCGCCCGCGCCCGCCGCGCCATACCGGATCGGCGGCCTGTGCCGGACGATCGCGCGGATGCTCACCGTCCTCGGCTACGACCGCGTCGACGTCCTCGGCATCTCCTGGGGCGGCGCGGTTGCCCAGCACTTCGCCGCGTTCCAGCGTGCCCGCTGCCGGCGGCTGGTGCTCGTGAGCACGGCGACCGGCGCGCTGATGGTGCCGGCCAAGCCGGCCGTGCTGGCCAAGATGGTGACGCCGCGCCGGTACCTGGACCCCGGCTACCTACGCGCGGTCGCGCCGCTGCTGTACGGCGGGTCGGCGCGGCAGGACCCGGACCGGATACGGGAGTTCATGCACGCCGACAGCCGCGTCGGCGCGTCCAGGGGCTACCTGTACCAGCTGGCCGCGGGGGCGGGCTGGACGAGCGTGCCGTTCCTTCCGCTGATCCGCCAGCCCGCGCTGATCATGTCGGGTGACGACGATCCGCTGATCCCGCTGCCGAACGCGCGGCTGCTGCACGCGCTGATCCCCCGGTCGCAGCTGTACGTCTACCACGGCGGGCACCTCGGCCTGGTGACCGAGGCGGCCGAGCACGCACCGGTAATCGCACGTTTCCTTGGAGAGCCTGATGAGTGACTTCACTGACTTCTACGGGATCGAGCAGCTGCTGACCGGCGCCGGGCGTGACGCGGTGCAGCGGACCAGGGACTTCATGGCCAAGGAGGTGGAGCCGGTCATCAACCGGCTGTGGACGCGCGAGGAGTTTCCCTTCGAGCTCATCCCTGGCATCGCCGCCCTCGGCATCACCGGGGTCGCCTACGAGGGCTACGGCTGCCCCGGCGGCGGCCCGCTGCTCGACGGGGTGCTCGCGATGGAGATCGCCAGGTCCGACCCCTCCATGTCCACGTTCATGGGCGTGCACAGCGGGCTGGCGATGGGGTCGGTCTACCTGTGCGGCTCGCCTGAGCAGAAGGAACGCTGGCTGCCCCCGATGGCGCGGCTCGAGAAGATCGGCGCGTTCGGGCTGACCGAGCCGGACGTCGGCTCCGGCGTGGCCGGCGGGCTCACGACGACCGCCAGGCGGGAGGGCGACGAGTGGGTGATCGACGGCCAGAAGAAGTGGATCGGGAACGCGACCTTCGCCGACTACATCATCATCTGGGCGCGTGACGTCGGCGACGGCCAGGTCAAGGGGTTCGTCGTCGAGAAGGGGACGCCTGGCCTGTCCACCACCAAGATCAAGGACAAGATCGCGCTGCGCGTCGTGCAGAACGCCTACATCACGCTGGACGGCGTCCGGGTCCCCGAGGCTAACCGCCTGCAGCAGGCGACGTCCTTCCGGCAGACCGCCGCGGTGCTGCGGCTCACCCGGGCAGGCGTGGCCTGGCAGGCGGTCGGCTGCTCGATGGGCGCCTACGAGCACGCGCTGGCGTACGCGAAGGAGCGCGAGCAGTTCGGCAGGCCGATCGCGGGCTTCCAGCTCGTGCAGGACCTGCTCGTGCGGATGCTGGCGAACATCACCGCGTCGGCGTGCATGTGCGCGCGGCTCGCCCAGCTGCAGGCCGCGGGCGAGGCCCGCGACGAGCACTCCGCGCTGGCCAAGGCGTTCTGCACGGTGCGGATGCGGGAGACCGTCGGTTACGCGCGCGAGCTGCTCGGCGGCAACGGGATCCTGCTCGAGCACCAGGTGGGCCGGTTCGTGGCCGACGCCGAGGCGATTTACTCCTACGAGGGCACCCGCGAGATCAACACCCTGGTGGTCGGCCGGGCGATCACCGGCCTGTCCGCCTTCGTCTGAACGCTGCCCGGCGCGGGTTTTTGACATGATGGTGCCGTGCCCTGGACAGCACCCGAGGTGACCAGGCCCGACGTGCCGCTGGCAGCCGGCGAGCGCGCCATGCTGCAGGCGTTCCTCAACTGGCACCGGGCGACGCTGCTGTACAAGTGCCAGCGGCTGACCGGCGAGCAGCTGGCGCAGCGCTCCGTGCCGCCCTCTGACCTGTCCCTGCTCGGGCTGATCCGGCACATGACCCGGGTGGAACGCACCTGGTTCCGGCAGCGGTTCGCCGACGAGCTCGTCCCTGACGCCTACGAGCGGGACGCCGCGTTCACGGCGGCCGACCCGGCGCGGGCGGCCGCCGACTACGCGCGGTTCACGCAGGAGTGGAAGCTCGCCGACGCCGCCGCCGCGAACGCGCCGCTTGAGGCGACGTTCAGCCACAACGGCCAGACGATGTCGCTGCGCCTGATCTACCTGCACATGATCGAGGAGTACGCGCGCCACCTCGGCCACGCCGACCTGCTGCGCGAGCGCATCGACGGCGCGACCGGCGTGTGACCGCCCGCCCGGGCTGGCGGCGGGGCCCCCAGCGCCAAGCCTATTGCAATGCCAGGAACTTAAGCCGCCCAGCCTGCCGACGGACAAACCACCCATACCGGGCGCGGTCCGCGGGCGCTGGCCAAGATAGGAGCCGAGCGGCATGCGGAAATCGGTATAAAACGGGCAATAAAGCTGCGGCCCGGGTCCTAAGTTCCCGGTGCCGTCCCACTATCTGAGACGCCCGCCGGCCAGCCGCCCGCGCCCCGGCCAGCCGGCCGCGCCCTTGTCGCACTGCTCACACGCACATCAGCTGTCCAGGTGACATGCACCTGAGGGAGCGGCGACGCAGCCCCTTAACTGGCCTCGTCTGATCGGGTTCCGCCCGGGCCTGCCCGCCGCTGCGCCCGGCCGCCCGGGCAACCGCGTGAGTACCCAGCCCGCACCCGCCAGCCGGCATCAGGGCCCGCGACCCGCAAGGGGCCGCGGGCCCTGATCTTGTTGTCAACCCGGCACACGGCGTGTCATGCGGGGACGGGCGCCAAGTGCCCCACCGGGGCGGAATCAGGGCCGCAAGCGCCCGGCATCCTCGGCCGGTTGTGACCTGAGCGCGGGGCCGCACCGGGGATGGCTAGGCTTAATCCGGAGCGAAGGAGGAGCGAAGAGTCGTGTACCGCTGGTACGGCCTTGACGATGTGCCCGCTGGCTGGGGCGAGTCCGTCGTCACGATCGGCAAGTTCGACGGCGTGCACCGGGGCCACCAGCGCATCGTGGCCCGTGCGGCGCAGCTCGGCCGGGAGCGGAACCTGCCCGTCGTGGTGGTCACCTTTGATCCGCATCCGGACGAGGTGGTCAGGCCGGGCAGCCATCCGCCGTTCCTCACCTCCGCGCGCCGCAGCACCGAACTGCTCGCCAGCCTCGGCGCGGAAGCCGTCTGCGTGCTGCCGTTCACGCTGGAATTCTCCCGGCTCGACCCCGACGAGTTCGTGCGCACCGTGCTCGTCGAAGGCCTGCACGCGGCGGCGGTCGTCGTCGGCGAGGACTTCCGGTTCGGTCATAAGGCCGCGGGCGACGTCCAGCTGCTCGCGAAGCTCGGTGAGAAGTACGACTTCACCACCGAGGCCTTGCCGCTGCTGGTCGCCGACGGCGTGACCGCCTCGTCGACGTCGATCAGGCAGCTGCTCGCGGCCGGCGACGTGGCGGCGGCCGCGACGGTGCTCGGCCGGCCGCACCGGGTGGAGGGTGTCGTGGTCAGGGGCCACCAGCGCGGCCGCGCGCTCGGGTTCCCGACGGCGAACCTGGAGATGCCGCCGCATACCGCGATCCCCGCGGACGGGGTCTACGCCGGGTGGCTGGCCAGCCTGGACGCCGACGGCCGTGACGTGCAGCGGTGGCCGGCGGCGATCTCCATCGGCACGAACCCGACGTTCGGCGAGGGGGAGCAGACGGTCGAGGCGTACGCGCTCGACCGCGACGACCTCGACCTGTACGGCGTGCACGCGGCGATCGACTTCACCATCCGGCTGCGCGGCATCCGCCGCTTCGACTCGGTCGACGCGCTGGTCGAGCAGATGTGCCGGGACGTCGAGCAGGCGCGCGGCCTCACCGCATAGCAGCGCATAGCAGCAGGCAGGCCCGCGCTCGTGGTACTGTGAAACGCTGCCGGTCACGACCGGCCGGGATGTGCTGCACCCTCAAGTGGCCGTCCCGCGGGGAAACCATCTCACCAAAGCCTAAGGAGCCACGTGCCGCTCGACGCCGAAGTCAAGAAGCAGATCTTTGCGGAGTACGCGACCAGTGAGGGTGACACCGGTTCGCCGGAAGTCCAGATCGCGCTGATGACCCGCAGGATCAACGACCTGAACGAGCACCTGAAGGTGCACCAGCACGATCACCACAGCCGGCGCGGCCTGCTGCTGCTGGTGGGCCGCCGCCGTCGGCTGCTGACCTACCTGCGCAACACGGACATCACCCGCTACCGCACGCTGATCGAGCGGCTGGGTCTGCGCAGGTAACGCAGGTGCGTTCCCGCCGGGTCGCGCTTGCTGGACCCGGTGACTGCGGGCCGGTAACGTTGGCTCTGGCCCGCGTGATAACAGAAGAGAAGCGATAAAGCACATCCCGTAGCCCCCGGCCGAGCGCCTGGGCCGGTCCTCGGTAGTGGTCCCCGGGTCCTCGCCGCGGCAGCGCTGGCAGCGCGGCAATCGCGTTAAGGCGACTCCCGACCCGAGGGCTTCGATCGAAGACCGGCCGGCGTCCCCGCTGGAGCACAACTAGCTAGCCTGGAACACTCCGAACACAAAGCGGGCGCCAGAGCCGACCATGGCACGGCGGCGGGTGGGTGCGGGATCTACCGCAAGGAGGTCTCACCCGTGAAGGGTGTGAAGAGCGCCGAAGCCGTCATCGACAACGGCGAGTTTGGCGTACGCAAAATCAGGTTTGAGACGGGCAGGCTGGCCCGTCAGGCGTCGGGTTCGGCACTGGCCATCCTGGACGACGAGACCGTCGTCCTGTCCGCCACCGTCGCCAGCAAGCAGCCGAAGGAAGGCCTGGACTTCTTCCCGCTCACCGTCGACGTCGAGGAGCGGATGTACGCGGCGGGCCGGATTCCCGGCTCGTTCTTCCGCCGCGAGGGCCGTCCGTCCGAGGACGCGATCCTCACCTGCCGGCTCATCGACCGGCCGCTGCGCCCGAGCTTCGTCAAGGGCCTGCGCAACGAGATCCAGATCGTCGAGACGATTCTGGCGCTTGACCCGCGGGACATGTACGACGTGGTGGCGATCAACGCCGCGTCCATGTCGACCCAGCTGGCGGGCCTGCCGTTCTCCGGCCCGATCGGCGGTGTCCGGGTCGCCCTGATCAAGGACCAGTGGGTGGCGTTCCCGACGTACGACCAGCTCGGCCAGGCGACGTTCGACATGGTGGTCGCGGGCCGGGTGCTTGAGGACGGCGACGTCGCGATCATGATGGTCGAGGCGGAGTCCACGCCGGAGACGCTGAAGCTGCTCGCCGATGCGGAGACGTCCGGCGCGGTCGCGCCCGACGAGGAGACCGTCGCCGAGGGGCTCGAGGCCGCCAAGCCGTTCATCGCGGCGCTGTGCGAGGCGCAGACGATCCTCGCCGCCGAGGCGGCCGAGGCGGGCATCAGCCCGGCGGGCACCGCCGACTTCCCGGTCTTCGTCGACTACACCGAGGACGTCTACGAGGCCGTGAGCAACGCGGTCTCCGACGAGCTCGCCAAGGCGCTGACGATCGCGGGCAAGCACGACCGCGAGGCCGAGCAGGACCGGGTGAAGGCCCTGGCGCAGGAACGGCTCGCCGAGCACTTCGGCGAGGAAGGCCGCGAGAAGGAGATCAGCGCGGCCTTCCGGAGCCTGACCAAGAAGCTGGTCCGCGAGCGGATCATCAGGGACGGCCTGCGCATCGACGGCCGCGGCCTCACCGACATCCGGCCGCTGGCCGCCGAGGTCGGCGTGCTGCCCCGGGTGCACGGCAGCGCGCTGTTCGAGCGCGGCGAGACCCAGATCCTCGGCGTCACCACGCTGAACATGCTGCGCATGGAGCAGATGATCGACACGCTCAACCCTGAGCGCACCAAGCGCTACATGCACAACTACAACATGCCGCCGTACTCGACGGGCGAGACCGGCCGGGTCGGGTCGCCGAAGCGCCGCGAGATCGGCCATGGCGCGCTCGCCGGGCGCGCGCTGATCCCCGTGCTGCCGACGCGCGAGGAGTTCCCGTACGCGATCAGGCAGGTCTCAGAGGCGATCGGCTCGAACGGCTCGACCTCGATGGGGAGCGTCTGCGCCTCGACGATGTCGCTGCTCAGCGCGGGCGTGCCGCTGAAGGACATGGTCTCGGGCATCGCGATGGGCCTGATCAACGAGGGCGGCCAGTACGTCACGCTCACCGACATCCTCGGCGCCGAGGACGCGTTCGGCGACATGGACTTCAAGGTGGCCGGCACCGAGCAGGTGGTCACCGCGCTGCAGCTCGACACCAAGCTGGACGGCATCCCCGCCTCCGTGCTCGGCGCCGCGCTGAAGCAGGCCCGCGCCGCGCGGCTGACGATCCTTGGCGTGATGCGCGAGGCGATCAGCGAGCCGGGCGAGATGTCGCCGTACGCCCCGCGGATCATCACGCTGAAGGTCCCGGTGGACAAGATCGGTGAGGTCATCGGCCCGAAGGGCAAGATGATCAACTCGATCCAGGATGAGACGGGCGCCGAGATCACGATCGAGGACGACGGCACGATCTATGTCGGCGCGACCGACGGCCCGTCCGCCGAGGCCGCCAGGTCGGCGATCAACGCGATCGCCAACCCGCATGTCCCCGAGGTCGGCGAGCGGTTCCTCGGCACGGTCGTGAAGACGACGACGTTCGGCGCGTTCCTGTCGCTGCTGCCGGGCAAGGACGGGCTGCTGCACGTCACGCAGATCCGCAAGCTGCACGGCGGCAAGCGGATCGAGAACATCGACGACGTGATCCATGTCGGCGACAAGATCCAGGTCGAGATCCGCGAGATCGACGACCGCGGCAAGCTGTCGCTTGTCCCGGTCGAGGTGCTTGAGCGGGAGGCGGCCGGCGAGGACCTGTCAGGCGGGGAGTCGCACGGGGACCGCGGCGAGCGCGGGGACCGCGGCGACAGGCCGCCGCGCGACCGCGGCGACCGTTACGACCGCGGCGACCGGGGTGACCGTGGGGAGCGAGGGGAAGGCGACGGTTCCCGCCGCATCCGGCACCGCTCTCGTGGGCACCACGAATAAATGGGTACCGAACGGACCGTTAGTTCCCCTGAAGCCGCCAGCCAGTCTGCGGTGCGCACGTCGGTCCTCCCGGGCGGCCTGCGCGTGGTCTCGGAGTTCCTGCCCGCGGTGCGGTCGGTGGCGCTGGGCATCTGGGTCGGCGTCGGGTCGCGGGACGAGGACACCGCGCATGCGGGCGCGACGCACTACCTGGAACACCTGCTGTTCAAGGGCACGCGCAAGCGGACCGCGCTGGAGATCTCGTCCGAGATGGACGCGGTGGGCGGTGAGATGAACGCGTTCACCGGCAAGGAGTACACGTGCTACTACGCGCGGGTGCTCGACGCCGACCTGCCGCTGGCGATCGACGTGCTGTCCGACATGGTGACCGCGTCGCTGATCGCGCCGCGCGATGTCGACGCCGAGCGGAACGTCGTGCTCGAAGAGATCGCCATGAACGAGGACGACCCCGCGGACTCGGTGCACGAGGCGTTCACCACGCACCTGTTCGGGGACACGCCGCTCGGCCGGCCGATCCTGGGGACCGTCGACTCGATCAACGCGATCACCAGGGAGCAGATCTACGAGCACTACGTCGCCCGCTACACGCCACCGCACCTCGTGGTGGCCGCGGCCGGCAACCTGGACCACGACGTTCTGGTGGCCGGCATCCAGGCGGCGTTCGGCCCGGTGCTCGCCGACGCCGACGCTGCCGAGCCCGCCCCGCCGCGGCTGCGCGGCTCCGGCGGCCTGTGGGACGGCTACGGGCCGGCGGCCGGGACAGGCGTGAAGCTGGTGTCGCGGTCAATCGAGCAGGCCAACCTCGTGCTCGGCTGCGAGGGGCTGGCCAGGACCGACGAGCGAAGGTTCGCGCTCGGCGTGCTCAACGCGGCGCTCGGCGGCGGCATGTCGTCCCGGCTGTTCCAGGAGGTCCGGGAGAAGCGCGGCCTGGCGTACTCGGTCTACAGCTTCTCCGCCCAGCACGCCGACACCGGGCTGTGGGGGATCTACGTGGGCTGCCTGCCGTCCAAGGCCGACGAGGTGCTGTCGATCTGCGCCGACGAGATAGCCAAGGTCGTCGCGGGCGGGCTGTCCGACGCCGAGCTGCAGCGCGGCAAGGGCCAGGTCCGCGGCGGGATCGTGCTCGGCCTTGAGGACCCGTCCTCGCGGATGACCCGGCTCGGCAAGTCCGAGCTGGTCTACCCCAGGCTCGAGCCGGTCGACGAGGTGCTCGCCGCCGTCGAGGCGGTCACCCACGACGACGTGCGCGCGATCGCCGCCGACGTGCTGACCCGGCCGAAGGCGCTGGCCGTCGTCGGCCCCTTCGACGATGCGGACGCCTTCACGGGTTCGCTCGGCTAGCCCGGGAGGCCAGCGATGATCGGCGTCGGCGTGCTGGGGGCCCGAGGGCGGATGGGCCGCGAGGTATGCGCGACCGTCGAGGCCGCGCCGGACATGCGGCTCGCGGCGCAGGTCGACCACGGCGACGGGCTCGACCCGCTGGCCGGCTGCGACGTCGTCGTGGACTTCACCCACCCCGGCGCGGTGATGGACAACCTGCGCTGGTGCGTCGGGCACCACCTGACCGCCGTCGTCGGCACCTCCGGGTTCGGCGATGACCGGCTGGCGCAGGTGCGGTCCTGGACGGAAGCGGTTCCCGGCGTCCGGGTGCTTGTCGTGCCCAACTTCTCGATCGGCGCGGTTCTCATGATGCGGTTCGCCGCCCAGGCGGCCCGGTTCTTCGAGTCCGCCGAAGTCATCGAGCTGCATCACGCGTCCAAGCTGGACGCGCCGTCGGGGACCGCGCTGCGGACGGCGGGGCTGATCGGCGAGGCCAGGGCCAAGGCCGGGCTCGGCGCGCCGCCGGACGCCACCGAGCGGCAGCTGGCCGGCGCGCGCGGCGCGTCGGTCGACGACGTGCACGTGCACTCGGTCCGGCTGGCGGGGCTGGTCGCGCGCCAGGAGGTGCTGTTCGGCGGGCACGGGGAGACGCTGACGATCAGGCACGATTCGCTGGACCGTGCCTCCTTCATGCCAGGCGTGCTGCTCGCGGTCCGCGGCGTGGCGTCGCTGCCGCCCGGCCTGACCGTCGGCGTCGAGCCGCTGCTCGGACTCGACGAGGTTCCGTGACCGCCGCGGCGGGCGCGTAGTCTCGCGGGTATGTGCCGCAGCATCAAGACCCTGCGCCCGCCCTACGCGGACCAGGTGACCGACTCCGACATCCGCGCCGCCGCCCTCCAGTACGTGCGGAAGATCAGCGGATTCCGGGCGCCCGCCGCCCGCAACGCCGCCGCCTTCGAGGCGGCCGTCGACGAGATCACCGCCGCGACAGGCCGGCTGCTCGCCTCGCTCGAGGTGCGCCAGGCCAAGGTGTTATCCCGGTCACGGCATGCCACGGGCGCTTGCGGGTAGTCACTAGTCATGGGGGTCATGCGGCTTATCCTCAACATCATCTGGCTGATCCTGTGCGGGTGGTGGATGGCGATCTTGTACTTTCTCGCGGGGATCATCTGTTTCGTCCTGATCATCACGATCCCGTTCGGGATCGCCGCGTGGCGGATCGCCGCGTACGTGCTCTGGCCGTTCGGCCGGTCGATAGTCTGGCGGCGCGACGCGGGCATCGCGTCGGTGATCGGCAACGTCATCTGGATCATCCTGATCGGCTGGTGGCTCGCGATCGGCCACCTGACCAGCGGCATCGCGCTGTGCCTGACGATCATCGGCATCCCGCTCGGCCTGGCCGACTTCAAGATGATCCCGATCTCGCTCGTGCCGCTCGGGGTGCGGATCGTCCCGTCAGGCGAGCTGTACCCCGGCTACCACGGCGCCGCCGCCTACTGACCTCCTGGCGGCGGGTCCTTCCGCGCGTACTCCTCGTCGTCATGGAAGTGCCGCGCCCATCGGCGGCCGTCAAGCATGCTCAGCACCCTAATGTGGCGGATCTCGAGCACGAACAGCACCAGGGCGGTCGCCGCCCCGGCGACCAGCAGCCGCCCCTGGCCGGCCGCGGCGCCGATCGCGGTGGCGGCGAAGATGGCGGCCGCGGTGGTCAGGCCCATCACGACCTGCTGCCCGCCGAGCGCCTGGTGGAGCACCAGGCCGCCGCCGATGAAGCCGATCCCGGTGATCGCGCCCGCCAGCACGTTGGGCGCGCCGTGCGCCGCGATGATCCCGATGACGCCGGCGCCCGTGCCGACCAGGGCGAAGACCCGGTCTCCGGTCGGCGCGCCGCGCAGGTCCCGCTCGAAGCCCAGCAGGTAGGTAAGCGCCATGGCGATGACCAGGTGACCAGTGTCGGCCCAGCTCAGTGCCATCACCCGGCCCCGCGGACCGTCGGCACGTAGACGGCGCCGCCGTAGGACGCGGCCGCGCCGGAACCCCGGGCAGTGACGGCGGCAGCCACCCGTAGGGCCATGGGCGGGGGCAGGTAGCCGGGCACGGCGGACGGCGGGACGAACCGGAACTCGTCGAGTTCCGCCTCCTGCAGCACGATGGCCGACGGGTCGGCGAGCACGCCGCCGTCGAAGACGAACGCGATCATCGGCTTCGGGCGCGGCCCTTCCGGGGCGACCCAGTCGACGGCAAGCAGCGGGCCCACGGGCACGTCGATGCCGAGTTCTTCGCGCACCTCCCGCGCGCAGCCGGCGTGCGGGGGCTCACCGTCTTCCAGGATGCCGCCCGGCAGCGACCAGTGCGCGCGATAGTTCGGCTTGACCAGCAGCACTTCCCCAGCTGGCGCGCTGATCAGCGCCGCCGCCGTCCCGTACGCGGTCGGCAGCGACGCGTACCACACGGCCTCGTCGGTGAACGTCACGCCGCCAGACTAACCGGTAGTAGCCTTTCCCCATGGGGATGGACGAGGAAAGCCGGGTGGAGGTCATCGTCACGACCGACACGTCCGGCGCGCCGCACAAGGCCGGCGAAAGCAAGCTGTACGTGATGTTCGATGCCGCCAAGCCAGAGGCCGGCAAGCTGTATTTCACCGAGGCGGAGTGGGACGCGTTCGTGCTCGGCGTGAAGGACGGCGAGTTCGACCTCGACGAGGACGGGAACCTGCCACCGCTGCCTGAGCCGCGCACCTGACGGCGTCACCAGAGCGCGGCCTGCGCGGCCGACGCCTGCGCGCCCAGCGCGCCTTCGTGGCGCAGCAGCCACTCCTTGCAGTCCAGGCCCCAGCCGTAGCCGGTCAGCGATCCGTCCGCGCCGATCACGCGGTGGCAGGGCAGGATGATCGAGATCGGGTTGCGCCCGTTGGCCAGCCCGACCGCGCGCGCGGCCACCGGGGACTTGCCGAGCGCGGCGGCGATCTGCCCGTAACTGACCGTCTTGCCGTAGGGGATGCCGGCGAGTTCTTCCCACACGGCGAGGGAGAACCGCGTGCCGCGCGGCGCGAGCGGCAGGTCGAACTCGGTGCGCTCGCCGGCGAAGTACCCGGCGAGCTGCTCGGCCGCCGCGGCGAACCCGCCGCGGCGGCGGATCCACCCTGGCCGGATCGCGGCGGAATGCTCGCCCGCGTCCAGCAGGTACAGCCCGCTCAGCGCGCGGTCGCCGCCGGTCAGCAGCAGCCGGCCCACGGGGGAGTCGATGACGTCGTATTCGGTCGGCGCGGCGGGAACCACGTCGGCCGGCAGGAACGGGGTGATCATGGTGAGGTTGCCCCTTGCGGTGTCGGTTGTTCGATGTAAGCCCACAGGTGGTGCAGCGCGTAGGAGCGCCACGGGTGCCAGCGCTCCGCCGCCTCCGCGGCGCCGCCGGCGCCGCCGCCGTCGGCACCGAGCCGGCGCAGTGCCCGCACCGCGCCCGCGTCCGACGGCAGGAACGTGTCGGGGTCGGACAGCGCGCGCATCCGGATGTAGGACGCGGTCCACGGGCCGATGCCCGGCAGCGCGAGCAGCCTGGCGGTCGCCTGGTCGCGGTCCGCGCCCGGGTGCAGCCGGATGTCCCCGGCCGCGAGCGCCGCGGCCAGTCCGACGAGCGCCGCGGCGCGAGAGCGCGGCACCGGCAGCGCGGCGGGGTCCGCCGCGGCGATCGTCGCCGCGTCAGGGAACAAGTGCGTCAGCGACCCGCTGGGTGCCGACAGCGGCTTGCCGTATTCGGCGGCCAGCCGCGCCCCGAGCCGCCGCGCGGCGGCGACGGAGACCTGCTGGCCGAGGACGGCCCGCAGCGCGACCTCGCCGCCGTCCACGTGCCCGGGCGAGCGCCGTCCCGGGCAGGCCCGCGCCAGCGGTCCGAGGACGCTGTCGCGGGCCAGGCAACACGAGACGGCGACCGGGTCCGCGTCCAGGTCGAGCAGGCGCCGGCACCGCTGCACCGCGGCGGTGACGTCACGCAGGTCATCAAGCTCAAGATCGCACTCCACGAAGCTCGCCGCGGGAGCCGGGCGCAGCGAGAGGATGCCGGGACCGTTCGGGAGAGCGATTGTCCTCCTGTATGCGCCGGCGGTCACCTCTTCCACCCCGGGGATCGCGCGCGCGGCGAGGAAGCCGAACATCCGGCCGATGTCGATCGGCGGCCGGTACGGCAGGCGCAGGCGTATCACGCCAGGCGGCGCGGGCGCGGCGTGCCTGGCCGCGCGCTCGCGCAGCAGGGTCGGCGGCGTGTCGAAGACCGCCAGCATCGTCGCGTTGAACTGGCGGATGCTGGCGAAGCCGGCCGCGAACGCGATGTCGCCCATCGGCAGCTTGGTCGTCTCGGCCAGGATCCGGGCGGTCTGCGCCCGCTGCGCCCGCGCGAGCGCGAGCGGGCCGGCGCCGAGTTCCCCCGTCAGCAGGCGGCGGACCTGGCGCTGCTCGTAGCCCAGCTGGCTGGCCAGGCCGCCGACCCCCGCGCGGTCCACGATGCCGTCGGCGATCAGCCGCATCGCGCGGGCGGTGACGTCCGCGCGGATGTTCCATTCCGGCGAGCCCGGGGACGCGTCCGGGCGGCATCGCTTGCAGGCGCGGAATCCGGCCTCCTGCGCGGCCGCGGCCGTCGAGTAGAACCGGACGTTCGCCTGCTTCGGCGTGATGGCCGGGCAGGACGGGCGGCAGTAGATGCCCGTGCTGAGCACGGCGGTGAAGAACACCCCGTCGAACCGCGCGTCCTTGCTGGCCGCGGCCTGGTAGCGCTGCTGGTCGTCCATCACGGTTACCACTGTGCCACCCGCCACGGGGTGACTCTAGCGGAAATCGGACATCGTGGCCCCTTGGGCTGGGCGCGCGCGTATGCGACGCTATCGGTTGGCATCGCCGATTTTTCCGCGTGGGGGTCACCGATGCGCGTTGTTCTGCCCTGGGGCCGGCTGGCGGTCGCCGGCGCGGCGGCGGTCGCCTTGGCCGTGGCGCTGGCGGGGGGCGCCGCCGCGCAGCCGGCGGCGCCCGCGCCCGCCGCGGCGCACGAGGCGTTCCGGCTGTCGGACATCAGGCACGTGTGGGTCATCGAGCTTGAGAACGAGGGGTACACGCAGAGCTTCGGCGACTCGGCGGCCGACCCGTACCTGGCGCGGACGCTGCCAAGCGAGGGCGCGCTGCTGACGAACTTCTACGCGATCGGGCACAACAGCGCGGACAACTACATCGCGCAGATCTCCGGCCAGGCGCCCAACGTGCTCACCCAGGCGGACTGCCCGGTCTGGGTGCCGCTGCCCGACGACATCGTGGGCCCCTACCACCAGGTGCTCGCACCCGAAGGCGGGTGCGTCTTCCCCGCGTCGGTCCCGACGCTGGGCAACCAGCTGTCGGACGCGGGGCTGACCTGGAAGGCGTACCTGGAGGACATGGGGAACGACCCGGCCCGCGACCGGACGGTGGCCACCGCGCAGGGCCCGGCGTGCGGGCACCCGGCCACGTGGGGGGCCGATCACACCGAGGACGCGACCAAGACCGACCAGTACGCGGCGCGGCACGAGGGGTTCATGTTCTTCCGTTCGGTGACCGCGAACGTCAAGTACTGCGCGGCGCACGTCCTGTCGCTGCGGCCGCTGCCGTCCGACCTGTCGGCCGCCGCGAGCACGCCGGCGTTCTCGTGGATCACGCCCAACCTGTGCGACGACGGGCACGACGTGCCCTGCGTGACCGGCCAGCCCGGCGGGCTGCCGCAGATCGACAAGTTCCTGGCCCACTGGGTGCCGCTGATCATGGCCTCGCCCGCCTACAAGGACGGCGGACTGATCCTGATCACGTTCGACGAGGGCAGCACGGACGCGGCGTGCTGCGGGGAGTCGAGCGGGGTCAGCTCCTCGCACCCGAACACCCCGCTGCCCGGCATCGGCGGGCCAGGCGGCGGCGACGTCGGGCTGGTGGCGCTGTCCCCGTTCATCAGGCCGGGCACGGTGTCGGCCGTGGACTACAACGACTACTCGATGCTGCGCACGATCGAGGACATCTTCGGCCTGTCGCACCTGGGCGACGCGGCGATGCCGCAGGTGAAGTCGTTCGGCACGGACGTGTTCACCGGCTAGCCGTCGCCACGCGAGGCGGCTCAGGTCTGCAGGGGCACAAGCTCGCGGGCGAAGCCGGCGACGAATGACTCGAACGACCCGGCCGAATCAGCGCCGGACGCCGGCCGGACGACGAACTTGCTCAGCCCGGCGGCCACGTACGCCTCGATTCCGCGGCGGGCGCCGGCCCACCCGTCAAGGACGAGCGACCCGGGGTCCGTCCCCGGCCGCCGCTGCCCGATCGAGGCGAGCAGCCCGGCCGGCAGCCCGTCAAGCCCGGGCAGCGCGACCGGCAGGCTGATCCCGAAGTGGTCGGGGTCCACCTCCCGCCCCGCCCCGGCCGCGGCGTCCTGGATGACGCGCACCGCGGCGGCGGCCTCGGCCGGGGTGAGCAGCGACCCGAGCCAGCCGTCCGCGAGCCGCCCCACCCGCCGCAGCCCGGCGGGCGCGGACCCGCCAAGCCAGATGTCAAGCGGCTTGCCAGGCGGCGGCCCCACCGACGCGCCCGACACCGAAAAGAACCGCCCGGTGAACGACACCGAAGACGACGTCAGCAGCTGCCGCAGCAGGACGAGCGCCTCGTCGAAAACCGCCGCCCGCTCCCCGGCCGGCACGGGGAACAGGTCCCGCTCGGCGGCGGCCGCGGGCCGCAACCCGAACACCGGCAGCACCCGCCCCGGCGCGAGCCCCGCCAGCGACGCGAGCTGCTTGGCCACGAGCACCGGGTGCCGTCCGGGCAGCACGGAGATCCCGCTGCCCGCCTTCAGCCGCCGCGTCCGGGCCAGCGCGAACGCGATCGCGGTGAACGGCTCGACCGTCGGCCCGTACACGTGCTCGGGCACCCAGAGCGAGTCGATCCCGGCCGCCTCGAGCAGGTCGACGGCCGCGGCGAAGCGGGACGGCTCCGCGCTGGCACCGAGGGAGATTCCGATCCGGACTTTCATTTTTTATCCCGAACGCCAGGTGGCGCCTGTTCAGACCCGCCAGAAATCGTAGGGGTCGCGGCCGGCCTTGAAGCCCGCGGCCTCGACCACGTCGACCGCGAGCTTGAAGCGGTCGCCGACCCGCCGCGGCAGGTGCGCGTCGCTGCCGAACGACACCGCCGTCCCGCCCTCGGCCCGCCACCACTGCACCATGGCGACCGAAGCCAGCGGGGTCTTCGTGTTGATCTCGAGCACCCGCCCGGTCTGCGCGAGCGCCCGCATTACCCACCGGTACTCCTCCTCGAAGTCCTCCTCCCTGAACAGGTGCGGCCCCTTAGGCCAGTAGCGGCGGGGAAAGTCGACGTGCGCGAGCACCTCGAACAGGTCGCTGTCCTCGATCAGCCGCAGGATCTCCGCGAAGTAGTACCCCATCACGTCGTGGTCGGGCATCGAGCCGAACAGCGCGTCGGCCGCCACGAGCTTTCCCTTGTAGGGGACGGCGTGCACCGACCCGAGCACGCGGTCGAAGGCCCGGCCGCGCACGATCGCGCCCGCGCTCGCCGCGAACAGGTGCGCCTCCCCGGCCTCGACGCCAGACAGGATGCGCAGCTCAGGAAAGCGCTCCCGGCACTCCTGCACGGCGGCAAGGTAGCCGGTGACGTCCAGCGGCTTGATCCGGCTCCACCAGCGCGCGTCGGTCGCGACGCCGGCGATCGCGTCGCCCTCGCGGCCGGCGGTGAACTCCAGGTGCTCAGTGAACGCGATCGCCGGCAGCCCGATGGCCAGGGCCTGCTCGCAACTGCGGGTCATCGACGCCTCATGCGAGGTGTCGTACGACCATTCCGTGTGTACGTGATTGTCCGCAGGCAGCACGCTGCTAATTCTTTCATGCCAAGGTCACGCCCCCGCGCCCGCGCGTGTCCCCCGGCGGCCGCGCGTCCCCGTCCCCCGCGGTCGCGCGTCCCCCGCGAGCACCCGCCGTCACTTGCGGCGCCCCAGCACCTCCGGCGCAAGCATCCTCCGTCACACAGGCCCCTCCCGTCCACTTCGCACACTCCTTGCATGGACAAATCGCCCAAAACGGACCCGCAAAAGGTCACAGAGTGTGCGAAGTCGCATGAACGGCACGTAGCGACCGGGCAGGAGTGGGCCGGCTCCTACCAGCGGTCGTCGCGTGGCGGGGCTGACGTGATGACGTAGACCTCGCCGGAACTGGGCGGGCCCTGCGGGTCCGGGCCGGCACCTGGAAAGCCCGGCGTGCCGTAGCCGCCGCGACCCTCGGCGGGCAGTCCGCCGGCGGTGCCGCCGGACTCGCCGTGGGACGCGCCCGAGCCGCCGGCAGGCAACGCGACCTGGCCCTTCTTCCCTGACCTGATCAGCTTCCCCCAGCGCTCTTCCCACTCGGCGGCATCGCCGCCGCAGGACTTGACGTAGGCGATGAGCACCGGCAGCGTGGGCAGCCTGAGCCCGCCCGCCGCCGAGGCCAGCGTCCGCATCGTGTAGTGCGACTTCTCCGCCATCTCGGGATAGTCAAGCCCGGCCTTGGAGCGCAGCACGCGCAAGTCGCGGGCGAACGCGGCGACGTTGTCCGCTTCTATCGAGGCGATCGCGCCCTTGCCGGTCGGCGGCGGATCGGGCAGCGCGCTGTCGCGTTGCCTGATGAGCGGGCCCGCGTTCTGCCACGCGCCGGTGTCATGGGGGCCGGGGTGCGTGGCGCCGCCGGGCGAGGGCTCGCCGAGCCGTCCGCTGCCAGGCCGCCGCTGCTCCTGGCCTGACCGCTGACCCGGCCCCGGCCCCGGCCCCGGCCAGCCGGATCCCTGGTCCCCGCCGGGTTCCCATCGGCCGGTGCCCGCCCTGTCGGGGCGCTGGCGGTACTGGTCAGGACCGGGCTGTCCCGGCCCGTACTGGCCGGGAGGGTAGTAGCCGGGGCCGCCGCCTGGCTGCCCGGGACCCGCCTGCCCCGGTCCCATCGGCCCGGGACCAGCCCAATCCCTCGGCGGCTGGCCGTACCCCGGACCTGGCGCGCCGCGTCCCCGCGGGTCGGGCTCCTGGCCGAAGTGGCCGGCTCCCCGGCCGTACCGGTAGCCGCCAGGAGCGTACGGGTCCGCGCCAGGATGGGGCTGTGCAGCGGGACCATAGGGACCCGCCCCCGGTCCGTACTGCCCAGGGCCGTACTGACCAGGGCCGTACTGGCGGCCCCGCACGTACTGCCCCGGGCCGTAGTGCTCAGAACCGGGCTGCCCCGGCCAGCTCTGCCCGGGGCCGTACTGCGCAGAACCCGGCTGCCCGGGGCCGTACTGCTCAGCACCCGGCTGCCCGGGGCCGTACTGTCCCTGTCCGTAGTGGCCGGGCTCATGCTGGGCGGATCCGTGGTGCCCAGGTCCGTAGTGGGGCGTCCCCGGCCCGTACTGCTGCCCCTGGCCCGGCTGCCCTGGCCCGAACCCGGCGTCAGGCCGGCCAGGCCACCCCGCTGGCTGCCAGGGGTCTTGCCCGTCGGCGCTCGGGGCGCCCCCGCCCGGCTGCGGACCGTGGAACCCGCTAGTTTGCGGTCGCGGGCGCGGGCCACGCGGGGGAGTGGGGCGGGCACCTCCGGGAACCCACGGTTCGTTCGGGATGAAAGCCGAATCGGCCGCGGGGGGGCGCGGACGGTTCGCGCCCATCGGCCGGTACCGGCCCGCGGCCGGGCGCGGCCTCGGCCGGCCGGGGCCTGGCGGTGCGTCCTCCGTGGCGGCCCCCTGCCACGGGCGGGCGTAGGCGAACTGCTCTCGTGGTCCCCCCTGCCGGGACGGCCGGGGCGGGAACCCCGGGCGGGGCGGCGAGGTTCGGTCCGGGCGCGAGCGCGGCGGGCCGGCGGGGAATTCTGCCGAGCGGGGGCTTCCCCCAGCGTAGGCACGGTAACCGGGGTCGACGGAATAGGCGCCCGCGTCCAGGTACGCGTCGTACCCGTAACCGTCCGCGTAGCCGTCGCCATCGGGATACCCGCCGTCCGCGGCCCGGCTCTGCGTGCCCCGGCCGGGTCCGCTGTCCCGACGATTCACCCGGTACCTCCTGGACACTGACCTGCTCGGCGTGGCAGCGGCGGCCATCCGCTGCGCATGTTGAGCACCGACTGGTCGGCGTCTGGAACCAGCCTGTGGCACTCGCCCCCCATACGAGTGTAGGCGGGCGGGGCCGTGCGGACGGTCGCAGCCGGACAATTGCCCCGGTTCGACCACCTTTATTTCGGCGGGCGGCGGCCGTGAGTCCTGCTGGTGCGACGTTAGCGGAGCAGGTTACCCTTGGTAGCAAGGCACGAGCATTTTGCCCGGGCCAACGGCTTTTGCGGCGCACGGGCGCCGCTCGGGAAGTTCGCCTGCGGAGCGGCCATGCTGGCATGGATCGTCTGGCTGATCGTGGCGGCGGTGCTCGGCGTGGCCGAGCTGATGACCACCACGTTCGCGCTTGGCATCATCGCGGTGGGCGCGCTGGTGGCCGCCGGGGTTGGTGCGCTGCATGTCGCGCTGCCCTTCCAGTTGCTCGCGTTCGTGGTGGCGTCGGGGGCGGGGCTCGGCTTCGTCCTTCCGATCGCAAGGCGTCATATCAAGCAGCCCCCGCTGCTCAAGACCGGCCCGGCCGCCCTCGTCGGGCGGTCCGCCAGCGTGCTCGAAGAGGTCACCGGGCAGAGCGGGCGAGTCCGCATCGGCGGTGAGGTGTGGTCGGCGCGCTCCTACGACGAGACCCTCGTCATCCCCGTCGGCCACATGGTCGATGTCATGCAGATCGAGGGCGCTACCGCCCTCGTTTACCCCCGGGAGTAGCCATGGCCGTAATCCTCGCGGAGATCATCATTGCCGTGGTCATCGCCCTCGTCGTCCTGGTGACGGTGATGCGGTCGATCCGCATCGTTCCGCAGGCGCGCGCGCGGAACGTCGAGCGCTTCGGGCGCTACAGAAAGACGCTCGAGCCAGGGATGAACTTCATCATCCCGTTCGTGGACCGGGTCAAGCCCCTGATCGACCTGCGGGAGCAGGTGGTCTCGTTCGCGGGGCAGCCGGTGATCACCGAGGACAACCTGGTCGTGCAGATCGACACCGTGCTGTTCTTCCAGGTGACGGACCCGAAGGCGGCGGACTACGAGATTGTCAACTACATCCAGGCGATCGAGCAGCTCACCGCCACGATGCTGCGCAGCGTGA
Source organism: Trebonia sp. (assembly GCF_030042015.1). Classification (GTDB taxonomy): domain Bacteria; phylum Actinomycetota; class Actinomycetes; order Streptosporangiales; family Streptosporangiaceae; genus Trebonia. The sequence goes on along the minus strand of NZ_JASIAL010000091.1, from coordinate 979 downwards.
TCGGGTCGATGGACCTGGAGCAGACACTGACGTCGCGCGACAAGATCAACACGCTGCTGCGCGGGGTTCTCGACGATGCGTCGGGTAAGTGGGGGATCCGCGTCACCCGCGTGGAGATCAAGGCGATCGACCCGCCGAAGTCGGTCAAGGACGCGATGGAGAAGCAGATGCGCGCCGAGCGCGAGAAGCGCGCCGCGATCCTCACCGCCGAGGGGACCAGGCAGTCCGCGATCCTGACCGCCGACGGCGACAAGCAGGGCGCCATCTTGCGCGCCGAGGGCGACAAGCAGGCGGCCATCTTGCGCGCAGAAGGCCAGGCGCAGGCGATCTCGCACGTGTTCCAGTCGATCCACCGCAACGACCCCGATCCGAAGCTGCTCGCCTACCAGTACCTGCAGACACTGCCGCAGCTAGCCCAGGGGGCAGGCAACACGTTCTGGGTCATCCCCAGCGAGGTGACGACCGCGCTGAAGGCGGTGACATCGGCGTTCAGCGGAGCGGCAGCCGGGGATGGGCCGGCCGGCGGGGTTTCCGGCGCGGCCGAACCGGTGGTCGCCGATGCCGTCGCCGTTGACGAGGGCGCGAGCGAGGGCGCCGCGGTCACCCCTGCCGCGGCGGCCGCCGCCATGGCGGCCGGCCAGCGCGCGGCAGCGGCGCTGACGGCGGCCGGGATCGGCGTTCCCGGCCAGGTTGCCCCGGGCAACGGCGTCGCGAGCAGCGCCGCGAATGGTGCTGCCCTGCCGCCTGGCGACATCGACTCCCGCTCAGGAGGTTCAGGAGACGAGCGCGACCACGGTGGCGAGGACGACTAGCGCCACGGCGATAAGCGCGGCGAGGACCACCACCCTGGGGGGCCGGGTGCGCCGGGAACCATGGGCCGGGACCCGGGCCACGGCCACCGGCGTCACGCTGGGCGGGGCGGGCGCACGGCGCGCGTCGGCAGCGGCCGGACCGGCGTTGGCGTTGGCGTTGGCGTCGG
>NZ_JASIAL010000503.1:0-2787 GCF_030042015.1 Trebonia sp. | reverse complement strand
GCGACGAGCAGGACAAGGCCCATTCGCCGGTTGAGGGCGGTCATCAGCAGCGCATACCCGGCCAGCGCGAGACCGGCGACGATGATCGTCGTAGGAAGTGCACCGCTCACGGACGACATGTTACTACCTTCCGTAGTAACGCTCACCACCGGCGCGGTGCGGCACCTGCTCCTACGACTGGACGCGGCTGACCGATCGCAACTGCCCGCCGCGCGCCCGTGCCTCACGCGCCCTCACCAAGGGCTGACTGCTCTGCCGGCGTGTCGTGTGCCTGGCCGGGCGAGATCAGCAGCACGACCGCTTCCTGCTGGGTCAGCGCCAGGCCAGCGGCCAGTTCCGCGGCCCAGGCCTGGGAGCTGACGGCAGCGCGCGCGGGGGCCAGGTACTGCTCCATCCTGGCGGCCTCCAGATCGGTTCGCCGCATGCCCCACTGCTTGCGGATGGCGTCCGCGGCCCCCATTAGGCGGGCCGCCCGCAAGGGGTCGCGGAGTGCGGCGGTGATGGCGGCCGACAGTTCCAGGATGTTCGCGAGAAGGGAGGTGTTGCCGGAGCTGGCGACGTAGTCGAACGTGCCGGAGAGCAGGTTGCGGGCTTCGCCCGGACGACCCGCGCGGAGGCTGACCAGCGCCAGAGACTGCCGGTCGAGGGCCACGCCGAGGATGTCGCCCTGCTCGGAGTCGAGCGTGAGCGCCTCCTGCAGGGCCTCGGTGGCCCGGTCGAAGTCGCCGACGGCGCTTTCCAGCTGGCCGAGGTTAGTCAGCGCCGCGGCCAGCCGGACGTTGTTGCCGATCTCGCGGGCGATCGCGATGCTTTCCTCAAGCAAGGGCCGCGCGGCCTGCGGGTCGCCGAGGTGGTGAAGGGTGATGCCAAGGCTGCTCAGTTCCCTCGCCTGCAGGTCCCGGTCGCCAAGCTCGCGCCAGATGGCCAGGCTGCGCTCGAAGAGCCGGCGTGCCGCGTCCGGCTCGCCCTGCGTGTCCAGCAGCACCCCGAGCCCGTGCGCCACCCGCGCCAGCGGTTCCCCGCCATCGGCGCGGACCTGGTCCATGGCCCGCTGCAACCATCGCCGCCCCTCGGTAGCGTGGCCGCGCTGGTACCAGAACAGGGTCAGCGCCTGGACCAGCCGCAGGCCGATGACGGCCCGCTCGCCCTGGCCGGCCCCGGCTGCGGCCGGGGACTCCAGCGACCAGGCGAGCGCGGCACGCATGTTGTCAAGGTCGGCCTCCAGCCGGTCGAGGGCGGTCAGCTGCCCAGGGCCGTCGAGCTGGTCGTGTTCTCGTTCGGCGACGGCCGCGTAGTGCCCGGCGTGCCGGCGCCGCGTGCCGTCCACGTCGTCGTCCTGCTCGAGGCGCTCCAGGGCGTAGTCGCGGATCGTCTCAAGCATGCCCATTCTCGGCTCGCCGTCGCTGCCCTCGGTCACCGTGATCAGGCTGACGTCCTGCAGCCCGGCGACCAGCTCCAGCGGGTCGGAACCGGCTGGGTCGCCGCCGGTCGCGGCCACCGCGGCCAGCGCGTTCAGGTCGCATCCGCCGGCGAACACGCTCATCCGGCGGAACACCTGCGCCGCGCCCGGGGCGAGCAGGTCGTAGCTCCAGGCCACGGTGTCGCGCAGGGTCTGCTGCCGCAGCGGCCGCCCGGCCTCGGCCGCCGCCGCGGCCAGGCCGAGGCTGTGCCCGAGGCGGGCCAGCAGGGCCCTGGGTGATAGCAGCTTGACCCGGGCCGCGGCCAGCTCGATGGCAAGCGGCAGCCCGTCCAGGCGGCGGCAGATCGCCGCGATGTCGGCGGCGTTGTCCGCGGTGACCGCGAAACCGGGCCGGACCATGCCCGCCTGCTGGGCGAACAGCCGGGCCGCGGAGCAAGCCGCCACCTCGTGCACGCCCGCCGGGCCGGGCACCTCAAGCGCGGGCACGGGGAACTCATGCTCGCCAGGGACATGCAGTGGCCGCCGGGACGTGGCAAGCAGCACCGGGCCAGGGGCAGCCTCAAGCAGCGCCGCCACCACCGCGGCGGCCCCGTCGAGCTGCTCGAGGTTGTCCAGCACAAGCAGCGCCCGGCGCCCGGCCAGGTAGCCGGTCACGGCGTCCGCGGGCTGGCCGTCCACGCTGACGTCCAGGCTGCCGGCCAGCGTCTTCCACATCACCTCGGCGTCGCGAACGGCAGCCAGCGCGACAAAGAACACGCCGTACGCGAAGGCCTGCCCAAGCGCCGCGGCGGCCGCCAGGGCCAGCCGTGTCTTGCCGACCCCGCCGGTGCCGGTGAGCGTGACCAGCCGGACCTCCGGCGCGGCGAGGGCGGCGCACAGCCGCTCCAGGTCGCCCTCTCGGCCGACAAGCGGCGTGGCCGGCGCCGGCAGGCTCGCCTGCGTGCCCAGGCTCTTCAGCGGCGGGAAGTCCGCCCGCAACCCCGGCCCGGCCAGCTGGTAGATCCGCTCTGGCGCCTTGATGTCCTTCAGCCGGTGAAACCCCAGGTCCCGCACCGACACCCCGGCCGGCAGCCGGGGCGCCGCCAGCAGCCGCGTCGCCTCCGACAGCACCACCTGGCCCCCGTGCGCAGCCGAGGCGATCCGCGCCGCCCGGTGCACATCCATGCCGATGTAGTTGCCGTCGCTGTTGGCCGGCTCCCCCGAATGCAGGCCCATCCGGACCCGCACCGCCACGCCGCCCGGCCACTCATGCCCGGCCAGGGCCCGCTGGGCCGCCACGGCGCAGCCCACCGCGTCGCTCGCCGACTCGAACACGACGAAGAAGCTGTCCCCCTCGGTGGACATCTCCCGGCCACCCCACGCCGCGA
>NZ_JASIAL010000502.1:0-35142 GCF_030042015.1 Trebonia sp. | reverse complement strand
AGGTCGCCGCCCACCTCGAGTCGGCCCGACTGCTCGAGCCTGCCGGCCTTCACCGGCTCGAAGCCGGCCGCCCGGATCAACCGCTCGACTTCCTCGCCCGCACGGTCGTCGTCGGTCACGTAGAACAGGACCGCCGACTCCGGCGACCGGTTACTGGAGGACTCGAAGAGATCGGCCGACAGGGTTCCAAACGCCATGGCCAAGTGGGTCCCCGCCGGCAACCACCCGGCCACGACCTTCCCAGAGGATTGCCCTTCCGGCAGGATGCGTGAGACGTTACCTTGCGCGTCGGTGCTGAGCGGGTTGCTCGGAACGACCACGAGCTTGCCGGCTAGCGAGTCGGCGATCTCGTCTATGACGGCCTTCAGTACGGTAAACCGCAGCGCGAGGACGACGGCATCGACGCCTTGCAACACGTCGCGGTTGCCGGCGGCGACGACCGCAGCCCGGCCGATCTGTGCCGCCAGTGTTCGTGCCGACTCCTTGTTGGTGCTCGAGAGCAGCAGGGTCTCGCCGCCCGAGGCGAGGTGGCGGGCGATGACCGATCCGATCCCTCCAGTGCCGATGACCGCGGTGGTCACGACCGGAACCTCCTCACCCGGACTCCCCTCGGCTTGTACTCGATGGCCAGTCAGCGGGTGACCAGTCGCCCTGTGGGTCCGTGGTTTGCCCCACCTCGATCAGATGACCGTCGGGATCGCGGATGTAACAGCGCTTCTCAAACTCGTGCTGTTTCGGCGGCGTCAGGAATTGAGCGCCCCGGGCGCTCCATTCGGCGTACACGGCCTCGATGTCTTTGACCCGGATGTTGAGGAAGCTGCTGACCCGGTCGGGGTCGCGTGGCGTCTGCAGGGTGACGGTGGGCTTGTCATCGGTCGGGCCTCCGCCGACATTGATGATGATCCAGCAGTTGGATAGCGCGACGTAGGTCAGCCCTCCGGGGCCAGAGAAGGCTACCCGGCCGCCGAGAACGTCGGTGTAGAAGCGCCGGGAGCGCTCCACATCGTCTGAGACGATGAAGTGGGCCAGCACAATGTCCTCTGAGGGCGGTGGGAACTCGGCCATCTGGCACCTCCGCCGGTTTGGGTTTCCGCCACGCTTCCGACGGATGCGGGGCGTATGGGTTGCCCCGCCGCATGGCCAGAGTACGCCCACGGCTCCCGGCGGCCTGATCCATGGCACGCTCCTGCCGCCGGCTCCGAGCCGGACGTGTGGACATGAGCCCTGACGGGCACCCCTATCGGCAGGCACACAGGCGTGTCCTGGTAACGGACAGGTCCTTGGGGCAAACCGACACGAGCACCGTCGGGGCGACGCTCGTCGCGACGGATGAGAGGCGGCCATCGCGTGCGTTCCGACATCGTCCCCGGCGGCATCTTCCCCGATTATGCGCTGCCCGACCACACCGGCACCGTCCGCACGCTGAGCGAGCTTCAGGGCCGCGATCCGCTGATCCTCACCCTGGCGCGCGGCAACTACTGCCCGAAAGAGCACCAGCAGCACCTGGAGTTGGCGGCCAACTACCCAAAGATCGCGGTGGCCTACACCCAGGTCGCCACCATCGCCACCGACGACCATCACACCCTGCAGGAGTTCCGCGCCTCGGTGGGCGCCCAGTGGACCTTCCTGTCCGATCCCGGCCGGACCGTCCAGCAGGACCTCGACATCGCCGAGTACACCGACCCCGAGCACAACCCCATGATCCCGCACACGCTGGTGCTCAAGCCGGGGCTGGTCATCCACAGCGTCTACAACGGCTACTGGTTCTGGGGCCGCCCGTCGTTCTACGACCTGTGGCATGACCTGCGCGCCGCCACCAGCGAGATCCGCCCGGATTGGGATCTCAGCACCCCGGGTCTTCGTGAAGCCTGGGACGCCGGCGACTACTCGAAGTTTCACGGCTGGGACCGGCGGTCCCCGGCGTCGGCGCCGACCTCGTACGTCGAGCCGGACAAGGGGTGAACGCGATGCGCACCCCGGTGTGCGAGCTGCTCGGGATTGAACAGCCGATAGTCCTGGCGCCCATGGTTGCGGTTCCCCGGCTGGCCGCGGCGGTCTCGAATGCCGGCGCGCTCGGCATGCTGACCCTGACGTGGTCGGACGACGTCGGAGCCGTGGTCCGGGAGACGGCGGCGCTGACCGCGCAGCCGTTTTCCGGCAACCTCGTACTCACTGAAGATCGGCACCATCGCCTTGACCAGGCCCTCGACGCCGGCTTGCGGATCGTGTCGTTTTTCCTGGGTGATCCCAGCGGCTACATCGAGCAGGTCCACGACGCCGGGGGGATTGTCCTGCACACGGTCGGCACGGCCGAGGAAGCACGGCGGGCCGTCGCGTCCGGTGTGGACGTGGTCGTCGCGCAGGGCTGGGAGGCCGGCGGGCACGTGTGGGGTACCGTCGCGACACTTCCACTTGTACCAGCGGTGGTGGACGCGGTGGCGCCGGTGCCGGTGATCGCGGCCGGCGGAATCGGCGATGCCCGCGGCGTCGCCGCGGTGCTCGCCCTGGGCGCCCAGGCCGCGTGGCTGGGCACGCGGTTCCTGCTGGCCGAGGAGATGCCGATCCATGAGGACTACCGGCACCGACTCATAGCCGCGACCGAAACCGATCCGCAGCGGTACCCGAACCTGTACTCGGTCGGGTGGCCCGACTCTCCCCACCGCGCCCTCCGCAACTCGACCGCCGATGCCTGGCAGGCCGCAGGCCGTCCCCCACTCGCACAGCGGCCGGGAGCGGGCGAGGTGATCGCACACTTTGCCTCGGGCGAAGCAATCGTCCGGTACGAGCCGGCGCCGCCGATGACCGGGACCACAGGTGACATCGAAGCGCTGTCTATGTGGGCCGGGCAAGGCGTCGCGCTTGCGAGGAAGTCGCAGCCAGCGGCGGACATCGTGGCCGACCTCACCTCGCTGCTGTGATTCGGGACGGAAGCGCTCGGACCGCTGTCGAGCGGCGCCGTGAAACCCTGCAGGCGGCGGCCCGCTCAGCGATGGAGGATCAACATGGAGTACCTCGTCACGATGACAACTCATGTACCGGACGGGACGCCGGGGCAGGCGGTCGACGATGTCCGTGCCCGCGAGGCCGCACATTCGCGTGACCTGGCCGCGGAGGGCCGGCTGGTGCGGTTGTGGCGCCCGCCGCTGCAGCCGGGCGAATGGCGCAGTCTCGGCCTGTTCGCCGCCGCCGACGCCGGTCAGCTCCAGCAGACCCTGGCTTCGATGCCATTGAAGATCTGGCGAACCGACCAGGTGACGCCGCTCGCGCCGCACCCCAACGACCCGGGCCCGGGCACCCGGCCAGGCCGGTCAGGCACCGAATTCCTGGCCACCTTCGTGATCACGATCCCGGACGGCACGCCCCGCCAAGCGGTGGAAGAGGCCGAGGCGCGCGAGGCCGTACGCGCACGCGAACTGGCTGACCAGGGACACCTCGAGCGGCTGTGGGCACTTTCTGGTCACAGGCGCGCTCTAGGCTTGTACCGGGCCGGCGACAGCGCGGAGATGCAAGCCATTGTGAAGGCGCTTCCGCTCGACCCGTGGATGACGGCGGAACTCACGCCGCTCACGCCGCACCCGAGCGATCCCGCGGCCGTGAGCAGCCGAGACCGGAGAAAGCCGTGACCGAAACGGAGCAGAAGGTAGCCATCATCACGGGCGGCTCGCAGGGAATCGGCGCCGGCCTGGTCGACGGGTACCGGCAGCGAGGCTGGGCGGTCGTGGCGAATTCGCTCAGCATCCAGCCGTCGAAGGACCCGGGCATCCTCACGGTGCAGGGCGACGTCTCCGAACAGGCCACTGCCGACCGGATCATCGGCCAGGCGCTCGATCGCTTCGGCCGCGTCGACACCCTGGTCAACAACGCGGGCGTCTTTCTCGCCAAGCCCTTCACGGACTACACCGCCGAGGATTACGCGCTGGTCACCGGTGTCAACCTGGCCGGATTCTTCTGGCTGACCCAGCGCGCCATCGGCCGGATGCTCAAGCAGCACGGCGGTCATGTCGTCAATGTCAGCGCCAGCATCGCGGCCCACGCAGACGCCGTGGAGCCGACCGCGCTGACCGCGCTGACCAAGGGCGGCCTCGCCGCAGTCACTAAATCGCTGGCCGTCGAGTATGCCTCCCGCGGCGTTCGCGTCAATGCCGTCGCACCGGGCATCACCCAGACCCCGCTGCACCCGGCCGAGTCCTACGCGCCAGAAGCACTCGCGGGGAAACTGCCACCGCTCGGGCGCGTGGGCCAGGTCAGTGACATCGTGGACGGCGTTCTATACCTGGAATCAGCGCCGTACGTCACCGGAGAGATCCTGTACATCGACGGCGGCCGGACCGCGTGATCGCCGGTGCAGTGAACTGCCGCTCGATGTTTCATCGGGACAGGCTCGCGGCCTGAGCCGCCATCGGCCGGGTCGGTGGCGGCATGTCCGCTATCTGCATGTGCAGCGCCGTCAGTGCCGCGTTGTAGATCCCGGAGAAGCTGGGGAAGGGCTGGATCATGTCGCTCAGCACCTCGACCGGGACGTGCGCGCGGATGGCAAGCGTGGCCTGCTGAAGCCACTCGCCGGCCTCTGGCCCGAGGGCGTAAGCGCCGGTGAGCCGCTGGCCGTCGCTGAGCAGTGTCAGGAAGCCATTGGATTCGGCGTAGGCGTGGGTATAGGTGGCGATCTTCGGCTCTTCTGACAGCAGCGCGGTCGCCGTGTACTTCGCTTCGGCCGCGCCCACCGCCGCGGCCTGCGGATCGGTGTAGGCGACACGGGGAACGGCTTCGTAGTTCGCCGGACGCGCCTCGCCGGCGATGTTCGCCGCGACGACATCGCCCTCGTACTCGCCGACATGGGTGAGCGGCCAGATGCCGTTGACGTCCCCGATGGCCCAGAGCCGCTCGCCCGCGCGCAGATAGTCGTCAACCGGGATGCCCCGGTCGGGGTCGGCCGTTACACCGACGGTTTCCAGGCCGATCCCGGCGACGCGCGGGCGCCGGCCAGTCGCGACGAGCAGCCGGTCGCCCCGAAGCTCAGGGCCGTGATCGAAACCCAGGACGTAATCGTCACCTTCCCGCCGTGCCCCGGTGGCCCGCTTCCCGAGTACCAGCTCGATCCCGTCCTGACGCAGCGCCTCGCCCAGCGCCTGACCCAGCAGCGCGGCCTCGCGCGGCAGCACCCGCTCGGCACCCTCAATGATCACTGCCTCGCCGCCCAGGCGCCGCACGACCTGCGCAAGCTCCACTCCCGCGGCCCCGCCGCCCAGGACGAGCAGGCGCCGCGGGACGGCCTTCATGCTGGTGGCCTCGCGCGTACCCCAGACGCCCGCAAGGTCACGCAGTCCAGGGACCGGCGGGATGATCGGTTCCGCGCCCGTCGCCACGACGACGTGCTCCGCGCTGTGGCGGACGCCGTCGACTTCCACCACGCCCGTGCCAGCCAGCTTGCCCGCGCCGCGCAGCAGGTCAATGCCACGGCTTTCCAGCCATTGCTGCTGGCCGGCGTCGGAATAGTTCGACACCATGAAGTCCCGCCAGGCCAGCGCCGCTTGGATGTCAACCTGAGCGCTGGCAGCGGCCTCGCGTGCGCCATGCACCGCTTCGCCCGGGCGCAGCAGCGACTTCGACGGAATGCACGCCCAGTAGGAGCATTCACCCCCGACCAGCTCGCGCTCAACGACGGCGACGCGCAGTCCGCGGGCGGCGAGCGCCCCGGCGCAATGCTCCCCCGGCGCCCCTCCGCCGAACACGATCACGTCATAATGCGCCATCTCGGCAGCTCCGTTCTGGCCTCGTCGGCCACCAGTTACGCGTCAACCAGAGAGATGGGTGCTTCTATGTCGTCGTACATGCGGACCGCGGCCAGTCGCCCATCCTGGCCGCGTTCATAGACCGCGATGCCGGCCTGGGGCGGCAGGTCGCGGCTGCCCCAGCGAAGACAGTTGAACTCCACCGCGCAGCGCACGCCGTCATCGGTCACGACGCAGTGCTGCAGGCTGACGCCGCCGCCGGCACTGAAGCACCTAGTGAAGAACGAACGAAGTTCGACGGTGCCGCGATGGGCAAGGTGCGGGCCGATGGGCTCACGGTAGTACCCGTCCGGCGCGAAAGTGCCGACGATCGCGTCGGCGTCACCAGCGTTTAGCGCCGTCTGGTAGCGGCCGACGACATCACCAAGGCGGCCGATCCCGGGCCTGAGTATGGGAGACCTAACGTGACGCCGTCCGTCGACCGGCTGTTGGCTGCAGTAAGTGCGGAACACCACCGACCGGTCGTCAGGGGATTCGGCGACGACCGCCACCGGCCAGGCCAGTTCCGGCCCGTCGCCTGCTAGGTGCCCCAGCAGTTCTACCACCGCCCGCCCGCCGGCACTCGTGGAGGCCACGGTCTCGATCCGGGCGTGGCGTCCGGCCAGCCAGGATTGATTCTGGCTGACAAACCGGCGCAGCTGCTTGTGGCCGCGGATCTCGCCGGCGCGGGGATCATAGACCACCACCTCGCCCGGCCACACAGACTCCATAGCGTGGATGTCACCTTTGTTCAGCGCGGTGATGTACTGCGCGACCGGATCAGCCTGACCTGCGGCGCGAGTCTGCCTGCGGGCCAACTCCGCGGCACTGATGAAGTCCGGAAACCACGGCATCGCAATCCCCTTGGGCTCGCTGCCGGCCGGGCAGCTGGTCTGCAGACTGCCATCCATTGTCCTCCGGCCACCCCTACTCATCCCCACCCCTGGCCCAATGAAAGCCCCAAGCCCGCAGATAAGCTGCCCGCCGGCCCGAAAGGCGGTAGACGGGGCACCATCCAGGCCCCTCGCCCGCCGGACACCGCGCCTGACGGGGTGAACCCCCGGCGCCCTGACCGCCGTCGATCAGGCCAGCTTGAATCTCGCGCGCCACAGTGCCAGCCCGGAGATGCAGTTCCACCTGGACGTATGTCTCGGTGAACTCGCGCAGGTGAACCGCATGCTGGTCCTTCGACACCCGACGGCAAATCTCCATCTCGGTCGGCGGGCGGATCCACACCAGGCCGCGCTCAAGGTGATCACGCCACGTAGCAGCCACGGCGTATGGCAGATGGTGAAGCCCGCCTGCCCATTCACGCCGAAACGCGGACTAGGCAACCGGCCAACCGCGGAAGCCAGGCGAGATGGTCCTCCCAACGAGATCAGGATCAGCCCGCCAAACCAGAGTCCGAGCACCTGCCGGGAGTTGGTGCGATCAGGCTTCCCTGCTGACGGCCGGCGCTGCGCGCCGGCCGTCAGCAGGGATAACAATCTCGCAGCGTCGCCCGATCGGGCCAGAGTAACGGCAGGCCTGCCGGGTGCGTAAACCGTCCAGCCAGCGTCCGCCCAGACAGCCGCGTCAAGTGTGCAGCGGGCGTCGACGAGGACCGGGTGTGCCACCACGGACCGCAGCGCCGCCGGATCGATCGTCCCGTAGTCCGGCCACTCGGTGAGGTGCAGCAGCACATCGGCGTCCTCGGCGGCCTCGAGCGCCGAGGACGCGTACCGCAGCTCAGGGCACGCACTGGCGGCGTTGGCGATGGCCACCGGGTCGTGACCGGTCACGATGGCCCCGGCTTCGGCTAGCTGAGCGCAGACGTCCAGACTTGGCGAGTCGCGGATGTCGTCGCTGCCCGGCTTGAACGCCAGGCCGAGCACCGCCACCCGCGCGCCGTTCAGGGAGCCGCCAGGCGCGGCGGCGCGCGTCAGCGCCACCACCCGCTCCCGGCGGCCGGTGTTTGCCCGGTCGACCACGCCAAGCAGTGTGGACAGCGACTCCGCGCCCAGCTGGGACGCGACCGCCCTGAACGCGCGGATGTCCTTGGGCAGGCAACCGCCGCCGAAGCCCAAGCCCGGAGAGAGGAACTGGCGGCCGATCCGCACGTCGAGCCCGAGGGCCTCGGCGAGCTCGATGACGTCCGCGCCGGTCTTCTCGCATACCTCGGCGACCATGTTGATGAACGAGATCTTGGTGGCAAGGAAAGCGTTGGCCGATACCTTCACGAGTTCGGCTGTTTCGAGGCCGGTCACCAGCAGCGGTACCCCGGCTGCCAGCGGCGTGGCGTAGACCTCGCGCAGCAGCCTCTCGGCCGAGGGCCCCAGCGTGCCGAGCACGATCCGGTCCGGGGTGAGGCTGTCGGCGATAGCGTGTCCCTCGCGGAGAAACTCGGGATTCCAGGCCAGGTCGACCACCTCACCTGCCGGGGCAGCGGACCGGATCCTGGCGAGGAGCCTGCGTGCCGTGCCAACCGGCACCGTGGACTTGCCTACCACCAGGCTTTCTCTGGACAAACGCGGCGCGAGCGAGTCGGCGGCCGCGTCCAGCTGAGACAGGTCGGCCTGACCGTCCGCGAGTTGGGGCGTGCCCACGCACAGGAAGTGCACGTCGCCGAAGGCGCCGATCTCCGCATAGGAGTCGGTGAACCGCAGCCGCTTGGCATCCAGGTTCTTCCGTAGCAGCGGCTCAAGGCCGGGCTCGAAGAACGGGGCGTTCCCCGCCGCCGCTTGGGCCAGCTTCTTAGGGTCCGCGTCAATCGCGAGAACCTCGTGCCCGAGGTCCGCCATGCAGACGGCCTGCGTCAGTCCGAGATAGCCGGTCCCGACCACAGTTACCCGGACGGGCGCGACACTCATGATCACTCTCCAGCGAACTGAATATTTCTAACTAACCCGATCGACAATACAGGTTATTCTCGGGGCGCGGAGACGGACCTGAGGAAGCGGACACAATGACAGGCGTCGCGGAGGGCGGAGGTGCCGCGGCGCGGCAGGCTCCCGATCGCGCGGCGGATCCATCGACGGAACGATTGAACGCCTTCGGTGACTCGCCGACGGCGATGCGGATGCCATCAGCGCTGGCGAGGACCGTCGCCGCCGACGTGGTCGCGCTCACCGCGCGGCGACTGGTGGCCGCCAAGGATATCGCGCAACCCCGAGCGCGACCCGGTCCGCGGCGCCACCAACGCTGACGTGACCGTCGTCAGGCAGCCGCGGGCGCACGACTGGCGGACCCATCCCGATCCGTCCGGTGACATCCCGCTCGGCTGCGAGCAGGCCGCCGACTTCGCCATAGCCCACGAGGAGCCGGCCGACGGCGTCGCGTTCCAGGTCAAGTGCCGAGAACCGGCGGGAGGTCGACAGCGGTGTCCTGCGCTACCCGGACGACCGCAAGGCGCCAGTGACCGCCTTCCAGTCGCAGGCCCGTGGCAGGCCGGGCCGCCCGCCCCGGTTGAGTGCACCGGCCACACCGGGCCCGGCAGGTAGTTGCCGAGCTGCCCGATGAACAGCATGCCGACGATGCCGAGCGGGCTGAGCCTCCCCAGCGCACGGACAATCTCTTGCCACTCGCGGGCGATCTCGTACCCGCCGTAGCCGAGTGCCGCCGGCGGGAACGTCCGGCGGAGGAGCCTGGACCGTAGTATTTTCTTCATCCGGTGGTTCTCGATAATAACGATCGAAACACTGGGGTATCGCATGCGCGTACTGCTGTTCGGAACTTATGACACCAGGCTGCACCCGCGGATCAAAACGATAGCCGAGGGCCTGCGGGACCGGGGCGTCGACGTCGCCGAGTGCAACGCGCCGCTTGGCCTGGATACCGCGGCCCGTGTGAAGCTGCTGACGCAGCCGTGGCGGCTTCCGGCGCTGGCCGCCCGGCTGGCGAACCGGTGGGCGGAGCTGGCGCTCAAGTCGCGGCGCTCGCGGTGGCGGCCTGATGCGGTGGTCGTCGGTTACCTGGGCCACTTCGATGTGCACCTGGCCCGGCTGCTGTTCCCCAGGACGACGATCGTGCTGGATCATATGGTGTCCGCCAGCGGCACCGGCCAGGATCGCGGGCTCGACGGCGGGCCGCGCAAGGCGCTGCTGCGCGCTATCGACTCCGCGGCGCTGCGGGTCGCGGACGTCGTCGCGGTCGACACCCCTGAGCATCTCGAGACGCTGCCCGGACGGTACGGCGACCGCGCCGTGGTGGTGCCGGTCGGGGCCCCGTCTGCGTGGTTCGGGCCCGTATCCGATCACGCGGGGGGCGCGCTGCGCGTCGTTTTCTACGGGCTGTACACGCCGCTGCAGGGCGCGCCGGTGATCGGCGAGGCGCTCGCGCTGCTAGCGGGCAAGGAGATCGAGGTGACCATGATCGGCACCGGGCAGGACTACGCCGCCACCCGCGCGGCAGCCGAGGGCAACGACCGGGTCCGCTGGCTGGACTGGATCCCGTCCGAGGAGCTGCCCGCGCTGGTCGCCGGTCACGACGTGTGCCTGGGGATATTCGGCACCGGCGACAAGGCCCGCCGCGTGGTGCCCAATAAGGTCTTCCAGGGTGCCGCGGCGGGCTGCGCGATCGTGACCTCCGACACGGCGCCGCAGCGCAGGGCGTTCAGCGATGCGGCTGTCCTGGTGCCGCCGGGGGACGCCAAGGCGCTGGCGGAGGCGCTCGCCGGTTTCGCCGCGGACCGTGCCGCGCTCGCTGAGGCCCGTGACCGCGCCCGGTCCGTGGCCTCGGCGGCATTCGCTCCTGACGCCGTGGTGGCGCCGCTCATGCATTCGCTCGGGAGCGGACCACGAGGTCGCCGAGCAGCGCGAGCGACCCGATGATCAGCCCGGTAATGAAGACCAGCACGGTGTCGTCGGCGATGTGCACCGGGTGGTCGACCACGTCGTAGATCGCCTTCAGCCCGCCGATCGCCAGCAGCGTCAGGGCCAGCGGCATCAGCACCTTGAGGGGGTTGAAGTACATCGTCATCCGCAGGATCTGCAGGATGTACTTGTAGACGTCGGAGACGAACTTGAACTTGGACTTGCCGGCCCGCTGGGCGTAGTCGATCGGGACGTACTGGACCTCGTGGTTGTTGGACAGGAACGCCAGCGTGATCGTGGTGACGCAGGAGAACCCATCGGGCAGCAGCCGCAGGTACGGCAGCGCCACCTCGCGGCGGAACGCGCGCAGCCCCGAGTTGAGGTCCGGGATCGTCGCGCCGGCGAGCCGTTCGGCGAACTTGCGGATGAACCACTTGGCCGGCACGCGGAGGATCTTGTAGGTGCCCTGCTCGCTGGTGCGGGCGCCAACCACCTGGTCCACCGTCGGGTCCTTCTCAAGCACCCGGACCAGTTCGGGGATCCGCTCGTTGGGGTAGGTCATGTCGGCGTCGGTCCACACCACGATCTCGCCCTGCGCCCGCTGGGTACCGATCCGCCGGACGGCTCCGGAGCCTCCGTTGCGCGGCATCGGGACCACCTGCAGGCGCGGAAAGCTCGGTGCCGCCTCGCGCAGCCTCGCGAGGGTCTGGTCGGTGGAGCCGTCGTCGATGGCGAGCAGCTCGTAACTGTAGCCGCTGTCGTCCATCGCCTTCGTGATCCGGTCCACCTCGGCGATGACGTGCCCCTCCTCGTTGTAGCAGGGGAGTATGACGGTCACGAAAGGATTCATCGGTCCTTCTCCCACATCCACACGATGATCGAGTAGGACCGGGTCGACCTCGGTACGCCGTTCAGGTCGTGGGCGTCGAACTGAGTGTGCAGGTTCATTACTTGCTCCACTGTCCCGTCTGGGTAGGGGTTGAACTCGGTTTTGGCGGAACCGAGCAGGACGGCACGCCGCCCGGTTCCGTCGATGTCCTTGATCACCTGCTTGACCTTGGTGACGGTTACGTCAGGCAGCCGGGCCGCTGGCACGCCGCAGTCGCCCCGGATGTTCTCGAGCAGCCGGTCGGCGATCGGGCCGTCGATGACCACGACGGTGGAGTCCGGCGGTATCGCGGCGCACATCTCGTCCACCGCGGTGACTTCGCCGCGGTAGGTGTTCGACTCGGTGAGGCCGCGCAGCTGCAGCCCGCCGTGGCCTAGGTGCGGCTGGAACGAGATCCACGCGGGCACCGCGACGAGCGCGACCCCGCAGCAGGCGGCGAACAGCCTCGCCGGGAGGCCGGCGTAGTCGTGTTCCTCGAGCTGCCTGGTCAGCCACGACGCTCCCCATGCCGCGAGAAGGATGCATCCGGGCAGGACGGCGGGGACCAGTCTCCTGCTCGCCCAGGGCATGTCGGGCGTGATGGCCGGGCGGATGAGGAACACCACGATCGTCCACCCGAACACCGCCAGCGGCAGCGCCCACTCCGGCTGCCGACCGCGCAGCACCCGGTACGCGAGCAGCGCCGCGCCCGCCGTGGCGGCCAGGACGATGGGCGCGCCGACCCACCAGATGATCCACTCCAGCGCATGGCGCGAGTAGTCGTACTGGGTGATGCCCGGCGGCGCGATGACTACCCGCGCCGCCGCGCCCGCCAGAACCAGCGGGGGCAGGGCAGCCGCCGCGGCGGGCAGCCAGCGCGGCCGGGGGAACCGGAATCCTCGCTGGACCGCCAGGACGGTCACCATCGTCCCGACGATCAGCACGACTATCAGCAGCGCCAGCGGTTCCACCGAGGAGATGTTGAGCTTCAGGTAGGGGCGGGCGAGGAACACCCCGTCGACGAAGCCGTAGAGCGTGCCGACGACGAAGCCGACGAACAGCGGAATCGCCTGCGGGCGACGGGCCAGCAGCAGTCCCCCGCACCAGGGCAGGATGGGCAGCGTGTCGCTGGCACCGTCCAGCCGGACCAGCAGCAGGATGCCGAGCGCGAGCCCGGCCACGGCGGCGAGCACCTGCTTGGCGCGGTCGCCGCCGGCTCGCTCCGAGTCGAGGAACAGGCATATGCCGCCGAGCAGCAGGATCTGGGCCAGCGGCTCGCTGTAGGTTGACCGGCTGGTGAGCATCTCAGGGAACGACGCCGCCAGGGCCAGCGTCGCCGCGACCGCCCAGCGCGGGCCGATCAGCCGGGCGGCCAGGCCGCCGAACGTCAGCACGGCGGCACCGCCGAGCAGCGGGCCCATGGACAGCGCGCTGGACGTCCCGCCCCACCAGTACGCGGTTCCGAGCACCATCGGCAGGCCCGCCATGAACTGCGGCACGATCACGTTGCCGACCTGAAAGAAGGCGGAGCTCTGGAACTGGACGAGGTCGCGCGCGCCGCCGAACGCCGACAGGTCCTCGGGTATGGGCAGCTTGCCGTGCTTGGCGATCCAGGTGGCGAACTGCACGTACGAGGCCGGGTCGCGGGTGACGATGACGAAGTCGGACCGGTGGTGCAGCTGGTAGGCGCAGAAACCGATCGCGATCACGACGATCGCGACCAGAGCCCAGGTCGGCGTGTCCCGGATGGGGACGCGCACTTGTTTGAGGGTGAGCGGCACGCCGATGGCGATCGCGATCGCCGTGGCGGCGATGACCGGGACGGGCTTGAATTCACCGATCAGCAGCAGCGGGAACCCAAACAGCAGGAAGAACGTCGCTACCAGCGCGGGCAGCACGGTGAGCCGGGCCAGCAGCAGCCCGGGCAGGTCGCCCGGGATTGTCATGGCGTGGCCGGCTGTCCGCTCCGACGCGGTGGCGGCCGCAGTCATCTCCTGATCCCCGGTTTGCGCATGACGAGATAACCCCCGACGGAGTAGACGGTGACGCAGCCGTGATCCTTGAGCAGCCGCACCCGTGAGACCTGGTCTTCGATGGTCGGGAAGGTGAACTCTCCGTCGCTGGTACAGGTGAGGACCCGGTCCGGATAAAGCGGCGGATCTGCGTCGCCGTCGCGCAGCAGCACCGTGTCGCCGGACGTCAGCTGCGGCACGACGTTGCTCGCCGCCTCGACGACCACGTTGTTCGGCCCGTGGTTAGCGGCGAGTACCCCGTCCTCCTGCTCCAGTTGCGGTGCCACGGCGCGGCTCCCTTCGACCCGGGCTGGTCGCTTCGCGCCTCGTCGGCGTTCCTTCCCCCGCCGCTAAGCAGCGGGCGCCGGAGGAGGCTGTCTGCTGGCAAAGCGGAACCCGATCCTCATGGTGAAACCCTGTTCAGCCCCAATTTATACAGTAAATCCGATCGGAAAGATTGGAAATCTTGGATCTGTCTGGCCCGCAGAAGCGCGTGGCCCTGCAGGCGAGCCGAGATCACGCAGATGCGGGCCGCTGATCCGGGTCGGCTGGAAGGATCCTCATGCCTGAGCCAGTGCTTTAGCCCCTCCGGGCGGGTGTCGTAACGGCAGGCACTTCGGGCCCGCGGTTGCCGTCAGCCAATCCAATGGGGAGCCCAGGGAGGACCGTCCCCTCTGGGCCAGCACTGCGGCGACTGTGGTCGCGGCGCAAGTAGGCGGTGGCCACTCCGGCCACGACGAGGTCGGCGACTGTGGTGACGGCGCGGGAGACGAGCGCGATCGCGGTGGCTGGGTCGCTGCCGGCAACCGGGGCGAGGATCGCCACCATGATGACCTCCCGCACCCCGGCCCCGGCCGGGGCGAAGACCACCAGGAAGCCAGCGCACCAGGCGAAAGCGAACGCGCCGATCGCCAGCGGTAGCGCCTTGGCGACGGGCGCGCCGACCCGGATGGCGAGCAACCAGATCTGGAAGCCGTAGCAGAGCCAGGAGGCGAACGACCAGCCGAGCGAGATCGCGATCGCGCGTCCGCCGATCGGATGGTCGAGCGGGGGCCGTTTGGCCAGTCGGAGCAGTCGGCTGAAGCCCCAGTTGAGAACCTTCGGGTACAGGCAGGCCAGCAGGAACGGCGCGGCAATGAAGGCCCACTCGTACGGCGTGGAGCCGCCGCTAAGCGGCAGCGCGATGATGGCGATGATCAGGCCCGCTAGCAGCGCCATCAGCATCGTGAGCACTGACGCGCCCGCCGTGCGGTGCCGCGGCACCTTGTGCGCGGTGGCTATCTCCATCTGCGCGAGCACCGGCCAGACCGATCCAGGAAGGTACTTGCCGAGCTGGCCGACGAAGAAGATCCGCGCCGCGACCGGGACCGGGAGCGGCGAGCCGAGCCCGGTGAGCAGCGCCCGCCACGAGAGCATCGAGGTGAAGAGCGCAGCCAGCACCAGGACCAGGGCGGCGAGCGACATCGGCAGCCCGATGCGGCCAACCGCGTGCTGGATGTCCGTCCACTGCTTGCTCACCGCGTAGGCGCCGTAGCCGACCACCAGGACGACGAACCCGTACCGGAACATCCTCCCGGCCAGGAGCCTCTTCGCTAGCGCCCGCCCCGCGCGGTGCGAGCCGCCGGAAGGCGAATCGCCTGGGTCCGCGTTCCCGACAACGGTGTCTTCGTTCCCGCCCTTGCCACCGCCACCGCTCAAGGGGCTGCTCCCGTCGCTGCTATCAGGGCCGTTGCGCGCACGCTGGCCGGGCGGTCTGGCTGGGGCATGGCGTCAGGTCCCCCTAGGGTCGTGATTATAACGGCTCGGCTAAGATTACCTACTGGCCGGATCGGAATACTAGGGTATTCAACCATGTGCGCCCCAGGGTCGGCAGCGCGATATCTCGATAAATCGGCCAGCGCCGCGACCGCCGACTGTCGTTTCACGATGAGGAGCCGTATGGTCACGGGAGCGGGAAAGGCGACCCGGGATGTTGACACGATCGCCCCGCTGGCACCGAACGCCTGGTTGCGCTACGACCTGGTGGAGCGGATGCTGCCGGCTGGCATCACCGACGTCCTGGAGATCGGCTGCGGGCGTGGCGCATACGGCGTCCGGCTCGCGCAGCGTTACCGCTACGTCGGGGTCGAGCCGGACCTGGAGTCCTGCACGGTGGCCAAGCGGCGGGTCGCCGCGGCGGGGAGCGGCGAAGTCCGCAACGTCGCTGCCGAGGATCTTGGCGACGAGCAGTTCGACCTCGTCTGCGCCTTCGAGGTGCTCGAGCACCTCGAGGACGACGCGACGGCGGTGAAGCAGTGGGCGAGCCGCATCCGCCCGGGCGGATGGCTGCTCCTTTCCGTCCCTGCCGACCAGCACCGGTTCAACGCGTTCGACACGCTCGTCGGCCACTTCCGCCGCTACGACCCCGAGGTCATGGCGGCGCTGCTGACCTCCTGCGGTTTCGGCGACGTCACAGTGCGCCGGTACGGCTACCCGCTCAACTCCGTGACGGAGGCGGGCCGTGCCTACATAGGGCGGCGGCGGCTGGCCGCCGCAAGCACGGCGGCATCCTCGGTCTCGGAGCGCACCGCCGGGTCGGGGCGCGTCATGCAGCCGTCCACCGCGCTGACCGGAACGGTGACCCGGCTGGGGACCGCGCCGTTCCGCCACCTCCAGCGGCTGTTCCCTGGCAAGGGCGTCGGCCTGGTCTCGCTCGCAAGGCTCGCCGGGTAAGGTGACCGTTAAACCCACGCTGAACAGCGTGAACGACACGGCGGCTGCTAGTGGGGGCGTGCCCGCCGCGGTAGACAGCGCGCCCGAGTCCGCTGGCACGGCAGTATCCGCTGGCACGGCAGTATCCGCTGGCACGACAGTGGCAGCGGAGTCTCCGAGATCGCGCGGCGCGCTGGCCGTGACCGCCAGGCGTCTCACGTTCTGGCGCTGGACCGGGCACAAGCGCTGGGTCGCGGTGCTCACCACGCTGTTCGCGCTTTTCTACGGCGTTTTCTCCTGCACCATGTACTACACGTACCGGGTGGCAACATACGATCTGGGCATCTTCGATCAGGGGATCCGGTCGTACGCGCACTTCGGGGCCGGCATCTCGATCGCCAAGGGCCTGCACAACTTCGGCGTCGCGAACTTCTCGGTCCTCGGCGACCACTTCTCGCCGATAGACGCCCTGCTCGCGCCGCTGTACTGGATCTACAACAGCCCGTGCGACCTGCTCGTCGCCCAGGCCGTGCTGTTCGCGCTCGCCATCCCGCCGATCTGGGTGTTCACCCGTCGCGCGGTCGGCGGCGGCCGGATGGGCGTGATCGCCGCCTACGCCGTGTCCGTGGCCTACGGCCTGAGCTGGCCGATCGCGGCGGCCGCCGCGTTCAACTTCCACGAGGCCGCGTGGGCGCCGATGCTCACCGCGATCGCTCTTGAGCGGCTGCAGAAGGGCCGCCTGCGCGGCGCGCTGGTCGCGATGGCATTCCTGCTCCTGGTCAAGGAGGACATGGGCCTCGCCGTCGCGGGGATGGGGTTCGGCCTCATCGTGACCCGCCGTCTGGGCATCCCCCGCCAGCGTCTCGTCGGCCTGGGGATCGTCGTCGTCGGGCTGGTGTACACGTTCGTCGCGGTCTGGGTGTTCATCCCCGCCATGGGCGGCCGGGCCAACTACTACTGGGCCTACACCGCGCTCGGGAACAACGTCACGCAGGCGGTCGGGCACATCGCCTTGCACCCCCTTAGCTCGGCGAAACTCCTGATCACCCCGCACGTCAAGGTCCGCACAACGATCGAACTGTTCGCCCCGTTCATCTTCCTGGCGCTGCTGTCGCCGATCGTCTGGGTAGCCCTCCCGCTGCTGGCCGAGCGGATGCTGGCTAACAGGTTCGGGAACTGGTGGGTGACCGAGTACCAGTACAACTCCTACCTCATCGTCCCCATCGCGCTCGCCTCGGTCCAAGGTGCGGTGCGGCTCCAGTGGCGGGCGACGCGGATCGCGCGGAACGCACGGGTCCGGGCGTTGCTGTCGCGGGCCCGGCTCGCCGACGGGGCGCACTGGCTGGCGGGCAAGATCGCGGTGAGCTTCGCCCTCGTGTTCGGCATCTTCTCGATCGCCCTGGTACCGCACTTCGCGTTCGGGCAGATGTTCCATGCGTCCTTCTACCACCGGAACGCGACCGCGACCGCCGAGGCCGCGGCCGCGTCGCACGTCCCGAGCGGCGTCGTCGTCGCCGCCGTCAACAACATCGGCCCGCAGCTCGACACCCGCGACACCGTCTTGGTGTGGGACGGCGACGGGGAAACCCCGATCTTCACCCCCTGGGTGATCGCCAACGTGACGCAACCGCAGTTCACGTTCCCCAGCATCAAGGCGCAAGTGCAGCGCGTCGACCTGCTCCGCGCTCACGGTTACGTGACCGTGTTCGAGGACGCCGGCTTCCTTGTGATGCACGCGCCCGGCGCCGGGGGCGCCAACGCGGTCGCGTACAGCGATGCTTTCCTGAAGGAGTACGACCGATGAGCGTAGACGCGACGGCAGGCGCGGTCAGCCCCGGCGCAGCGGGAGCCGACGTCATCGCGGGAAGCGACGTGCAGTCCCGCGATACGGTCGGCCTGCTGTTCGCCAGGATTTCTGTGCTGCCGGCGCTCGGCGCGATGGCCTGGCTGCTCGGCGGGTTCGTCCTGCTGCTCGCCGGCTGGTTCAGGCCGGTTCCCGTGCTCGTGCTGTCCGTGCTGATCGCGATACCAGTGCTCTTCTACGGCCTGCGCGCCGTGCCCGGCCTGGCCGGATCCACCGCGCCCGCGCTGCCGCTGTCTGATGGAGGCAGGGCCGAGGCACGCAGGGATGGCAGCAGCGGGAAGGCCCGGGCGGGCACGCCCTGGTGGACCGTGGCCGCCACGGCGGTGATCGTGGCCGCCTTCGCCGCGGACCAGCTCGCGTACCACTCGCAGTTCGTCATGGTGCTGCGCGACCCCGGCTCGTACTACCAGTTCGCGACCTGGATCGCCGGGCACGGCTCGCTGCCGATTCCGCAGGACGCGGCGGCGTTCGGCGGCACCCACGGCGGTGCCGTGACCTTCGCGAGCTACGCCTACTATCAGGTCGGCAACACCGTCCAGCCGCAGTTCATGGCCGGCCTGCCGATGGTGCTGGCCGGCGCCATGTGGCTGGGCGGCGCCAACGCCGCGCTGCTGGTCTCACCGGTGCTCGGCGCGCTCGCGCTGCTGACGTTCGGCGGCCTGGCCGCCAGGCTGGTCGGGGCGCGATGGGCGGTCCTGGCGGTCCTCGCGGCGGCGGTCACGCTGCCGCAGGTGTTCACCAGCAGGTCGAGCTACAGCGAGCCGCTGGCGGAGATCCTGTTTCTGGGGGGGCTCGCCCTGGTGCTCGACTCGCTCCGCGACCGTGAGAACGGCGGGCTGCTCGCCGGCGTCGCCGGGGGCAGCGTCGTGGGGGGTGCCCGCTGGGTCCGCACCGCGACCTGGGCGTCCGCCGCGCTCGGCGGCCTCGCGTTCGGCCTCACGGTCCTAGTGCGGATCGACGGGGCGAGTGACATCCTGCTCGCGATCCCCTTCTGCGGAGCCCTCTTCGTCCTGCGCAAACCACAGGCGCTGCCGCTGACTGCCGGGTTCGCCGTCGGCGTGGCCTTTGGCGCCGTCGACGCGGTGGTCTTCGCGTGGCAGTACATGATGACGAACGAGTCCTCAGTGAAGCCGCTCGTGGAGATCACCATCGTCCTAGTCATCGTCACTGTGGGCGTGACGCTGTACATCCGGCGCCGAGGCCTGCCCCGGTGGGACAGGAAGCCGGGCCTGGTCCGGCTGTGGGGCTGGCTGGCCAACGCGTCAGTGGTCCTCGCGTTCGTCGTCATCGCGGTGTTCGCGCTCCGGCCGCACCTCCAGCATACGTACGGGGCGACCGCCAGCGGCGTGGTCAAGGCGTCCCATGCCGAGCTCAGCCTGCACTGGGTCTGGTGGTACATCGGCATCCCGGCCGTCCTGCTCGGCACGCTCGGCGCGGGCCTCCTCATCCGCAAGTGCCTGCGCGGGCAGGCACCGGACTGGATCCTGCCGCTCATGGTCCTCGTCTGGTCGATCGTCACGTTCCTCTACCGGCCGGCGATCACCCCTGACCAGCCGTGGGCGAGCCGCCGCCTCGTGCCCGCGGTGATACCAGGGTTCATCCTGTTCGCCACCTGGGCCCTTGCCTGGGCGGTCCGCTGGATCCGCCGTTACGTGGAACGGGATGCCCCCGCGGAGCTGGGGGCCGGCGTGGCTGCGGTCGTCCTGGCGATCGGCGCGGTCGCGATCGTGGCACCGGCCGTGTGGACCACCTGGGGTCCGAGGATCAGCACGTCAGGCGGCATCCGCCTGACCTTCGACGGCCTGGGAGACGCTCGCACATACGGCGGCGAGCTCGATGCGATGCAATACCTCTGCACGGAGCTGCCCCCCAACGCGACGGTCGTCATCGTCAACGAGGGTGCCGTGGACCACCTGATGCAGAGCATCAGGGGGATGTGCGGCGTGCCCGTCGGGGGCATGCTGACCGCCAGCCCGACGGTCGTGAAGGCGGTCGTCTCCGACATCTCCGCGACTGGCCGGACGCCCGTCATCCTGGGCGGCAGCAGCAGTGATCTGCGGCCCTACGCCGACGCGGGCGTGGTCAGGCAGGTCATGAAGCTGAACTCCACCAAGGACCCCGGCACGCTCTACTACCCGCCGCGCCATCCGGTACCGTACAGGGTGGACCTATGGGCCTGGGAGCCGGCCTCGGCCGCCCACTGAACACGGGGCGGTGCGCCCGCGCCGCCCCGCGGGCAGCCGCGGCTGTTGTGGCGGCGTACGGTGGAAACTGGTCGCGATGGCGGTTGGCTCGGCGCAGCGAGCGGAGCGAGCGAGCGAGTACCTGCGCGATGTTGCGGCGGGAAGCGTGGCAGGGTGTCGGGGGTCGAAGGGGCGGAGCCCACGGAGACCACCCCGGCCAAGGACGGTGCCCGGGCGCTGGTGGTCGAGCTGCTGCGCCCCGAGGGAACCCCGTTCGACCGCACCAGGGTCGGGCAGATCGTCGTCGAGGAGGGCTTCGGCCGGCTGCTGCACGGCCCTGCGCCAGAGGCGAGCACCAGCCTGGCGGGCCTTCTGGTGGCCGTCCCGCCAGCGCGCTGTTCGCGTTCACTAGCGGGCCCGCGCCTGGTGCGCGCCGTCAGGGCGCGGGACCCCGGAGGTGCTGTGGCCACCAGCCGATCAGGAAGAACAGGAGCCCGGCGGAGGCGACCACCAGGGGCCAGTAGAGCCAGCGCGGCAGCCCGGCAAAACCGATGAAGATGCCGATCGTCGTCCAGATGAAGCGCGGCTTATCCGCCGACGCCGATATCACCAGGTCGATGAACATGAGCACCGTGTACAGGGTCACCGGCAGCGTCACCCGCGCGGCGAGCAGCAACGCGATGCCGATGACGGAGACGACGAACAGGATCGTCACCAGCGAGTTGAACATCGCGTATTTGGTGGCCGCAGGGTCGGTCCAGGTGACCAGGTGGTACTCCTGCACGCCCCAGTCGATCCCCGATTTCCAGCCCTTCTCCTCCACCTCGAACCAGAAGAAGAAGTCGTGGTAGCGCGGCGCGAGATATGCGAAATAGCCCAGCATCCCGAGGGGCGTGAGCACGGGTGCGATCAGCGACCACCAGTCGCGCCTGGTCCAGATCGCGTGCAGCGCGGTCATGCCCAGGCACGGCGCCAGGACGATCAGCGTCGAGTGCTCGGCGGTGCCGAGCAGCCCGAGGACGCCGGCGAGCAGCCACTTGCGGTTCACCGCGGCGAGCAGGCAGCCCGCGGCGAGCGCGATGCCGAGCGGTTCGCTGTACAGCATGCCGAACGTCATCGCGCCAGGGAACGCGCAGAACAGCAGCACTGTGCGGTCGGCCAGCCACCGGTCCCGCACGCGGGCGGCGAGCGCCCATACCGCGACCGCCGAAGCGGCGCCGGACAGCACCTGGACGAGCAGCCCGGCCCACAGGTACCGCGAGCTGGTGAAGGCTAGCAGGTAGCTGGCCGCCTTGACCAAGGCCGGGAGCAGCGGGAAAAAGGCCGTCTCCGCCGGTGCCACTGTTGGGGGCAAGGCGCTCGGCGAGTGGTAACCATGCTGGGCGATCCAGATGTAGAAGTTGGCGTCCTTGAACAGGAAGTAGTTACGCCACGGCATCGACACGCCGTAGATCGCGGCCGCCACGTGCCAGGTGACGAGGATCAGGGCCCACGTGGCCGCGAAGACCAGCAACGGGAACAGCCACGGGCGCGGCAGCCGATCGCTGGGCGTCGGGCGTGGCGGCTGCCCGTCCGCGCCGTCGTCAACGCGCGCCGAGAGCTCACAGCGGGACCCGGCTTTAGGAGCCATAAAATCCGAATAATACGACCCGGAAAACTAGGTAATAGCTTAGTTAGGAACTTCTTAGGTTTTGCCGACACTGGCCGTCCGCGGGGCGCGATGGGCGCCACCACGCCGGGGTGTCGGTGTCGCCGCGGGACCGCGTGATCCGCTCCGGATCCGGCATGTTCCCGCGCGGGCGCCGATAGCGGGTAGTCCCCGGGGCGGCGGTCCAGGCTCACGCACAGGACCAGCATGTGGCGTTCGAACGGGGACCGCTGGTCACGTCCGGGCATCGCCGAGAAGATGACGGCGAGGATGACGCCCGCCAGGGCGAGCGCGGCGGCGACTGCGAGCAGGGCAAGGCCCGTCCCCCGTAGTCGTACCCGGCTGAGTCCCCGGCCCCGCAGGCCAAGACGCAGGCCCGGACCGCCTCGATCAACCGGTCCATCGCGTCCCGTTCGCTGAGCCGGTCCATCAGCCTCGTCGCACCGATTGGCATCCTAGCCAGGCGCCGCTAGGCGGGGGGCCGCCAGCAGCCGTTCGCGCTGAGGCACCACCACGTACTTCGGGTCCTTGGTGGAGGCGACGCCCGCCTCAAACGTGCCGAAGCGCTGCAGTACGCTGCCGCCCAGCAAGGCCAGCGCGGCCGCGGCGGCGGCCAGGCGGCTGTGCCGGGCTGCGGACGCCGCGGCCACCGCCCCGCCCGCCGTGAGGTAGTCGGCAAGCTGGCGCATCCGGTGCGCGCGCCCGGTCGTGTACGCCTCGGTGACCAGGCCGGGTCGCTGTTCTATCAGCCGGGACGCGACGAGTTCGGCGGCCCCGCCGATCACCGCGAGCCGCCGGGCCGGGCCGGCCTCGGCGACCGGCGCGAGCAGCAGGCCGAGGCCGGCGCCGCTGGCGGCGGCCGAGCCGGTGAACACGAACGGCAGCTCCCGGCGGGCCTCATGCCAGGCCGGCACGGCGGTCTGCGCGAGCAGTGCGGCGGTGTAGGAGGCGACGCCGGGCGCGAATGCCGCGGCGGACAAGCCGGCCGGACGGCCGGCGGCGTGCAGGAGCCGGCCTGGCGTGGTGGCGCGCAGCCATGGCGGCAGCAGTTCGGCCATGGCTGACAGGGCGCTGCCCGGCCCGTAGGCGACGAGGATCCAGGTGCCGACGCTCATCGGCGAGGTGGGCTTGGCCACTCGCAGGAAGTGCAGGAAGCGTTCGGGCCGGCCCAGGTCGGCGATCAGCAGGCCCATGCTGGCCAGCAGGGCCGCGAAGCCGCCCAGGCGGCCTGCCCGCCGCAGCGCCGGACGGCCCGTCAGGTCGGCGCCTGCCGCGAGCAGGGCCGAGCCGGCCGTCAGGCCGCCGGTGAACAGGTACGCGGGGATCGTCCACTCCCACACCGGCGGCTTCAGCACTGGCCGGCCGTAGTAGGACTCGAACGTGGCGCCCGGCACGGGGAACTGCTCTCTGCTCCCGTCGACGCGGCTCAGGGACCGGACCTGCGTGTCCCTCGCCGTCACCTCCCTCCCCTCCCCGCGAACGCCAGCACGGCCGCGGCGAGCAGGCCCGAGGCAGCCAGGCCGACGTGCTTCCACGTCGAGATCAGGTCACGAGTCGGCACTACCGGGTCGGGTGGCAGCCCGTACACCTCGGGTTCGTCGAGCAGCAGGAAGAACGTGCCGTCGCCGCCGACCCCGTTGCCGGGGTCGGCGCCGTAGAGCCGTGCCTCGGGAACGCCGGCCGCGTGGAGCTGGTCCAGCCGCTGCGCGGCGCGTTCGCGCAGCTCGTCGAGCGGGCCGAACTGGATCGACTGGGTGGGGCAGGCGTGCGCGCAGGCGGGGTCCAGGCCGCCGCGCAGCCGGTCGTAGCACATCGTGCACTTCCAGGCCCGGCCGTCACCGTGCCGCCGGTCGATGACCCCGTACGGGCAGCCCGAAACGCAGTAGCCGCAGCCGTTGCAGATGTCGGCCTGCACCACTACGGTGCCGAACTCGGTGCGGAACAGCGCCCCGGTCGGGCACACGTCCAGGCAGCCGGCGTGGGTGCAGTGCTTGCACACGTCCGAGGACATCAGCCAGCGGAACTCCGTGCGCTCGTGCTCGCCTGGGGTCCTGCCCGGCAGGTCGAAGGAGGGGAACCCGAGATCGACCGGGGCAGTGCCGAGGTCACCGCCGGCTCGCTGCGTGCCGCGCAACGCCTCGGCCACGGTCTCGGCCGCCGCCTCGGTGACCGACGGGCCGGTGGGTAGCTCGCCCAGGCCCGCGTCCTGCCGCCCGAGCGGGCGTTCCTGCTCGATGAACGCGACGTGCCGCCAGGAGTCCGCGCCCAGCATTCCGGTGTTGTCGAATGACATGCCCAGCAGATTCAGGCCGTCCTCGGGCACGTTGTTCCACTCCTTGCAGGCCACCTCGCAGGCCTTGCAGCCGATGCAGACCGAGGTGTCGGTGAAGAACCCGACCCGGGGCGGGTGGTCGAGATGGCCGGCGTTGGCGGCCGGGTCGGCCAGCGGTCCGTACAGGCTGTGCTCGCGCGTGGTCATGCACGCACCTCCACGTGGGCCGGGCCGTGTTCGAGGATCCGGGTGCCTGTTTCCTGCGTGATCCCCGCGCGCCGGCGGTAACCGGCGACGTACTCCAGCAGGGCCGGGCCACGCGGGCGGCGCCCGGGACGTATGTCGCAGGTCAGGACCTTGCTTTCCTGGATATCCACGTTGGGGTCGGCGACCACGCCGATCAGGTCGTTGACCACGTCCCCGGCGGTCAGCCCGGTCTGGCCCCAGTGGTAAGGCAGCCAGACCTGGTGCACGACGCGGCCGTCCACCCGCAGCGGAGCCATCCGGTCGGTGACGACCACCCGCGCCTCGACCGCGGTGCGGCTGGTGATGACGTGGGCCCAGCCCAGATGTCGCAGGCGCCGTTCGGCGGCCAGTTCAGGTGACACCTCGACGAACAGCTCCGGCTGGAGCTCGGACAGATAGGGAAGCTGCCGGCTCATCCCGCCGGCGGTGTGATGCTCGGTGAGCCGCGCCGCGGTGAGCACGTAGGGGAACACCTGGGTGTGCGCCTCCGGCGGGGAGGGGTTGGACGGGTTGTCCGGGCGGCCGTACACCTTGCGGACCGGGCTGGCCTGCTGGCCGTACAGCAGGTTGCGCACGGGCGACTCGTGCGGCTCGTAGTGCGTGGGCAGCGGTCCGTCGGCCAGGCCCGCGGGCGCGAACAGCCAGCCCTTCCCGTCCGACATCATGATGAACGCGTCGTCGCCGTGCAGGGCAGCAGGCCCTTCGGCGCCCTCGGGCGGCCGGTAGTCCGGCGGCTTGGTCTTCTCGAAGTCCGGGACATCGTGGCCAGTCCACTCGCCGTGTTCGGCGTCCCACCAGATCAGAGCCTTGCGCTCGCTCCACGGACGGCCCTGCGGGTCAGCCGAAGCACGGTTGTACAGCACCCGCCGGTCCAGCGGCCACACCCAGCCCCACTGCGGGGCGGACCGCCCCCGCCCGCCGTGCGGTACACGGCGCCGGGCCTGGTTCACCTCACCGGCATACACGCCGCTATAGATCCAGCATCCGCATGCCGTGCTGCCGTCGGCGCGCAAGTCGGTGTACCCGCCGACGGTCCGGCCGGTGCGCAGGTCAATCCCGTTGATGTGCCGCAGCACGTCAGCGCCGGATGGCTCGTCGCCGTCAGTCTTGTAATCCCAGGCCAGGTCGAGCATCGGGCGGTCTCGCTCGTCCGCCGAGTCGGCCAGCTTCTCCTTCAGCAGCCTGCCGAGATGGTAGAAGAACCACAGCTCGGATCGCTGGTCGCCGGCCGGCTCCACTGCCTTGTCCCGCCACTGCAGCATCCGCTGCGTCTGGGTGAACGTTCCGGCCTTCTCCACGTGCGAGGCGGCCGGCATGAAGAACACTTCGGTGCGGCAGCGCTCGGGGACGATCTCGCCAGTCTCGACCTCGGGCGCGTCCTTCCAGAACGTGGCGCTCTCGATCATGGCCAGGTCGCGGACCACCAGCCAATCCAGGTTAGCCAGCCCCAGCCGCTGCAGCCGGCCGTGCGCGGACCCGACCGCCGGGTTCTGGCCGAGCAGGAAGTAGCCGGACACCTTCCCGTCCACCATGTCCATCACGGTCCGGTAGGTCCCGTGGTCGCCGTTGATCCGCGGCAGGTAGCCGAAGCAGAAGTCGTTCTCCTGCGTCGCCGCCTCGCCCCAGTACTCCTTCAGCAGCGAGACCAGGTAGGCGTCGGCGTTCACCCAGAAGCCCTTGTGGTGGTGGCCGCGTACCTCCTCCAGGTAGCCGGCCAGGTTCTCGTGCGTGGTATCCGGCATTGGCAGGTAGCCGGGCAGCAGGCTGAATAGGGTCGGGATGTCGGTGGACCCCTGGATGCTGGCGTGCCCGCGCAGCGCGTAGATGCCGCCACCGGGACGGCCGATGTTGCCGAGCAGCAGCTGGATGATCGACCCGGCCCGGATGAACTGCGCACCAAGGGTGTGCTGGGTCCAGCCGACGCTGTACACCAGCGCGGTGGTGCGTTCCCGGCCGGAGTTCTCCGTCCAGGCCCGGCACAGGGCAAGGAAGAGGTCCTGGGGGACGCCGCAGATGCGCTCGACGATGTCCGGGGTGTACCGGGCGAAGTGCCGCTTGAGGACCTGGAACACGCAGCGCGGATGTTCCAGCGAGGGATCGGCGGCCAGCGCGCCGGACGCCCCGACCAGCACAGGGCCGGCCGAGCCGTGCCGGTCCGGCGCTGACTGCTGCTTGTGGCGCCGGCCCGAGGCCGGCTTGGCCGCGATGCTCTCGTACGACCAGCTCGACGGGTCATAGGAGGCGGTGTCCGGGTCGTACCCGCTGAACAGCCCGTCCAGCTCCTCAGTGTCCCGGAATTGGTCGCTGACCAGCGTCGGCGCGTTGGTGTACGCCTGCACGAACTCCCGGAACTCCAGCTGGTTGGACAGGACGTAATTGATCACCCCGCCCAGGAACGCGATATCGGTCCCTGCCCGCAGGGTGATGTGCTGGTCGGCAAGTGCGCTTGTCCGGGTGAACCGCGGATCGATGTGAAAGACCCGGGTGCCGCGTCGCTTCGCCTCTGTCACCCACTGGAACCCGACCGGATGGGCCTCGGCCATGTTCGAGCCCATGATGACGATGAAGTCGGCGTTGGGAAGGTCCTGCAGGTAATCGGTCGCGCCGCCGCGGCCGAACGATGCTCCCAGACCGGGAACTGTGGCGGAGTGTCAAATACGCGCCTGGTTCTCGATCTGGATCGCGCCCAGCGCGGTGAAGAGCTTCTTGATCAGGTAGTTTTCTTCGTTGTCGAGCGTGGCGCCGCCGAGGCTGGCGAAGCCCATCGTGCGGCGCAGCGTGTTCCCGTCTGAGTCGGCGTCCTGCCAGCCCTTGCGGCGCGCGTCCAGCACCCGGTCGGCGATCATGTTCATCGCGGTGCCCAGGTCCAGCTCGGTCCATTCGGTGCCGTACGGCGGCCGGTAGCGGATCTTCTGTTCGCGCTGCGGGCCGTTGACGAGCTGCCTGCTGGCCGACCCTTTCGGGCACAGCCGCCCGCGGGAGACCGGGCTGTCCGGGTTCCCCTCGATCTGGATAACGCGCTCGTCCTTGACGTAGACGTGCTGTGCGCAGCCGACCGCGCAGTAAGGGCAGACCGAGCCGACCACGCGGTCGGCCGACTGCGTGCGCGGCACCATGCCCTGCGAGTGTCTGGATTCGGCCGCCTGCCCGCGCCCCAGCGGGTCCGGCCCGGACAACTGCCGGTAGACCGGCCACGAACGAATCAACCGCCCTAGCTGCATCAGACCCCCCGTGGTCCTGGGCTGCCTCAGCCTTCGAATAGGTCGTTGAGCTCGTCCGCGTGGTCTTCTTCCTCCTTGAGGATCTCCTCGATGAGCCGCCGGGAGGTGATGTCGTGCTCGCCGAGCCAGCGGATGATTTCGGTGTAAAACTCGATGACGATACGCTCGCCGATGAGGTTCTCGCGGATCATGCCCTGCAAGTCGGTCTCATCGTCGGGGGCGGAGTAGTCGGTGACGGCGCGTTCCTTCATCGTGGCGGGATTCAGGTCAGGCGATCCGCCGAGCTGGTTGATCCGGTCAGATACTCGCCGGAAGTGCCCGAGTTCTTCGGCTGCGTGGTCCTGGAACATGGCGGCGACCTGCTCCCGGTCGATGCCCTGACAGACGATCGCGTTCTGCGTGTACCGCAGGTAGCACACCATTTCGCTGGCGACTACCTGGTTGAGCACCGTGATGACGCCGTCGACGTCGGTGGTGTCGGCCGGGGTGACCGGCCCCTGCTCCAGGTGCTGGCGGGCCTCGTCCCGGATACGGGAGACGTCGATGGCGAAGGTGTTGGGCATTGCTTCCCCCAAAGCAAACCGCAGACTCTCGCTCGCACTCGCGGGCGGCAGGCCAGTGCGCTCCCGCCGCGTGAGCGCGGCGACCAGCCTGAAACGACGTCGGTATTCCCGCCGGCCCAGCAGGCAAACGTCTCCTCGCTACCCGGGCCGCTAAGAGCCGGCGTGCGGTGAGTCGAGCGCGGCGAACAGCAGCCCGCCGATCACGGCCATGTTCTTGTGGAACTGGATCTGTTGGCTGCCTGCGGGCAGCCGGGTCCTTGACTTTTCAGAAAGAGCGCGCGGCCAGGGTGGTGGGAATCATCGAGCCGGCCAGGACCAGGGCGGCCACGCGCGGGACCCAGCCAATCGCCAGCAGCACACCGCACGCCGCCATCAGGGCTCCATTGACCCGCGCCAGTTGCTCGTCTTCGGCGGGAAGCGGAACTTTGCTGCGGAACGCCCGGGCCGCGGGCGGCTACTGTCAGTGCCGGCTTAGATAGCGGCAGGTCGGCGCCAGCCCTCGCCGGCCGGACTTCGCTTGTAGCATCAGCCCGTGGCCGTCCCGGTGCGATCCTTTGACGAGGCTCTGCTCAGCAGATTCCTAGCACGGCTGGACCAGCTCGAAGCGGATCGGGTGCTGACCCCCGTCATTACCCTGGACCGGCTCCGGGAGTTCCTCGACGACGGGCAGCGCGACCTCGTGGAGCAGATCATCAGACTGCGGCCAGGCGACTACGGGGTAGAGACGCCCTACGCAGGGGACCTCGAGCCGCGCGTCTTTGAGAAGTACACCGCGCTGAACGATGCGTTCGCAGACGAGCACCCGGGTCGTCAGCTACTTATCCAGTCGTGCTACCGCTCGCCCGCCTGCCAGGTTGCCGTCTTCGTCGGCTGGTTGGCCGCCCGCTACCAGGGCGACATCGGACAGGCCATCCGGCACGTCTCGCCGCCGGCGTACTCCCAGCACACCATTGCCAGCAAGGCTGCCATCGACTTCAAGAACGTCGACGGGTCTCCGTCTGACACCAGCCCAGGCGACTTCGCATATACCGCGGAATACGCCTGGCTGCGACAGCACGCGGCCCGGTTCCGGTTCCAGGAGTCCTGGCTGCCCGGTAACGAGTTCGGCATGGGGGCCGAGCCGTGGCACTGGCAGTACCGGCCGCCGCCGCGCGAGGCCGACCTTGGATGAACTGCGGATCCGGGCTTCGGCGGGGACCTATCCGGGAGCGTCGGTGCTGCCCGGCCGCTGACGGCGTGCCGACGGACGCGGACCGCAGAGCCGGTGCGTCAACACCGCGCAGCGCAAGCGCCCGAGCAGCCACACGGCCAGTGCCGCCCCGCCCAGCGGCGGGTAGCTTTCGAGGAATCCGAATTGTCCGGCGAAGATGGCAGGACCGAACTGGCGGGCCGGGTTGTCGCTCCCCCAGTGAAGGTATCGAGGCCCGCGATACCCCCTCCCCCGACGAGGGCGCCGGCCAGCCACGGTACCGCTGGAGCTAGCCGGCGCACCGAAGGAATACACCGGCGACGACAATGATCACGCCGATGCTGGCGGCTTCTCCGACAAACAGCCAGCTGGCCCAGCCTGACCCCGGCCGCAGCACACCCAGCAGCGAGCCGGCGAGCTGAGCGGCGGCGTAGGGGAGGACGGCACGCCCGGGAAATGTCCCCACCGGGCGCAGGAGGCAAATAGATGAGAAATAACGTAGCCCTGGTAACGGGCGGCACAAAAGGTATAGGTGCGGCGATCGTCGGCGAATTGGTGAGACGGGAATTCCGCGTGGCGACTGTAGCTCGTGAGATTAACCCCGACAGCCAGCAGTACCGTGACGCGCTGTGCCTGCGGTGCGACCTGGGTCATCCTGACCAGATAGCCAGGGCTATTCGG
The DNA here is from genome assembly GCF_030042015.1 of Trebonia sp. Taxonomy (GTDB): domain Bacteria; phylum Actinomycetota; class Actinomycetes; order Streptosporangiales; family Streptosporangiaceae; genus Trebonia. The sequence continues at coordinate 5,146 of NZ_JASIAL010000502.1, read as the reverse complement.
GATGTGCGGAGGCAGCTGGGAGATATCGGCCTCCTGGTCAATAATGCGGGATTGTACTGCGAGTCTCCGCTCGATGATCTCGGCGACGACGCCATCACCGAGCTGGTTCAGGTCAACGTGGCCGGACTCATTCAGATCACCAAGGCATGCTTGCCTGATCTCCGGGCGCGACATGGGCTGGTGATCAACATCGCCTCCTGCAACGTTCAAGCCCCGCCGCGGTCCCAGGCCGTCTACACAGCGTCTAAATACGCGGTACAAGGTTTTTCAGATTCACTGCGCCTGGAAGTGAACAACGCTGGAGTCCGTGTCACCACGTTGTATCCCGGGCCAGTAAACACGTGGGCCGCCACGTCCGATGAAGGCCTGCTTCGACCGGACGACATAGCTCGCACGGTGACGTATATCGCTGAACTTGACCCGCGGATTGAGATACGCGACCTGCGGCTGGCAGCGATAGCGTGACCAGGCAATCGGCCGGTCAGGCGGCGCACCGCGCGATCAAAGATGCGACAGCTCCGGGCATGGAGAAGAACGGGGAGTGAGAGCTCGCGAGCTCAGCGCTCTGGTTGGCGCGGCTGGCCAGGCGCCGCTGCACGGTCGGCGGGATCGCCCTGTCAAGCGTGCACACCACGTAGGTGGCAGGGATTGTCCGCCACGCCGCGGCATCGACCGCCTGGGCCGAGGTAACCATCAGCTGCGGGACCAGGCGGCTGATCGCCAGCTCGCAGACCAGCGGATCGCAGTCCCCGTAAAGGATGCCAGACGCGGCAGCAGGATCGATGATGAACGTGCCATCGTTGAGGACGAGACACCAGGAAGGCAACGAGCCGCCGACGATCGCCGAACACGACTCGCCAACGTCGAGCATGAACGCCGACAGGTAAATCAGCCGCCGCACCTGTGCCTGCCCGGCCGCCGCCGCTGTCACCGGCGCGCCGCCGTAGGAGTGCGCGCAGACGATGACCGGGCCTTCCAGCCGTTGGAGGAGTAGCCGCACCGCGCGGATATCACCGTCCAGGTCAGCCAGGCCCGCCGCGTCACGACCGCAGCTCGGAAGATCAATCGTCGCCACGCGCAAGCCGTGCCGCGCGAGCAACGGCGCCACTCGCTCCCAGCACCAGGACCCATGCCACGAGCCGTGGACGAGGACGACCGTAGCCGCAGACAGGTCACTCATCGCACCGAGCCCGGTGGTCAGTGAATAGGCCTTGACGTATCAAGGCAACATGAGACGCCATGCAACTTCCAGCTCCCTTGCCCCTTTGGCCGATGCGGGCGAGGCGTTCCCGCCGCCGCGTCCGGCCCGGCGGGCGTGCCGCCGCAGTCGGCCGCGCGGTCAGGGCAACGTGAGCATGGCCGGCGCCGGACGACGTCAGCGGGCTGGAGAGCGGGCTGGGCTTCGGAGACGGCCCGGATCGTTCGGAAAAATTCTGTGCGGCACGGCCGGACGGGGACAGCGGGCGGCGGGCCATCCGGCGATCCGTCATTGGTTTTAGTTTGCTAATTATTCACCTTGGCATCCGCGGCGAGCGCGTGCAGGCGGCAGCGGGTGCCGGGCCTGGGGGCACCCGGGCATGATTGCAGGTCACGACACCGCCTGGGTCGTCACCGGCCTCAGTATTCCGGGCGGAGCCGTCCCTAGACGCCTTCGGCAACTGTGAACAGGCTGAGCTTGGGCGCAGCGGCCAGGATCGAGCCCAGGTCCGAGGTACCCTCGGCGCTGGCCCGCCACGCGCGGTAGGCCCGGTCATGATCGATCGATTCCCAGGTCTCATACAGGACCACGTGTGCCGGGTCGTCGCTGTCGACCAAGACCGTGACATCCACGCAGCCGGGGAACGCGCGGGTGTCGGCAAGCGTTGCGTGCAGGACCTTGTGCGCGGTTTCCAGCGAGTCGGCCTTGAGCTGCAGATCGAGAATTGCGGTTATCGCCACGGCTGCTCCATGTGACACGGCGCTGAACACACACAACCCTTCCGCAGTGCGGCGCTTGAGTTAATGTGCCAGGTCTCAGCAAATCGCCGCCGCACTAGTCACCTGACGACAGCCGTCGGCAGCCGGCCAGCGGCAACGCCAGGAAACGGCGTCCTCGGCAGCCCGTTGACGTAACCCGACTACGGACCACCCGCGGCGGAATGTGAAGCGGCCTCGTCAGTACCGCCAGCGGTGGGAGGCGACCGTCTCCTCCGGGGAGTGCTCCGCTGCCCAGGCGGCATCGGCGCGGCGGACGGCGGTGAAGGCGCCCAGCAGCGGCTCGCCCAGGGCGTCGCCGATCCGCTTGCTGTCGAGCAGCGCCCGTTCCTGGCCTTCGGGGGTGACGGGCAGCGCCGGGATGGCCCGCTCGGTCCGCTGTTCGCTGCTCCAGGCCCCGGGGTCCTCCTGGACAGGCGGCGGGAGCTCGGCGTTGTCGTCGATGCCGGCCAGTCCCGCGGCCAGCACGGCGGTGAGCGCCAGGTACGGGTTGCCCGACGCGTCAGACGCCTTGAGCTCCACGTTGGCCCGGTCGGTCCCGATGAACGCGGAAGCGGGCACGTACCGCAGCGGCGCCTCGCGGTTCTCCACGCCCCAGAACTGGTAGGCGCCGGCGAAGTAGCCGGGGCGGCGGCGCAGCAGGGAGGGGACGCTCGGCGCGCTGACCGCGGCGATCGCCGGCAGGTCCCGCAGCAGCCCGCCCAGGAACCGGGCGCCGTCGCCGCCGGGCAGACCCGCACCGTTGACGGCCAGCAGGTTGCCGCCGCCGCGGCTCACCGACACGTGCAGGTGCAGGCCGTTGCCGACCCCCTCCAGGGTGACCAGCGGGGCGAAGCTGACCCGCAGCCCGCGGGCGCGGGCGGCGGCGTGGATGGTCTGCCGCGCCAGCAGCTGCCGGTCCGCCGCGGTGACCGGGTCGGCCGGCGCCAGGCTGACCTCCAGCTGCGACAGGCCATACTCCGCGTGCAACTGCCCCACGGGGACGCCGTTCGCCGCCAGGTCCCGCAGCACAGCCGCCGCGAACTCATCGACCTGCAGCAGCGCGTGCGGACTGTAGGCGGGCCCCTGCTGGGCCGCGGCCGGCTCGTCTCCTGCCTGGGAGACGAAGAACTCCAGCTCGAACCCGGCGCGTAGCGACAGGCCGGCGGCAGCCGCCCGCGCTACCTGCGCATCGAGGCGGGTCCGCTGGTCATACGGCCAGGGCTCACCGTCCGGACCCACCTGCCGCCCCGGCGCCCACGCGAAGCCGGGCTGGCCGGCCAGCGCGGTGACCAGGTCCGCGTCCGGCACCAGGCGGATGTCGCCGGAGGGGGTCGACAGGCTGTCGTGGGCGAAGGTGATGCCGTCGTGGGAATCGAAGACGGCGAACAGCGGCGTGATGCCCACGCCCCGCTGCACCGCGTCCGGCAGCGCGGCGAGGGGCACGGTGCGGGACCGCGGGATGCCGTTGTTGTCGGCCCACGCGATCGTGACTCCCGCGACGCCTGCCTTGGCCAGGCGGTCCTGGATCGGGGATATCACCGCGCTCATTCGGTCACCACGCTTTCGTGCCCGCCCGCGAGCTGCGCGTGCGGCTGGTCTTCCACCGTCTCGTCGCTTGCCGAAGTCAGCCCGTCCTCGGCGAGCAGCCGGTCACCGACCCGGCGGCCGACGCCCGGCCAGGCGACGACGATGGCGATCCCGAGTACCACCCAGATCCCGGCGATGACCGGGTTCCAGAACCCGGGACCGGAGTCCGTGGTGAACTCCAGGTTGTAGTACATCGTGAACCCGAGGAGGACTAGCGCCGCCACCGGGATCACCGCCTCCCAGCGGTAGCCTCGCCGGTGCCTGCCCGTAGCGTACAGCCGGGCCACGCCGAGCGCCGCGAGCGCGTAGGCCACGATCAGGGTGAGCGTGCCGATCGTCCCTCCCCAGGCGAAGATGTTGAACGCGTCGGACACGCCGCCCAGGCGGAGCGCGTAGATGACGATGACGGTGAGCGCGCCGACCACGGCCAGCGCCACCGTGGGCGTGGCGGTACGACGGGAGGTCCGCGACAGCGCCCGCGGCCCGAGACCGTCCCGGCCGAACGCATACACCAGCCGGGAGGCGGCCACCGTGGAGGCCAGCGCGCAGGCGAAGGCACTGATCGCGGTGCCCGCCGTGATGATGTCACCCAGCGGGGACCCGACGTAGGTGCTGCTCAGATCGCCGAGCAGCGAGCCGGAGTTGACGAACGCGGTCACCCCCTGCGAACCGGTGCCGAAGCCCAGCACCTCCACGGCGGTGACGAGCACAAAGTAGACGCCGCCCAGCAGGACCACGCCGAAGATCGCGCGGGGGATGTTGCGGCGGGGCTGACGGGTCTCCTCGCCGAGGGTGCCCGCCGCCTCGAAGCCGGCGAACGCGAGGAAGCCGAAGATCGCTCCCTTGAAGATCGTCCCGAAGTCCGTGCCCGGCTCGGGCTCGAACACCGACAGCGTGAAGTGCTGGCCGCCGGGTGTCTGGTGCGCGATGACTTTGACCAGCACGATGACCGCGACGACCACGATGAGGGTGACCGTCACGCCCTCGAAGCAGAGCACCGTCCGGGTGGCCTGGCGGGCAGAGAAGAGAGCGAACGCCCACACGAGGACGAGGACGAACGGGACGATGGCGAACGGCGCCCAGCCGGGCGGGTCGTGCCAGATGCCCACGTCACCGAGGAACGTGCCGGTGAATATGCCCGCCGCGGCGACGGTGATGGCCGCGAACAGCACGTAAGTGCCCGCCAGCGCCCAGCCGGCCACCACGCCGGCCCGCGGGCCCAGCGTCGCTCCCACAAACCCGTAGACGGAGCCCGCGTGGTGGAAGTGCTGGGTGAGCCGGATGAAGCTGTGCGCCACGAACGCCACCGTGACCAGGGCCAAGACGAAGGCCAGCGGCACGGCCCGGCCGACGATGCCGGCGGTGGCCTGCGGCGTAATGTTGGCCGCCATGCTGGGCGCCATCAGGCCGATCGAGATCGCGATCGCGCCGAGCAGCGACAGCGTTCTGCGCAGTTGAGTGTTCCTCGAAGACTTTCCCTCGCCCGCTGTGGTCACGAACGTTGCCTTCCGACGCTGGGGCCCGCCGATCACCGACCCTCCCGGAGAGGGCGACTTGTGGTGACCTACAGAAGTGTATTAATCCGATAGTTTTAGTCAACATT
>NZ_JASIAL010000501.1:0-2955 GCF_030042015.1 Trebonia sp. | reverse complement strand
CAGCGGCCCGCCGGAAAGGAACGTGCGACCCGACCGCACCGCCCGGCACCAGGCCGCATAGCTGAACTCCTCGTCCAGCCGCGCGTACGTGCGGTACAGGCCGACCGGCACGCCGCTTGTCATCTTGTCGGTGCCGCCGACCAGCGGCAGCCGGTAGCCGCTGTTCAGGTACCGGTAATACTCGAGGGTCGCGTCGCCGGAGTGGGCCAGCATCTCGACGGCGTCGGCCCGGCCGGTCGCGACGAGAACGGCCGGCTCGCCGTTCGGATTCGGGAAATGCGCGGCGACGACGGTGCCGCCCTGCACGTGCGTCCGGTCGGCCCAGTCGCTCAGCGTCGCGTCAAGCGCGCCGCCGAGCTCGGCCTCGTCGGGACCGTCGCTGCACCACGGCATGACCGGCTCTTTCAGGCCCCACAGGACCATGTGGCCGAGCATGTGCTGCCGGTTTTCCTGGCCGACATAGGTGACGTAGCCGCCGCCGTCGACGACGCCGGGCTGGCCGGAAAAGTCCTCGGTGTTCGTGAACAGCGCGCCCCACTGCGTCTGCAGCAAATTGACGACACGCAGATCCTCGCCCCGTTGCTCGAGCTGAGCGCCCGGGGTGGACAGGAAGTGCACGTGCGAGTCGCCCGACCACCATCCTTCGGCGGTCATGTCAGCCACGCGCCTGATCGGCAGCGTCAGCTCGCGCTGCCCCGGCTCGATCCGCACGGTCTGCCGGAGCGGTTCGTATTCGAACCCGCGCGCGACGTCCACGACGACGTCGCCTCGTGGCAGCCATCCCTGGCAGGTGCCGTCGATATACGCGTAGCTGCGCTGGCCAAGCCGGGTGTCACCGCCAACGTCGTAATGCCAGCTGCCGAGATTTTGCGTGACGTGATTGTGGTGGCCGTGCGGCTGGTAGGGAACTCCCTCGGCCGAACAGAAATGGACCCGGCACGGCACCGGCCGCCCGCTCGCGTCGTCGACGACGCTGACATGCACCCAGTTGCGGCCCCCTTCCGTCAGCTCAACCAGGACCTGGCCGGCGTCCGCCCGCCCGTCACGTTCCACGTCGCCCCAGCGCACCCGGCCGAGTTCGTCGCCGCCGCGCCGGACCGCGACGGTGGCCGACGGCAGCGCGGCGATCGACGCGTACGCGGACGTTCCTTCCCTCGCTCCCCAGCCAGCCCGGTCGTCCTCGCCGGGCAGCGGCTGCGGATAGGTCGCGACACCCCGGTCCACCTCGACATCGAGGACTCCGCCCCGCCCGTCCCGCGGCGTGATCCGCACCGGGCGCGCCGGCGCGCGGACGAACGGGTGCTCATCCACGTCGCTTGTCGTGATCCCGGCCACGATGAACCGCGGCCCGCGCGGGATGAACTCGACCCGCTCGACCGCCCGGTCCGGATGCGGATTCTCCCAGCACCACAGGAAATAGCCGGCCGGCCAGCCCATGGCGTGCTCGGTCAGGCGGGCCCCGGCTTCGCCCCACCTGCCCTCAAAGCGCGGCAGGTTGTGGTCGCTGGTGTCGGTGACCGCGAGGAACGGCAGACGCCCCCACCCCGGCGGCACCACCTGGATCTCGAACCGCTCCCGGATGGCCGCGGTGGCGACCTGGCCGCCGGCAAGGTGGAAAACATACTCCGCGACCGTCCGCCCGACGGCGTGACCGGCCGGTGCGCCCGGTTCGAGCTGCCGGTGCGCGATGATCACGCGCCGCGCCAGCCGGCCGATCCCGACCGACGCCGGGACGCCAGGCAGCAGGAAGCACCGTTCCGCAGCCGGCGGCTCCGACCCGATCAGGAACGGCAGCCCGCGCAGGTCCACCCTCCCCAGCGGAACATCGCCCGGCTCATCGCCGAGAACATCCACACCCGCGTTGCATGCAGCAGACAGGTCTACTGGCTCATAGCTAGGCATGCGTCCGATCGTAGGTCGCGTGCCCGGCCGGCCCCAGCCAATTTCTTCCCCCGCCCCGAGCCCCTGGCCGTCCGCGCACCGCTGACCGGCCGTCACCGATCCTGTTACCTTTTATCCCGAACGGACCGTGCCGGCTGCCCTGCCCCGGCTCCCGCTCGCGCTCCGGCCGGCTCCGGCGGCCACGTATACAGCCACCCGGCCTGGCCAGGCCAGAGTCAGCGACTGGCCGGCCTGCTGGCCGGTTACCCGGTGACCAGTCCGGCGAGGTGAGCCAGCGAGTTGGTCAGATGATCTGCGGCGAACGGGGGGAATCGGAATGGGAGTCGCTGGCGGAGGGAGTCGGGGACCGCCGACCAGTCATAGGAGAGGGTGACCTCGGTCCCGGATGGTCCGGCAGGGGTCAGGTCGTAGCGCCAGATGTGGCCGACGATCTGCGGGTTGCCATCGCCGGCGTCCATGCCTGGCTCCCAGGAGATGGCGCGTGGCGGGTCGTACACCTGCACCCGGTTGACCATCCGGTAGTGCCCGCCCGGGACGTTGTCGTTGTACATGCCCATCCGGAACGCCTGGCCCGCCTCGGTCAGGTGCTGGGCGTCGAGGGGCTCGCGGACCCAGCCGGTGCCGTCGATCGCGGCGTGCTTGGCGGGGTCGGCGAGTACGGCGAAGATCGCCTCGGCTGGGGCGCTAATGATCGTGGTTGTGCTGATGGTTTCGCCGGTCATGGTGGTGCCTCCTTGTGAACCGCTTGCAGGGAAAGGACGAACGGTGAAGCTGGCGGAGGACATATCCGGGGAGAAACCCGGGCAAGGAAAGCGAGAAAACCAGAACACGGTCAGCCGGGCTCGGACCGCAGCTGGCGCAGACGGCCCTGCAGGAGGCGCTGTTCGACCTCGCTGGGGCCAGGGTCACCGCGGTGTCGAGTTCTCCGGCCGCGTCGCTCGTGCGGCCGAGTCGGCACAGGTTGTCCGCCAGGGCAGCGTGCCACAGATGGGAGTACTCCAGGCCGGCGATGGTCTTCAGGGCAGCCAGCCCCGCCTCGGGGCCGTCGCGCTC
>NZ_JASIAL010000090.1:0-11908 GCF_030042015.1 Trebonia sp. | reverse complement strand
CTCTTCCGGGCTCAGTTTCGTCGCGGAGCTGGCCGCCTCCAGCGCCCGGCGCATCCGCTCTGCCCTGGCCTCTGCCCGGCGGCGGAAGTCGGCGACGGCGGCCTCCCTCGCTTCCTGAGCATCCCTCTGGCGCCGGTCCTCATCCCAGGTGGCCGCGCCGGGCGCCGGGCCGGTTGCCGCGCGGAACGCGGCCTGCTGCTGCGCCGGGAGCATCTTGTACACCTCGGCCAGCACTTCGGTCAGCTCGTCGTCGTCGTCGCACTCGGCGATCATCGCGGCGATCCGCCTGATGTCCATCTGCGCTCCTTTCGCGATCACGGCCCCTTGGCGCTCTAGGGGCCGTACTAGGCGCCCTGGCCTGCGCGGACGGCACCGCGCCCTAGATGGTCCTAGGGGCGCGGTGCCGCTGGCCTGCGGCCTAGGGCCTAGGGCTCGTCCCGGCGGCGCTCGCGGAGTACCTCCTCCTCGGCGAGCATCTCCGCGAACCGCTTCCGGCCGCGGTCCGCGCGGTCGAGCACCTCCTCGCCGGCCGCCTCAAGCCGCCGCCGCCGGAAGCCCGGCTCCATCGAGTCGTACCCGGCGACGGAGGCGCGCAGCTCCCGCCGCAGCCGCCGCCGCAGCATCATGCTCCGCGGCCAGCTGGCCGCGATGAGCTCCTCAATGCGGGTGAGGCGCTCCTCGGACACGTCGATCGCCCAGTCGCCCATGTCGATCGCGTCGACGGTCCGGCGGGCGAACTTCAGCACGTCGAACGGCGGGCGGCTGCCTGAATTGGCAGATGACCGGGTCACGGTTCCCTCCTGCCGTCAGCGGCCCGCAGGCGGCTGCCGTAGGTCCGGTCGATCTGCTCGGCCATCCACGCCATCCGGCGGCGCCTGAAGTCCGGCTGCGCGGTGTACGGCGCGACCGAGGCGCGGATCTGGCGGCGCAGCCGCAGCAGCGCGGGCAGCAGGCGCGGCCACGGCGCGGCCAGGGCCTCCTCGATCGCCGAGACGCGGTCCTCGTTCAGCCCGATCGTCCGGTCGGTGAAGTCGAGGCTCCAGTTCGTGTCGATGGCGTGCTGGCGCAGGCTGTAGGGGTGCCTGCGGGATGATGTGGCCAACGGTCTCTCCTTGGGTGTGCAGGGATGGGATCGGGGCCAGGCAGGTGCGGGAACACCGGCCTGGCCTAACTTTGCGTCAGAGCCTGTGGCCGACCCTAAGGCCGCCGGGCAGGCGGACGCTGGCGTACGGGCCGCGGCCGAGCGACCAGTACACGTTGGGCCTCAGCCCGCGGGCCTTGGCGTACCGGTGGTGGGCGTGCCCGGCGCCGAGATGGAAGCCGGCGTAGCCGACCACGGCGGCGATGGCGAAGATGGCGATCAACGGTGTCCTCCTATGCGGTCAGGGGATGGTGCCCGTCGGCCTCGGCGAGCACGCGCTCGCGCAGTTCCGACGCGGTCTTGCGGGGCAGCCCGAACTGCGTGGACAGCGCGTTCGCCGACCACGGGTTACCGGCCGCCAGGGTGGCCCGCATCGACGCCAGCGCGGCGGCCTCGGCGCTGCCCGGAACGGCCTGCGGGACCGTGCCGGCCTGCGGGTTCGCGGCCCGCTTGGACGACGCGCGGACGATCATCATCAGCAGCTCGTACGAGCCGACGAACGCGCCCGCGGGCCAGGACGCGATCAGCGCGGCGAGCCAGCCGTGCGGCAGCCCGGCGAGCACGTTGACGGCCAGCGTCGCGCCGATCCCGGCGCCGAGCAGGTGCCACGCCAGCCGCGGCGCGCTCTCGCGGTGCCGGGCGGCGTCGAGCAGCACCATCGACGCGGCGACGATCAGCCCGTCGATCGTGACGGGGTACATGCGGCCGACCGCGCCGGGCTCGCCGTGCGCGGTGACGACGGCGACCGCGTGCCGGTAGGAGATCACCGCGGCGACGGCCGCGACGGCGAGCACCGCCGCCACGGCCGTCCACCGGGCCAGCCGGTCGCCGTTCACGGCGCGGCGTCCGCCAGCGGCGCGATGCCGCGGTTGGCGCGCGCGACCGCCGCGAAGTCGGCCAGGGCGCGGATCACGAGGTGCATGTCGTCGCGGAGGCGGGCGAGCTGCTCGCGCGGGTCGTGGTGCGGGCAGGCGCACCCGTAGTCCAGGGTGCATGCCTCATGGGCGCCCGCGTCGCACTCCCCGGTGATGAGCCCGGCGCCGAGTGCGGCGGCCCACAGCGCCTTAGCCGCGGTCACGCCGAGGCCGTCATGCGTCTCCGGCTCGCCGTCGTCCTTGAAGACGTCGATCTGGGCGAGGATGCCGTCCCTCGGCTCGCGGGTGAAGCTGGCCGCGCAGCCCCCGGCGAGCACCGCGCCGAGCACGGTCTCCATGGCGTCCGGCGCGGGGGCGGGCTGCGTCTGCGGGCCGTCCGGGCGCGCCGCGCGGGCGCCGGGGATGACCTGGCAGTCGTCGCCGGTCATGTACGCCAGGCAGTCCGCGGTGTCGGCGCACGCGAGCGCCCGGTCCGCGTGCTCCGGCCGGTCACAGCACGGCCGGTTCTCCAGCACGGTGCCGGTGCGCCCGCAGTAGCGGCAGGCGGGCGGCTGTGCGATGGTGGTCTCAGATGTCATTCCGTCCTCCGTTGACGGTGTGATCTCAAGGGCCGTCGTGGTGCGGGATCATCACGGCGGCCCGCTTCGTAAGTGGGGATAACGCGCGCGCCCAGCTCACCCGTAACGTGCGGTAACGCACATCACGGATATAGCTAAGTCGTTGATCACAGCTTGGTATCGGAGTTAGCCTGGCCAGCGTGGGAATGCTGATCGAGGGCGGCTTCGGCGACCGGGCGCAGGCCAGGCGGCGGGCACGGCGCCGCCGCACCGTGCGGGCGGCCGCGCCGCTGCTGATCCCGCTGGCGCTCGCGCTCACGCTCGGCGTGATCCTCGCGGTCTCCGCAGGCTCGGCAACGCACATCACCCAGCAGACATCGGTGACCACGAGCATCAGCAGCACCGCGCGCCCGTGACATCGCCGCATCCGCTCGCGCTGGTGCAGACGCTGGGGTCCGTTCGGGGAAATGAATTTAGCTGTCCCGAACGGACCGTTTGTTCCCCTCAGCCGGCCAGGTAATTGTCCGGCACGGACGTGCCAACCGGCGCCGTGGCCGTGTCCGCGGGCAGCGACGACGGGCTGACGAACGTGCTGCCGTCCGGGCCCGCCTCGACCGCCATGTGCGTGGCGCTGCCCGCCAGGTACTGGCTCCAGTCGAGGAACCACTCGGTCCAGCCGTCATCCCAGTCCCCGCCCTTCGGGCTGTTGGTGATCGTGATCGGGTCGCCGGGGACGGCCATCTTGTAGTAGATCTCCGCGTCCGCCGGCGGCAGGTTCACGCAGCCGTGGCTGACGTTGGTGACGCCCTGGTCGACGACCGACCAGGGGGCGGAGTGGTAGTAGTCGCCGCTGAACGTGAACCGCACCGCCCAGTTGACCAGCTCGTCGTAGTAGCCGGGCGTGCCTTTCGTCCCGCCGATCATGCGGACCGGGTTGCCCTTGTTCACGGTCAGGTACGTGCCGTCCGGGGTCGGCATCGTCGTCCTGCCCGTGCTGATCGGCCAGTCGTACTTCAGCTTGCCGTCGACGTAGATCAGCGTGTGGTGGGCGGTCGTGCTGGCGACCGCGATCAGCGACTGGCCGATGTCGAACGTCTGGGTCAGGTCCTGGGTGCCGAACACGCCGCTGGCGCCCTCGACGCCGTCCAGGTGGCCGTCGAGGGTGACCGTCGTGTCGGCCGGCCAGTAGTCCCGCGGCCGGAAGTCGAGCGCCTCGTCCCCGTCCCAGTACCACGCCCCGATCACCGGCTTGGAGGTGGTGATCTGCAGCGACCGCTCGACGGCGGCCTTGTTCGTGATCGGCTGGTCGAACGTCAGCATGATCGGCATGCCGACGCCGTACGTCGCGTCCAGGCCCTCGTATATCTCGGTCTGGAAGGACTGGCCCGGTGTCAGCGTGCGGAACGTGCTCGTGGCCGTGACCGGGTGGCCCTGGCTGTCGGTCCCCGCCGCGATCACCGTGTACGACTGCGCGACGTCAAGCGCCCAGGTGCTGTGCCAGGTCTTGCCGTCGCTGCTCAGCGAGCCGGTCACCGGGTCGCCGCCCGTGCGCACGGTGACCTTGGTCACCCGGAAGCCGTCGAGCGCGCTGACCGTGATGCCGGCTGACGGGTTGGCGTTCACCGTGCCGGGAGCCGGGCTGATCTTCAGGTGCTTCGCGACCGTCTGCGCCGCCTGCCCCGCCACCGCCTGCGGGTTCAGCTGCGTCGCCACCGGGGTTGCGCCCGCGCAGCCAGTGGCGAGCAGGCCCGCGGCCGCGGCGAGTACGGCGACGGCGAGGTGCCGTGTTCGGCGAGCTGGGCGGTCCTGTGGTGTGCGGTGGCTGCCGTACACGCTGGGTCCTCTCGTCCGGGGCTGCCTAGTTTATCGGCGCTTGTTCCGCATTGGCCGGGTTCTCGCCAGATCGCGGGCGGCGCGGCGACCACGGGCGCCTGACGGTCCGCGCCGCCGCGTAGCCGGCGGCCAGGACCGTCAGCGCGGTGATCACGTACTCCGGCCACTGGCCGACGCGTTCGGCGAGGGTGGTGTAGGTGACCAGCGGGACCCTCGACTCGAGTTCCGCTTGCTGCCAGATCCCGCTGCTCGTGATGATCCGCCCGTCGGGCGCGATGATCGCGCTGTACCCGGTGGTGCTCGCGACGACGACCGCGCGGTCGAACTCGACGGCGCGAATCCGGGCCATGGCCAGCTGCTGGCCCGTCTCCGCGGTGAGGATGCCCGCCCGCTCGAACGTGGCGTCGTTGGTCTGCATGGCCAGCAGGTTGGCGCCGTCCGTGACGTCGGAGCGAACGAGGGCGTCGAAGCCGATCTCATAGCAGATCACGTCGCCGAGCCTGATCTGGCCGACGTGGAAGATGTAGTTGGAGTGGCCGGGCACCATGTTCACCGGGTCGAGCTGGGTCAGCGAGGTGATCTTGCTGATCAGCCCGCGGAAGGGGATGTACTCACCGAACGGCACGAGCTGCCGCTTGACGTACATGGCCACCGGTCCCTTGGCCGGCAGCCAGAGCAGGCCCGCGTTGCGCTCCGGGTCCTGCAGCAGGGCGCCGACGAGAATCGGGCGGTCGATGGCGGCGGCCGCGCCGGCGATCTCGTCGTAGACCGGCGCGTACAGCGTGGGATCGATGTTGGTGGAGTTCTCCGGCCAGATCACCAGGTCGGGGGCGGGCTTGCGGCCGTCCTTGACCTGCGCGGCCAGCTTTTCGGTGGCGACCGCGTGGTTCAGGGTGACCATCTCGTCGTTGTTCTGCGCGGCCAGGCTTCGCTCGCGCGGCACGTCACCCTGAATGGCGGCGACCTCGGCGGTGGGGGTGCCCCGCGGCACCGGGTCGAGCGGCAGGACGGCGGGCAGGACGGCGAGGCCGACGGTCGCGGCGAACGCCAGGACCGCCCAGGCCAGCCGCCTGCGATCGGCTGCCTGCCCCGGCCGGGCGGCCAGCAGCGTGAGCAGCAGCCAGCCGAGCGTGCCGCCGACGAGGGCGACGACGAACGTCAGCAGCGGCGCGCCGCCGATCGCCGCCCATCCCTGCGCCGGCGTTCCCGCCTGGCTCATCGCGAGCCGCCCCCAGGGGAAACCGCCGAACGGCCAGCGGTCCCTGAGGGCTTCGGCGGCGACCCACCAGCCGGCCACCGCGACCGGCCAGGACGGCGCTGGCAGTCGCAGCAGGAGGCGCTGTCCCACCGCGAGCACCGCGAGGAGGAGCGCCGAGGCGACGGCGAGCGCGATCCAGGCATACCAGGCCAGGTTGATCACCCACGAGACAAGCGGGACGTAAAAGGCGATGCCGAACACCAGGCCGGTCACGAACGAGGCGCGCAGCGACCTGCCGGACAGCGCGACCGTCAGCAGCGCCGGGCCGACTGCGGCCAGCGGCCACACTCCCCACGGCGGGAACGCCGCGGCGAGCGCCAGCCCGCCCCCGAGCGCGACCGGCAGTGCCCAGCGCAGCGGCAGCCGCGGGCCAGGCGGTTCCTGGCGCCGCGACGTGGTACCGGCATCCGCCCGCACAGGGATCACCCACGCAGCGTAGCCCGGAACAGGGCCGCGACGCGAAGCCGGGCAAGTTGTCTATATAGCGTGAACTCGGCAATCCGTTGCGTTATATTCAGTGCGGCAAATGCCTCGGGTGGGGGCATGCATATATGTACATATCTGCTTGTATATGTGCGAGGTTAGTATGCATGTGCGGGAATGGACCGAGACATGATCCGTATTCGCTACAAGAACCTATCCCCAGGTTTGCACGGCACGGCAGAGCGGTGCAGGCGCCGTACGACGGTGTACCTGCTGCCCGGGCTGACCGGGGGCCAGCGCAGGGCCGCCCTGCGCAGGCTGCGGCAGCAAGCGAGCCGGGGCTACGGGCCCGCGCTGCCCGGACTCGGACTCGCGTTCGCCCTCGCCGCCGACCGTTTCCGCATGGGGCTGCGGAACGCGGTGGCGGTGGTGCGGCTGCATCCGGCGGGGAGCCTGCTGCCCACCGTGCTGGCCGGCGTCCTCATGGCGTTGTTCGTGCTGGCGTCGATGTCGGCCCGGATGGCCCACATGCCGCAGGCGGCGCCGGGCGGCGGGCTGGCGGCGGCCGGGAGTCCCATCGTGGTGGGGTCCCCTGTTCTTGCTTCCGAGGCCGGCTCGCGCGATCCGGGTCCGGCCGCGCGCGGGGCCGCTGGCGGCGGCGGTGCCGGCGGCGGCGGGTCTGCGAACGCCGTCGGCGGCCCGCGGAAAACCCTGTGGTCGCTCACCGCGTCGTCAGCTCCGGACCCGGCGGGCCAGGGCAGCCGCACGCCCAAGCCAGGGCGGCTGACCGCATCCCAGCCCGCCCGCCGCCCCGCGTGCCAGCTGACGGAATATTTACGGCAATCGGCACCTTCGCCATGTCGGGCATCTCCTGGCAGTGACGGCAGGTGACGATTGAGCAGGCGCGGCGCGGCCTTGTTCGCGGTGATGGGTGTTATCTGGGGCATTCCATACCTGCTCATCAAGGTGGCGGACACCGGGGTCTCCGTGCCCGTGCTGGTCTGGGCGAGGGTCCTCGTCGGCGCGCTCATCCTGGTTCCCGTGGCGCTGGCGCAGGGCGCCTGGCGGCCCGAGCGGCGGGCCGTGCTGCTCGGGCACTGGCGGTGGCTGGTCGCCTACGCGGTCATCGAGGTCGCCGCGCCGTGGGCGCTGCTTTCGACCGCCGAGCGTCGGCTGCCCAGCTCGACCAGCGGCCTGCTGATCGCGTCGGTGCCCGCCATCGGGGTGGTGCTCGGCTGGCTGTCCGCCCGGGCGTGGCGCCAAGGCGGCGCGCGGCAGGGCGGCGCGCGGCAGGGCGGAGGTGACCGGCTCACGGGCGGCCGTGCGGCGGGGATCGCGATCGGGTTCGCCGGCGTGGCGCTGCTCGCCGGCCCGGGCGCCGGCCGCAGCGGCCTGCTGCCCGTTGCCGAAGTCCTGCTGACCGCGGTCTGTTATGCCGCCGGGCCGATCATCGCCAACCGCAAGCTTGCCGCGGTGCCAAGCATCGCGGCCAACGCGGCCTGCCTGGCGGTGGTGGCAGTCGGCTACACGCCCGCCGCG
Source organism: Trebonia sp. (assembly GCF_030042015.1). Classification (GTDB taxonomy): domain Bacteria; phylum Actinomycetota; class Actinomycetes; order Streptosporangiales; family Streptosporangiaceae; genus Trebonia. Next base: position 4,282 of record NZ_JASIAL010000090.1, on the reverse strand, counting down.
GTGCTCGCCTGGCCGCGGGAAGTGCCCTCCGCCCGGGTGCTCGCCGCGCTGATCGCGCTCGGCGCGGTCTGCACGGCCGCCGGGCTGGTGGGCTACTTCTGGCTCATCGCGGAGGTAGGCGCGGCGCGGGCCACGGTCGTCACGTACCTCAACCCCGCGGTCGCGGTGGCGCTGGGGGCGGGGATTCTCGGCGAGCGGCTGACGCCGGCCATCGGGGTATCGTTCGTGCTCATCCTGGCCGGGTCGGTGCTAGCGACGCGGCGCGTTCCTGGACGGCTCGGCTCCCATGCCGGCGCAGTCGTACACGGCCCAGCTGCCCGGCCCGCGGGACTTGGCCTGGTACAGGGCGGCGTCCGCGTCGGCGACCATGGTCGCGGCGCTGGGCGAGTCGTCGGCGCGGTCGACGATGCCGGCGCAGGCGGAGACGCGGACGCGGCCGATGCGCAGCGCCACCGGGCGGCTGACCTCGGCCAGGATGCCGGCGGCGAGCGCGATCATGCCGCCCACCCCCGGGGAGGACTCGGCTAGCACGACGAATTCGTCGCCGCCGATTCGCGCGGCGAGCGCACGGTGACCGCGCGCGACCCGGCCGATCCGCTCGGCCACTGCGACGAGCAGTTCGTCGCCCGCGTCGTGCCCATACCGGTCGTTGATCCCCTTGAAGCCGTCGAGGTCCAGATAGCACAGGCCGATCCGGCCGCCGCGGGCTGCCTCGACGGCCGCGGACAGCCTGCCGAACACGGCGGCGCGGTTCGGCAGCCCGGTGAGCGGGTCGTGCGTCGCCTGATGGCGCAGCTGCTCGCTGATGATCCGGTGCGCGTCGAGTTCCGCGCGCCTGATCGACTCCTGCTCCGCCAGCGTGCGGTCGCGCAGCGCGCCGACGTAGCCGTTAGCCAGCGCCTCGGTGACCGCCGCGACCCGCTGTTCCAGGTCGCCGTGCCTGTCAGTGACCTCCGCGCAGGCGCCCATCAGCCCTGGGAGCCGCAAGATCAGCACGCGCAGGCTCCGTCCGAGCACGCCCGCGCCAACGAAGTCCGCCATGACAAGGGCGTGCCCGACGGCAGCCGCCTGCCTGGGCAGGAACGGCGAGCCGAGCAGTATCGAGACGAGCGCGGCCGACTGCTCGGTGAGGAATTGCCGCGCGTCCGCCAGGTCCATGGGGATGTCGCCGTGGTCCCCGGCCGACTCGTCCCTGTTGACCGCGAGCGCGGCCAGCCACGCGCGGGCCAGCTGGGTCTCCGGTTCGGTGCCGTCGGCGAGCGTCGGCCAGTGGGCGGGCCGTGGGGTCGCTGTGCCGGGCCAGTGCGCCGTGGGAGCGGGCCAGGAAGCATGCAGTACTACTGGAGTACTCTGCAGGGGCGGCTGGGCGGCGAGCGGGACGGCGTGACGGCCGCGCTGCCCCGTCTCGTTCAGAGCCGTCTCGGCCATGGGGGCGCTCCTGTTCGGAACCGGCGGGGACGAGCATTGTGTGGAGCTTTGAGCGTTACTATAGGCGATCTTATTGATACAAGTAGTGCCAATCCGAATAATCTGTGATCGAGTGTTCGCTATGCGCGCCCGGCCGCTCCCCTCCGCGCGGCCGGGGACCATGAACCGCGTCTTTGGGGTAGGTGCCTTATATGGTCAGTTCAGGAAGCGGTCAGGTCGCGGACAGCGATGCCGCCGCGCAGCAGGCAGCCGAAGTCGCCGTCGAGCTGACGGAGGCGGACCAGCTTCACGACCGGCGGCGGCTTGCCATCGCGCTGAACGGGGTCGCACGCACGGCAAGCCGGGTCTTCGGCCGCGGGACCGGAATCGCCAAGCGCGGCACCGACGCGGCAAAACGCGGCACCGACGTGGCCGCCAGGCGGGGCACAGGCGCTGCCAGGCGCGGCGCGGAAGCGGCACGGCGCGGTGCCTGGACGGCCCGCCAGCGAGCGGGGACGGCCGGGCGCGGCGCCGCGTCGTTCATCAGCTGGCTCGCCACGCAGGTCGTCGCGATGGGGCCGCGGCTGGCGATCAGGGACCAGGCGACGCTGCGCGCTCAATTCCCCGGCCGCTCAGACGACGAGATCGCCGACCTGCTGATCGAGCGGGCCGCGCGCGCGGCGGCCGCGGTGGGCGGCGCCACCGGTGCCTGGGCCGCGCTGCCTGTGCTGCCCGCCTTCCCCGCCGAAGTCGCGGCGGAGACGCTGGCAGTCGTCGGCATCGAGATCAAGCTGGTCGCCGAGTTGCATGAGGCGTATGGCGTGCCCGCCGCGGGCACCGCCACCGACCGAGCGCGCGCGTATATAGGAGCATGGGCGCACCGGCGCGGCTTCTTCATGGTCCCCGGCGGGCTGCTCCTGGTCGCCGGATCGCCGCTGGCCAGGCAGTTGCGGCGGCGGCTCGCGGCCCGCGTGCGCCGCTCGACGTTCTCGCTCAGCCCGCTGTTCACCGGGGCCCTGGCCGGGGCGATGCTCAACCGCAGGGACACCAGGAAGCTGGGCGCCGACATCCGTGAGGACCTGCGCCGTCGTCCCGTCGTCAGCGCCGAGCGCATCAGCGGCCGGCCGCTGACCGACCCACGCGATTGAGCGCCGCCGCACGCTATGGGAACGACCGTGGGGACAGGGCCGGGCGACCGGGCAACGGGGGCGATGAGCTGAGCAGCGCCGTGCCAGCCCTGACCTACGCCAGCGGCAAGGGGCGCTGGGTGATCGCGGGCACCGTCCTCGGGTCCGGCATCGCCGCGCTTGACGCCACCGTGGTCGGCATCGCGCTGCCGGCCATCGGCAGGGACTTCCACTCCACGGTGGTCAGCATGCAGTGGGTCGTGGACGGCTACACGCTCACGCTGGCCGGCCTGCTGCTGCTCGGCGGCGCGCTCGGCGACCGCTACGGGCGCCGGAAGCTGTTCATGACCGGCGCCGTGTGGTTCGCGCTCGCCTCGCTCGGCTGCGGGCTGGCGCCGAACGAGGTGTTCCTGATCGGCTCCCGGGTGCTGCAAGGGGTCGGTGCCGCGCTGCTGACCCCAGGCAGCCTTGCCATCTTGCAGGCGTCGTTCGCCCCGGACGACCGGGCGAAGGCCGTCGGCGCATGGTCCGGCCTCGGCGGGGTCGCCACGGCCGTCGGGCCGTTCCTCGGCGGCTGGCTGATCACCGCCGTCTCCTGGCGGCTGGTGTTCTTCATCAACTTGCCTGTCGCGGCGGCCGTCGTCGCGATCGCGGTGCGGCACATACCCGAATCACGGGCCCCGGGTCCGCGGCCGCCCCTCGACAAGACAGGCCCGGCCCTGATCAGCCTCGCCCTGGCCGGGATCACCTACGGCCTCATCGCCGCGTCGGACAGCGGCTGGTCGTCGCCGCTGGTGCTGGGGAGCCTGGCCGCCGGCGCGGTCGTGCTCGCGGCTTTCTGCGTCACCGAGGCGCGCAATCCCCACGCGCTGCTCCCGCTTGCCGTGTTCGGCAGCCGCCAGTTCGCGGCCGCCAACGCGGTCACGTTCGTGGTCTACGGTGCCCTGGGCGGTGCGCTGTTCCTGGTGCCGATCGTGCTGCAGGAGGTCTGCGGCTACAGCCCGGTCGAGGCCGGCGTGGCGCTGCTGCCGGTGACCGTCATCATGCTGGCCCTGTCGGCCAGGTCCGCCGGGCTCGCCGCGCGGATCGGCCCGCGCCTGCAGATGACCGCGGGCCCGCTGGTCATCGCGGCGGGAATGGCGCTGTTCACACGGCTGGACCGCAGTGGCGACTACCTGACCCAGGTGCTCCCCGCGATGCTGGTCTTCGGGTTCGGGCTGGCGATCAACGTGGCGCCGCTGACCGCCACCGCGCTGTCCGCCGCGCCCGCCGGGCACTCCGGCGTCGCCTCCGCGGTCAACAACGACGTGGCCCGGGTGGCGAGCCTGATCGCCGTCGCCGTGCTGCCGGGGCTGGCGGGCATCACCGGGGAGGCTTACCTGCATCCGGCCGCCCTCCTGCGGGGCTTTCACACCGCGGTGCTGATCGCCGCCGCGGTCGCCGCCGCCGGCGGCGTGCTGGCCGCCGCCACGATTCGCAACCCGGCCAGGCGCCGGGAGCGCGCGAAGCCTGCCCCGCCGGACGAGCACGCGCTCACCTCCATGAGCTGCGCGCTCGATGCGCCGCCGCTGCGCTCCGGCACGGTCAGGTACGCTCGGCAGGTGGCTGCCGGAGGGGCAGCGCGGCGCCGGGAGGACGGACCATGACAGCGCAGGACCCGGCGGCCACGGTCGCGGTCCGGACCGCCGCCCGCGCGGCCAGGACCACCGTGACCGCGCTCGCCGCCGCCCCGGACGCCGCGATAGACG
>NZ_JASIAL010000500.1:0-34117 GCF_030042015.1 Trebonia sp. | reverse complement strand
CTGTCCGGCCGGCCCGCCACTGTCCGACGGCGCGACGGTGCCGCGCTCCCCTTGACGGCCGTCGGCGGCCGTGCCGCCTTGGTCGCGCCGGGAAGGAGGCTGGGCGGCGCGCGCGTCCGCCGGCCGCTGTCCCGGCCGGCCCGCCTTCGCCGACTCGGCGGCGAACGCTTCCTTGAGCCTGCGGACTACCGGCGCCTCGATCGTCGAGGACGCCGAACGCACGAACTCGCCCATTTTCTCGAGCTCAGCCATGACGGCCTTGCTCTCTACACCGAACTCCTTCGCGAGTTCGTAAACCCGGACCTTCGCCACTATGCTCCTCTGCTCGGCCCTTCCACCGGGCCATTTACCGGATCATCGGCCGATCCGGGGCATAGTGTGCTCCGGGTCGGCGTCAGCTCGTGCCGTTCATCGCCTTGTGCTCATCGAGCGCTCATTAGCTTCTCGACCTGCTTTCCGTACAGGTATCCGTTGTGTCCAGCGTGCTTCCCGTCGCCGTCGACCGTTGCCCGTCCGTCGCCGCCAGTATGTTATTCCAGGGTGTCCGTCCGTGACAGGTACGAAGCAAGCGAAGCGAGGCTGAGCGGGCTCGCAACGTGCAGGGCACGCGAGAACGCCCGGCGCCGCTGCGCCAGTTCGAAGCACGCCAGGCTGGGGTGCAGGTACGCGCCCCGGCCGGGCTGCCGCGCTTGGGGGTCGGGCACGATGCCGTCCCCGGCCACCACCAGGCGAAGCAGGCTGGACTTCGGCGCACGCTCCCTGCAACCGACGCAGGTACGTACCGGGAAACCCCCCGGCTGCTCCGGCAGCTCAGCTCGCACGCCAATCCTCACTTAGTCTACCGTGTCACCGCGGCCAGGGCACCAGGCGAGTCGCCGGCACCGCGGCCACCGGGGCAGGTCAACGCGGCCACGACGCCGCCCAGGGGGCGGCTGACGTCAGGCCGTGAAGCTCACGCCGTCCCGGTGGTGTCGCCGACCCGTCCGACTCCGGCGTCGTGCGCGGCTTCGCCCCCCTGGCGCGGCACTGACCGCGCCTCGCGGGCCGCGACCGCCGCCCCGCCGGACGCGGCCGCGACCGCGGGCTTTTCCTCGGCCGACGCCGGCGCCGCAGATTTCTCATCGGCCGACGCCGGCGCCGCGGGCTTCTCCTCAGCCGGGGCCGCCGCCGGCTCAGCCGTCGCTGTCGCCGGCTCGGCCGGGGCCGCCGCCGGCTCGGCCGCCGCGTCGGACCTGATGTCGATCCGCCAGCCGGTAAGCCGGGCGGCAAGCCGGGCGTTCTGGCCTTCCTTCCCGATCGCGAGCGACAGCTGGTAGTCGGGAACGACCACCCGGGCTTCCATGGCCACCGGATCGACGACGTCGACGCGGGTGACCCGGGCCGGGGAGAGCGCGTTCGCGACGAACTCGGCCGGGTCCTCAGAGAAGTCCACGATGTCGATCTTCTCGCCGTGCAGCTCCGCCATCACGTTCCTGACGCGGCTGCCCACCGGCCCGATGCACGCGCCCTTGGCGTTGACGCCCTGCTGATGAGACTGCACCGCGATCTTGGTCCGGTGCCCGGCCTCACGGGCGATCTTGACGATCTCCACCGCGCCGCTGGCGATCTCGGGAACCTCCAGCGCGAAGAGCTTGCGGACCAGGTCGGGGTGCGTCCGCGACAGCGTGACCGACGGGCCCCTGTGTCCCTTGCGGACCCGCCACACATAGCAGCGGATCCGCTCGCCGTGCACGTAGCGCTCGCCGGGGACTTGCTCGGCAGGCGGCAGCACCGCCTCGATCTTGCCCAGGTCGACGAGCACCGTGCGCGGGTCCTTGCCCTGCTGGATCACGCCGGCCACGATGTCGCCTTCGTGTCCGGCGTACTCGCCGAACGTCATCTCGTCTTCCACGTCGCGCAGCCGCTGCAAGATCACCTGGCGCGCGGTCGTCGCCGCGATCCGGCCGAACCCGGCGGGCGTATCGTCATATTCCCGCGCGCTCGCGCCTTCGGCGCCGCCGACCTCCCGCGCCCAGACGGTGACGTGGCCGGATTTCCTGTCTACCTCCACGCGCGCCGTGGGGCTCGCGCCTTCGGTCTTGTGGTAGGCCATCAGCAGCGCGTCCTCGATCGCCTTGATGACCGTTTCGAGCGAGATGTCCTTCTCGCTCTCGAGGCTGCGCAGCACGCTCAGGTCAATATCCATCGCCGCCAGCTCCAAGGTCCACTTCGTAGGGAAGCTCCGCACCGGAAAGCTCGCCGCCGGAGAGCTCAGCGAGCTCCGCGTCCGGCAACCGCCCGAACTCCACCTGAACGGCGCCGGGCCCGAGGTCGCCATAGCCGAACCTGCGGCTGGCACCGCTCACATCAAGCGTGACGGCGTCGGCGTCCGCGGTGAGCACCCTGCCCTGCACGGTTCCCTCCGCCCCGGCCTTCACCCGGACCAGCCGCCCGGCCGCACGCCGCCAGTGCCGCGGCTCGGTCAGCGGGCGGTCCACGCCAGGAGAGGAAACCTCAAGGGTGTACGGGACGTCTCCCATCACGTTGGCCGCGTCCAGCGCGGCAGACACCTCGCGGCTGACAAGAGCCGCGTCGTCGAGGCTGACGCCCTGGTCGCTGTCGACCACGACGCGCAGCAGCCGCCGTCGCCCGGCGACGGTGATCCGCACCGATTCGAGGTCCATCCCGGCCGCGGCCACCACAGGCTGAATGAGGCCAGCCAGGCGCCTGTCGTCCACCGGGCCGGCGGCGGGGCGGGAGCCACCGGGCATCACGACCTCCTCGTCTGCGAGCCATCCACCACCGAGGCTCTTATATCTTCGCAGGTCCAGCCTATAGGCCGCGGAGGCCGTACGCCGCTACGGACGCAAACCGACGGCAAGCCGGCCGCAGCCTTGACAGCGTCAGCTCCGTGGCATGCTTAGAGCCTATGCTGCGAAGGCGCCAGTTGCTTGCCGCGTCGGCGACGCTGCCCCTGTTTCTCGCGCTGGATGCCTGCGCGGGCCCCGACCCGCTGGCCAGCCCGCCGCCACTGTCCGCGGACGTGCGCGCGCTGTTCGCGGCGGCCTTCGCGGAGGAAAACCTCGTATCCCTATACAAAAGAACGACGGCCGCTTATTCCGCCCTGGCGCCGGCGCTGTCGCCGCTGCTCGCCGAGCACCTGGCGCACCTCGCCCAGCTGCGCGGCCGGATCATCGAGCCGCCGGGCAAGCGGGTGCCGCACACGGTCACGTCGAGGCCGCCGATTCCGGCGACGCGGACGGCCGCCGTTGCCCAGCTGCGCGCCGCCGAGCAGGCCGCCGCCACCGCGCAGGTGCGGCGCCTGGCCGGCGCGACCCCGTCGCTCGCGCAGCTGTACGCCAGCATCGCCGCCTCGGAGTCAACGCACGTCAGCGCGCTGGACCGGAGCGTCAGGTGACGCAAGGGAAAAAGGTCGCCGCGCAGGCGCCGCAGGCGCTGCAGGCGCTGCAGGGCGCGCTGGCCGCCGAGCACGCGGCGATCTACGGGTACGGCGTCGTCGGCGCCATGCTCAGCGGCGCCGACCAGGCCGCCGCGCTGACCGACTGGAAGCTTCACCAGGAGGCCAGGGACACCCTGGAGGCGATGATCGTCCAGCTCGGCGCCACCCCGGTGGCCGCGAGCGTGGCCTACGGGCTGCCCTTCGCCGTGCGGGACGCGCAGTCCGCGCGGCGGCTGGCCGCGGTGCTGGAAGACGGCGTGACCCAGGGATACCTCGGCCTTGTCGCGGTCACGGATCAGACGCTGCGCATGTTCGGCGCGCTCGCGATGCAGCCGCCAGCGAACCGGGCGGCGTACTGGCGCGGGTCTACCGTCGCCTTCCCCGGCATGCCGTCCGGCCAGGTCACGAACGAATGATCGCGGCTGACCCGCCGCGGGGTCTTACTCGCGCCCGCGCGGCAACGCCAGCACCCGGACGATCGCGCTCGCGGCCGCGTCGAGGTCGTCGGCGATCGAGATCCGCTCCGCCCACGACCACCAGAACCACCACAGGCCGTCCTTGCCGCAGTCGACGTAAACGTTCTCTTCCAAGGCTCGTGCGGCCGGGTTCACGACGTACACGCTAGGTACCCGCCCAGGCGGTGCCATGAGCCAGGCATCGAGCCCCCGGTGCGTCAGCTCCTCGGCCAGCTTGTCAAGATAGACAGATCCCGCGTGGTTCCCCTTGGCTTCCACCGTAATCTCCGTCGCTACATATCGTAGTTTTCCCAGGGCAAGACCTACTAGATCGCCCCAGGATGCCGCCCCCGACACGGCTGCGCAACGCGCATGTGCATGTTGCCGGGAAGGACCAAAACGAGATGGTCCCCCTCTATGGTACGAAACGAATTTGGCCGGGGAGCGGTTCAGCGTGCAACACGGTGAGCCGGGATACGGCGCGAGTAAGCGCCACGTACAGCCGGCGCAGGCCATACGCCTCGCCGGAGGCGATGCGAGCGGGCTCGGCGAGCAAAACGTGATCGAACTCAAGCCCCTTGGCCAGCGTGACAGGGACGAGCGTGAGCCGGGTCTCGCCGTCAGCGGGACCCGAACCGAGCACGCCGAACGGCAGGCCCGCCGCGACCAGCGCCGCGCTGACCTGCTCGACCATCGCGTCCGCGCAGATGACGGCAACCGATCCCTGTAGCTGCAGCGCGCGGGAGCTGGCACCAGCAAGCCGCGCACCGAGGGTCCCAGGTGACACGGGCTCGACGGTAAGAGCCCCGGCGTCCTCCCGCAGCGACAAGGCCGGCCGCAGCTCAGGGGCGATCGACGGCAGCAGCAGTGAGGCATAGTCGAGGATCTGCCGCGGCACCCGGTACCCGACGTCGAGCTCGCGCACCGCGGCGCCAGGCTTGCCGAGGTGGGAGAGCAGGGCCGGCCAGGACGTAGCCGCCCACGGTGTCGTGCCCTGCGCGATGTCGCCGAGCACGGTCGCCGACCCGGTAGAACACCGTCGCCCGATCGCCCGGCACTCCATCGGGGACAGGTCCTGCGCCTCGTCCACGACCACGTGGGCCAGGCTCGGCGTGCGCTCGATCAGGTCGGCGGCCTCGTCGATCAGCACGAGGTCGGCGCGGCTCCAGCGCGCCGAACCCGGGCCGCGCGGCGCCGGCGACCAGACGATGGCCTCCTGCTCGGCCTCGGAAAGCAGCCCGCAGGCATGCCGCGCCAGTTCCTGTGCCGCCGACAGCAGGCTGAACACCAGCCGCTTCGCGGCTACCTTCGGCCATATCTGATCGACGCACGCGCGCACAGGGGCCGACCGGCGCACCGCGTCGTGCGTCCGGTCATCGCAGGTCTCACCGGCCGCCTCCAGCTGGCTGAGGATCACGTGGGCGATCCGGTGTCCCAGCAGTTCCCGCCCTGCCCCGTACCGCACCCCGCGCTCCCGCAGTTCGGCCGCCAGCGCCGCCAGCTCGCTGGCCGGGACCCGCCAGCGCCGCGCGCCACGGGCCACGACGAGCGTCTCGGCAGGCTCCCTGATCGATGCCCACAGCGCCCGCCGCAGCACCTCCGCCATCCGGGCGTCGCCCTTCACCACCCCCGCGGCGTCGCTGTCGGTGCCGCGCACCGGCACGGACGCCACGAGGTCGGTGACCGTGGTCTGGGTAACGTCTAGCTCCCCGAGGGCCGGCAGCACATTCCTGATGTAGGAAAGGAAGGCGCTGTTCGGCCCGACGACGACGACCCCGCGCCGAGTCACCTGCTCCTTATGGGCGTAGAGCAGGTAGGCGACGCGATGCAGCCCGACCGCGGTCTTGCCTGTCCCCGGCGCTCCCTGCACGCCCACCGTCTGGCCCACGTCCGCCCGGACGATGTCGTCTTGATCAGGCTGGATCGTCGCGACGATGTCACGCATCGGCCCGGATCGCGGTCGCTCGATCTCGGCGAGCAGGAGTTCGCTCGGCTTTTTTTCTCCCGAACGCTCCGTGGCGCCTGTCCCGGCCACCGGCCTGGCGAACCGTTCGTCTTCGTAGGCGGTGAGTTCTCCCCCGGAGAACCCGAACCGCCGGCGGAGCAGCAGGCCCATCGGCTCCGCCTGGCTGGCCCGGTAGAACGGCCGCGAGACGGGCGCCCGCCAGTCGATCACCACCGGCGTGCCCTCCTGGTCATGCACGTGCCGCCGCCCTATGTGGAACAGTGATCCACGTTCGGAGTCGGCATCCGCCGAGTAGTCCAGCCGGCCGAAGAACAGGGGCGCGTCGGGGAGGTCGCGCAGCGATTCGGCGCGGCGGTACAGGTCCGCCTTGAGGTATTCCAGGGACACCCGGTCCCCGGCCATGGGATTGATCGCGAGCACGTTCTCCCGCATCAGGCGGAGGAACTCACGGGACTGGGCGAGATGGGCGCGCTCGGCGCGGATGATGCCGTCCGGTCCGTCCTCCCCGGCGTCGGCGGGCATGACTGACCCCCTTTTGCTCTGTCGTGGGCGCGAAGCTCGAAACCATAACACTCCTGCCCGCCCAAGTCATCTGGTTTACGCCAGCCGGGCACCGCGGGGAAACCGGTCCTTGCCCGCCCAGATGCCCCCCGACACACTGGGGACATGGGGCAGCTGACCGTGCACGCGGGGGTATGGACGCTCGAGGACCGGTTCGCCTCGCCATGGCACTACCTTCCCGTCGAGGTGGCGCCGGGCACGGCGGCGCTGCGGGTGGAATTCGAGTACGAGCGGGCCGGCGCGATCCTTGACCTGGGGTGCCTGGGTCCGTCCGGGTTCCGCGGCTGGTCCGGAGGCGCCAGGCAGTCTTTTGTCATCGCCGGGGATTACGCCACCCCCGGCTATCTGCCCGGCGAGGTGGAGCCCGGCCTGTGGCAGGTGGTGATCGGCCTGCACTTGGTGCCGCCGCACGGCGTGCGCTACCGGGTGACGGCCGAGCCGTGCAGCGTAAACGGCGACCCCGAGGCGGTTTCTGCGCCTCCGGCGCCGACCAGCAGGCCCGCCAGGCGGGACCTGCCCGCGACGCAGGGGCGGCGCTGGCTCGCCGGCGACCTGCACGCGCACACGGTGCATTCCGACGGCGTGCTGACCGTGCCCGAGCTTGCCTGCTTCGCGGTCGGCCGCGGCCTGGACTTCATCGCTGTCACCGACCACAACACGGTCAGCCACCACGCCGAGCTGCCGGCCGCGACCGTCGGGTACGCGATCACGCTGATCCCCGGCCAGGAGGTGACGACCGCGCACGGCCACGCCGGGGTGCTCGGCGACACCGGCTGGATCGACTTCCGCGGCAGCCCGGACGACTGGCTTGACGCGGCCGAGCGCGGCGGCGGATTGATGTCGGTCAACCACCCGATCGCGGGCCCGGTGAGCTGGCTGCACCAGATGCGGCGCCACCCGCCGCTCGTCGAGGTCTGGCACTGGAGCTGGCTCGACCTGGCCTGGACCACGCCGCTTGCCTGGTGGCAGGCCTGGGACCCGGCGACGATCCCGGTTGGCGGCAGCGACTGGCACCGGCCCGGGTCCGACGCGCCGCCGGGCACGCCCACCACCTGGGTCGAGTGCGCCGACGCCGACCCGGTCGCCATCCTCGACGGGATGCGGGCCGGGCGGGTGGCGATCTCGGCCGAGCGCGACGGCCCGCTCCTGCTGCGGACCGACGGTGAACTGCTCGCCTTCGGCGCGGACGGGCTCGTGCTCGCCGGGCCGGACGGGGCCTACCGCCGGGTGCGCGCCGACATCGCCAGGATGCCCGGCGTGCCCGGCTACCACCGGCTGCTCAGCCCCTCGGGAGCGACCCTGGCCCTGACGCCTTAGCCGGAACGCCCGATGCCGGCGCCGCTTGGCCGCGCGGCGGGGTTTACCCGGCGGCGAGCAGGTCCATCCGCGCGTGCAGCAGCGCCCGGTGCGCGGTGATGTCGTCGGCCTGATCGGGCTTCTCCGGGCACTCGCCCGCCCTGATCGCCCGCTCAAGCCGCTCGCGGGCGTCGGTGGCCTCGATCGCCCCGAAGACCACCAGCGGGTCGTTCTCCACGGCTACCCAGGTCCGGTCGAGCAGGCCGGCCGCGTCGCCGACCCAGGCGTCCTTGATCCGGCCGCCCTTGCCGTGGTCGATAAGCACGGACAGCGCGTGCTCGGCATCCCCGTAGGCGAAGCTGACCGTCACCGACTCCTGGCGGCCGCCGACGTCGCCGTAGTGCCAGCACTTCCCGACGACGGGCGAGCCGATCGCCGCCGCCCAGGCCGGATCCGGCACGCCAAGAGCCGTCACCCGCTCCGCGGCCTCGGTCGCCGCGGCCCGCAGCCCGGGAGACCCGATCGCCCCGAAGATCCGCAGCAGCGCCAGCGCCTCGGGCGTCGCGGTCTCCTCCGCGGCCGGCACCAGCGAGTCGGTCAGCGCCGCCATGACCGCCACCGAGTCGGCAGCCGAGGCCGACAACGCGCCGATCATGTCGGACCCCCACAGCTCGGCCTCAATCGGCTGGCGTACATGGGAAAGCACCTCGTGCGCCTCACTGAGGACCACGCCGAACGCGTTCGACGGCTCAAGAGGCGCGAAAAGCTCCGCGATATCGGGATCATCGTGATCCATGCGGGGTATTTTCGCACGCCGCGTCCTCGCCTGCATGCGGTCCGCCACAACAAATGCCCTATTGTTCAGCTTCGCCGCAGTAGGGCGCATATTTGCACAAACTCGGCAGATATCTCCGGAGCATCTCGGGCGGCGCCGGCCTGGTCGTGGCCGGGACGCCCCCAAGTCGCGCGCGGGGCAGTTCCCTTGCTATCCGCGAGTCCCGCAAATGCCACTTTGCACACTCCATGCATGGACATTCCGGACATTCCGGGCGGCAAAAAGGTCACGGAGTGTGCGAAGTGGGCGCCAGGGGCACGTGTGACCGATGTGACTGCGGGGCAGGGGAGGCGGCCCGGCGGCGGGGGTCAGGCGGCGCGGGCGAAGCAGGCGGCCAGGTGGTCGTTGACTATGCCGCAGGCCTGCATCGTGGCGTAGACGGTGACCGGGCCGGTGAAGGTGAAGCCGTGCTCGCGCAGCTGCGCGGCGAGCCGCTTCGAGGCGGGGGTCCGCGGCGGAATCTCCGCCAGCGTGCGCGGCGCCGCCGGCGCCGCGCCGATGCCGGCGTAGCTCCAGACCAGGTCGCTCAGCCCGGCCGGCAGGGTCAGCGCGGCGCGGGCGTTCGTGATCACCGCGTTGACCTTCGCCCGGTTCCTGACGATGCCCGGATCGGACAGCAGGCGCTGCACGTCGTCCGGGCCGAACGCGGCGACCTGCGCGATGTCGAAGCCCGCGAACGCCGCGCGGAAGTTCTTCCGCTTGCGCAAGATCGTGAGCCACGACAGCCCGGACTGGAAGGCTTCCAGGCTCAGCCGCTCGAAGATCGCCTGGTCGCCGCGGACCGGCCTGCCCCATTCCTCGTCGTGGTAAGCCAGGTACTCCGGGGCGCTCAGCCCCCAGGGGCAGCGCAGCCTGCCGTCGGGGCCGGGCACCGCCGCGCCCTCGGGCTCAGCCATGCGACCGTTCGGGCGGCGGGGCAGCACCCGTGTCATCCGGGGCGCCCGGGACGCCGGGGGCGCCCGGGACGCCGGGCCCGCCGGCCTCGGGCGGCCGGCGCCGGCGCACGCCCACGTACGGGCTGGCCGGCGGCGGCGGCGCGTGCTCCTTGCCCAGGTCGGTGACCAGCTGCTCCAGCGCCACGATCCGCACGTCGCGTTCCCTGATCGACTCGGCGATCCGCTCAAACGCGTCGTCGGTCACTTGCACGTCGTACCCCCACAGCGCCGTCGGCGGGCGGAACAGCACGACGTCCGTGGCGGACACGGGCCCCAGGTCCAGCGGGGCGTGATCGGTACGCTCCGCCGACAGCTCGCCGCCGCGCCCGCGGGCGACAAGCACGACGGCGGCCAGGATGACCACGACGGTGATCAGCAGTACGACAGGCACATAGGCAATCGTGCCACGCTCCCGGCGCGCATTCGCACACGCGGCCCGCATAGCCGCTCCCTGGGCCGGGCGTCAGAGCGCGGACATGTCGGCGTGCGCTTCCTTGATGATCTCGATGACCTCTTCTGTTTCGTCGGCGACCCGGAGCAGGGCCAGCTCGCCGGCCCCGATGTTGCGGCGGCCGAGCATCGTCTCCGACAGCCAGTCCAGCAGGCCGGACCAGTACGCGCTGCCGACCAGGATGATCGGGAACTTGGTGATCTTCCCCGTGGCGACCAGCGTCAGCGCCTCGAACAGCTCGTCCATCGTGCCGAAGCCGCCGGGCAGCACGACGAACGCCTGCGAGTACTTGATGAAGACGGTCTTCCTGACGAAGAAGTAGCGGAACTCGATGCCGACGTTGACGTAGTCGTTGAGCCCGGTTTCCATCGGGAGCTCGATGCCGAGGCCGACCGAGACGCCGCTCGCCTCGGCGGCGCCCTTGTTCGCCGCCTCCATGATCCCTGGGCCGCCGCCGGTGATCACCGCGTAGCCGGCGTGACACAGCGCCGCGGCTATCTCCACGGCCTGCTCGTACTCTGGCGAGCCAGGCGGCGTGCGCGCCGACCCGAAGACCGAGACCGCCATCCCAAGCTCGGCGAGCAGCCCGAAGCCTTCGACGAACTCCGCCTGGATGCGCATGACCCGCCAGGGGTCGGTGTGCACCCAGTCCGAGGGCCCGCGCTTGTCAAGCAGCCGCTGGTCCGTCGTCGTCGCCGGTATCTGCTTATCGCGTAGCGTCACGGGTCCCTGGCGACGAACCCGGCGTGTGTTGTTTCCGCTCATGGCGTTATCCACGGTAGCGCGGTCAGATATCTGCTCCGTGATCGCGGAGGATGGCGTTGAGCTCGGCCTTGTCGTGCCGCTTGCCCTCGGGAAGCCGCCGCAGGACGAGCACGCAGGGCATGCCGAACTCGCCGCCTGGGAACGCCCGCGCCCGCGTGCCGTTCAGGCAGACCGACCACGGCGGCGCCTCGCCGCGGGGCAGTTCCTCACCGGTCTGCACGTCGATGACGTGCGTGCTCCGGCTCAGGTTGGTGGCCGGGCCGAGCACCGCGCCTGTGCGCACCCGCGCGCCCTCCACGATCATCGACCGCGAGCCGATCATGCACTCGTCCTCGACCACGACGGGGACCGCGTTCGGCGGCTCGAGCACGCCGCCGATCCCCACCCCGCCGGACAGGTGGACGTTCTTCCCGATCTGGGCGCATGACCCGACCGTGGCCCAGGTGTCCACCATCGTACCCGCGTCCACGTACGCCCCGACGTTCACGAACGACGGCATCAGCACGGTGCCAGGGGCGATGAACGAGCCCCAGCGGGCGATCGCGCCCGGGACCACGCGCACGCCGTCGAGCCGGGTCTTCAGCGGCACCCTGTCGTGGTAACGGAAGTCGCCGACCTGCGACTGAGCCATCGGCAGCAGCCGGAAGGCCAGCAGGATCGCGCGCTTGGCGCGCTCGTCCACGACGACCTCGCCTGTGACCGGGTCGACGTGGGCCACCCGTGCTTTCCCCGCGTCGATCTCGTCCACGGCCGCCACGACCTCGGCCCGCGCGGCGGAGTCTTCCGGGCCGAGCCCGGCCCGCTGCTCCCACAGGTCGTCGATGACCGGTGACAGCGGGGATTTCGGCGACTGGCTCATGGCGTGCGAGCCTACCGGGTACGGTCGCAGTGTGCCGAGGACCCCGGGGCGCGCCGTGCGGGGCAGCTATCAGCGCCCTTCGTGGCGGCGCCCGCTTATCGTCCTGACCGTGCTCGCGACGCTCCTCGCCGTCGGCGGCTACGCCGCGTACAAGGCATACAACAACTACGTCGTCCGGCTGCTCACCGTGCCCGGCTGCGCGGCCGGGACCGGGGCGAACGCGATACCGCTCGACTTCGGCCAGGCCGCCGACGCGGCGATCATCGCCGGCGTCGCCGAACGCAAGCACCTGCCCCGCCAGGCGCTCACGATCGCCTACGCGACGGCGCTGCAGGAGTCGAAGCTGGAGAACCTGGACTACGGGACCCTGGACTCGGTCGGCATCTTCCAGCAGCGTCCCTCCCAGGGCTGGGGCACCGTCACCGAGCTCGAGGACCCCGCGTACGCGGCAGGCGCGTTCTTCGCCGCCCTGGTCAAGATCCCCGGCTACACGCGGCTGCCCGTCTACGTGGCCGCCCAGGACGTCCAGCACAGCGCCGACGGCTACGCCTACGAGCAGTACGCGCAGACAGGCGCCCTGCTCGCGGCGGAGTTCACCGCGATCCCGCACGCGGTCACCTGCTGGTACAGCCCGGCCACCCAGGCAGCCAACCAGGGCGTGAGCACGCGGCTGAACCTGGCGGCCGCCATCGCGGGGCTGGCGGGGACGTTCGGCCGCCCGCAGCGTGGCGGGCCGGTGCTGGCGGAAAGCACGGCCACTGGTGACGGCTCAGGGACGTTCGCGGTCACGGCGGCCGGCGGGTGGGCGGTGGCCAGCTGGCTCGTCGCCAACGCCGGCTCCTACGGGATAACCCAGGTGCGCTACGGCGGCTACCAGTGGACGGCCGGGCTGACGGAAACGAGCTGGCAGACCGACCCCGGCGGGGGAAGCGGGAGTATTGTCGCCAGCTAGCGCGGGATACGCGGCAAACCGCCATACTGTGAGGTAGCTAGCCTGCTGGGTGGGGCCAGCAGGCGAGTTAGAGTGAAGAAGTTGCGAAGGAGCTCACGTGACCTACATCATCGCGCAGCCATGCGTCGATGTGCTTGACAAGGCGTGCATCGAGGAATGCCCGGTGGACTGCATCTACGAGGGCGACCGCATGCTCTACATACAACCCGACGAGTGCGTGGACTGCGGGGCCTGCGAGCCTGTCTGCCCGGTAGAGGCCATCTACTACGAGGACGACGTGCCCGAGCAGTGGAAGGATTACTACAAGGTCAACGTCGATTTCTTCGAGGAACTGGGCTCCCCTGGCGGCGCGTCCAAGGTCGGCAGGATCGGCAAGGACCACCCGCTGGTCGCGGCGCTGCCGCCGCAGGGCGAGTGACGCTCGCCGAACGGCTCCCCGACTACCCCTGGGACGAACTGGCGCCGCTGCGGGAGAAGGCTCGCGCCTTCCCCGGCGGCCCGGTGGACCTATCGATAGGCGCGCCCGTCGACCCGGTGCCTGACGTGATCAAGCGCGCGCTGTCCGCGGCGGCCGACGCCCCCGGCTACCCGGCGACGGCGGGAACCCCCGAGCTGCGCGAGGCGGCCGCCGGGTGGCTGGCCCGCTGCCACGGCGTCGGCGTCAGCCCCGATTCTGTGCTCCCCGTGATCGGGACCAAGGAGTTCATCGCCTGGCTTCCCGTCATGCTCGGGCTGGGTCCTGCCGACACCGTGCGCTACCCGGCGCTGGCGTACCCGACATACGACATCGGCGCGCGGCTGGCCGGCTGCGGGTCGCTGTCCCGCGACGACCCAGGCGCCCGCGACGCTGCCGATGCCCAGGACGGGTCCGCCGGGGGCGCTAGAGGCGCTGGGGGCGCTAGAGGCGCTGGGCTGCTGTGGGTCAACTCGCCGTCCAACCCGACCGGGCGGGTGCTGCCGGCCGGCCGGCTGCGGGACGCCGTGGCGTGGGCGCGCTCGCGCGGGTGGGTGTTCGCCTCCGACGAGTGCTACCTCGACCTCGGCTGGTCGCTTTCCCCGGTGTCGGTCCTGCACCCGACCGTGACCGAGGGCTCCTTCGACGGCGTGCTCGCGGTGTTCTCGCTGTCCAAGCGGTCCAACCTGGCCGGCTACCGTGCCGGGTTCGTGACCGGCGACCCGTCTTTGGTGTCCCGGCTGCTGCTCATCTGCAGGCAGGCGGGAATGATCGTGCCGGCGCCCGTCCAGGCGGCGATGACCGCCGCGCTGTGCGACGACGCGCACGCGCTGGCGCAGCGGGCCGTGTACGGGGCGCGGCGCGCGATACTGATCGGCGGGCTGACCGCCGCCGGGTTCCGCATCGACGATTCCGAGGCCGGGCTGTACCTGTGGGCCGCCCGCCCTGGCCTGGACTGCTGGGCGGCGTGCGAGCTGCTCGCCGCCGAGTGCGGCATCCTGGCCGGCCCTGGCGCCATGTTCGGCCCCGGCGGCGCCGGGCACGTCCGCCTCGCGTTCACCGCCACCGACGAGCGCGTCGCGGCCGCCGGGATGAGGCTGCGCGCGCTGGCGCGCTAACGTGGCAGGGTGCTGAGGCTTTCCGGCAGTGACATGCAACCCGGGTACCGGGGGGAGCTGCGAGTGCTCGTCGCGGCCCGCCGCACGGGGCTCGGGCAGGTGCGCGCGTATCTCGCCGCGGACATTATCCGCAGGTTGTCCGAACGATCCGGGCTTACTGCCACGGTCGTCGACCTGCTCCCCGACAGCGCGGGCGAGCTGCGCGCCGTCTGCGGGGAGCTGAACATCCACCCGCCGCGGCACACGCTGACGCCGCCTGTCACGGCGGAGCAGCTGGCCGGGCAGTTCGCCGACAGGATCCGCGAGCCGGTGTTCGACGTGGGGGTCAGGGCCGGGCCGGCCGAGCCGGCCGTCGCGGGGCTCGCCAGGCAGTGGATCGAGGTGGCGGGCTGGGCAGCCGGCGCCGGCGACGCGGCAGCAAGCGGGCTGCGGGAGCGGCTGGGGCTCGGGGAGGAGCCACTGTCCGTTCGGCTGAACCTCATGCGGCATGGGTACGGGCAGGCGATCGGGCGCGGCGGGGACCCCGGCGGGGCGGCGAAGACCATCGCGCGCTGGCGGGAGCTTGTCGCCGGGTGGGCGCGGTCACCGAGCGGGCCGATGTCGCGGCGGTACGGCGAGGCGATCGGCGCCGCGATCGCGGACGACCTGGACACGGCGGCCGCGCTTGGCGAGCTTGCGGCGCTCGCCGACGACCCGGACGTCGCCGACGGGGTGAAGTTCGAGACGTTCGCGGCGGCGGACCTGCTGTTCGGGCTGGACCTGGCGCGCGACATCGGCCGCTGAGGCGGCGCCGCGGGCGCGTGTCCCGGCCGGCGCAACGAATGGCCGTCAATCGGCGGGAAAACGCAACGAATCGACGCCGGGACGCATGACCGCGCGCTGTCATCGCGGCTGGTCCGCTCCATACGCTGGCGGCATGGTGAACGACGAGACGCGCCGGGTCGCGACGGCCCGGACCTACCTGATGTGCCCGCCGGCGCACTTCGCCGTGACGTATGCGATCAACCCGTGGATGCGGCCCGATGAGCCCGCCGACGCGGGGCTCGCGCTGAGCCAGTGGGAGCGGCTGCGGCAGGTCTACCTCGACCTCGGGCATGACGTCCGGGTCATCGAGCCGGTGCCCGGGCTGCCGGACATGGTCTTCGCGGCCAACGGGGCGACGGTCGTGGACGGGACCGTGCTCGGCGTCCGGTTCCGGCACCCGCAGCGGGCCGCCGAGGCCGGGGCGTACCTCGACTGGTTCCTGGCGGGCGGCTGGCGGGTGGCGGGCCCGCCCGCGCATTACAACGAGGGCGAGGGGGACATCCTAGTCGCCGGGCGCACGCTGCTCGCCGGGCACGGGTTCCGCAGCGAGGAGGGCGCCGCGGCCGAGCTCGCCGCGGTGTTCGGCCTGCCGGTGGTGAGCCTGCGGCTGGTCGACCCGCGGTTCTACCACCTGGACACCGCGCTGTGCGTGCTTGACGCGAGCACCGCGATGTACTACCCCGCCGCGTTCGACGACGCCGGGCGGGCGATGCTCGGCTCGGTGTTCGCCGAGCTGATCGAGGCCAAGGACGAGGACGCCGAGGTGCTCGGGCTGAACGCGGTCAGCGACGGGTACCACGTGGTGCTCGCCGCGCAGGCGACCGGCCTGGCCAGGCAGCTGTCCGCGCGCGGGTTCGCGCCGGTCCCCGTCGACATGTCGGAACTGCGCAAGGCGGGCGGCGGCGCCAAATGCTGCACGCTCGAGCTGAGAGGAGCCCGGGGATGACGCAGACGCTGCCGGACCTTGACCTTGACCTGGCCGGGCTGACGCGCGAGTACAGCGCGCACAACTACCACCCGCTGCCCGTCGTCGCCGCCAGCGCGGCCGGGGTCTGGGTGACCGACACCGGCGGCCGGCGCTACCTGGACATGCTCGCCGGGTATTCGGCGCTGAACTTCGGGCACAGGCACCCGCGGCTGGTCGCCGCGGCCGCGCGGCAGCTCGACCGGGTCACGCTGGTGAGCAGGGCGTTCGACCACGACCAGTTCGGGCCGTTCTGCGCGGAGCTGGCGCAGCTGTGCGGGATGGACATGGTGCTGCCGATGAACACCGGCGCCGAGGCGGTCGAGACGGCGATCAAGGTCTCCCGCAAGTGGGGGTATGAGGTTCGCGGGGTGCCCGCCGGCCAGGCGGTGATCGTGGTGTTCGACGGGAACTTCCACGGGCGGACCACCACGATCGTGTCGTTCTCATCCGACCCGGACGCGAAGTCCGGGTTCGGGCCGTACACGCCCGGGTTCGTGTCGGTCCCGTACGGGGACCTGGCCGCCCTGGAGTCCGTCTTCGCCACCTGCGGGCCGCGGATCGTCGCGGTGCTGGTCGAGCCGATCCAGGGCGAGGCCGGCGTGGTCGTGCCGCCGCCCGGGTTCCTTGCCGGGGTGCGGGCGCTGTGCACGGCGGCGGGCGCGCTGATGATCGCGGACGAGATCCAGTCCGGGCTCGGCCGGGTGGGTGCCACGTTCGCCTGCTCGCTTGAGGGGATCGTGCCTGACGCCTACCTGCTTGGCAAGGCGCTGGGCGGCGGCATCGTGCCGGTGTCGGCGATGGTGTCCTCGCGGTCTGTGCTCGGCGTGCTGCGGCCCGGCCAGCACGGCTCGACGTTCGGCGGGAACCCGCTGGCGTGCGCGGTGGCGCGGGAGGTCGTCGCGCTGCTGCGGACGGGGGAGTACCAGGCCCGTTCGGCCGCCCTCGGCGAGCGGTTCCACGCCCGGCTGGCGTCCTTGCCGTCGTCGGCCGTCTCGTCGGTGAGCGGGCGCGGGCTGTGGGCCGGGGTGTCGTTCGCCTCCCTCGACGGGCGGGCGGTGTGCGAGCGGCTGGCCAGCCTCGGCGTGCTCGCCAAGGAGACGCACGGCCGCACGATCCGGCTGGCGCCGCCGCTGGTGATCACGGAAGACGAGCTCGACTGGGGGCTTGAGCGCCTCAGCGAGGCGGTGCTGGCCTGCTAGCCGCGGGCCGGGGCCGGGGCGAGACTCAGCGGCGGCGGGGCTGGGCGCGGGCCCACAGGACGAACCCGGCCGCGGCGCCGACCGCCGCCGCCAGCGCGCCGCCGTACAGGTACCACTCCCCCGGTGTCGTGGCGGTAATCAGGACGCTCCCGTTGGAGACCGGCATCGACAGCACGAACGAGGCCACGATCCAGCCGACGGCGGGGGCGAGCCCGCCACCGAAGGAGCGCATCCCCCAGGCGCCGAGCACGCACGTGATGAAGATCGCGGCGTCGAGGAGGATCGCCACCAGCGGAGCGGGGCCGCGGCCGTACTGGAAGCTGCCGATCACGCCCTGCACGGCGCCGAGCAGGAACAGCACCAGATACCCGGCGGCCGTGAGCGCGCGGTGCCCTTGTCGCGGCAGGCCCTGCGAAGTCCCCATGAACCAGCAGGCTACCCAGTCCGCGGCACGTCAGCGCGCGAAGAGGTCGCGCTCGTAGGGCTCGCCTGCGCGGCGGGGCCTTCGCTGGCCGCGCGGCCCTTCGAGCAGCGTGTAGTACTCGGTCCCGTCCGCGCGCAGCCCGAGGCCGTTGGACAGCGCGAAGAACTCGCCGTCCACGGCGAGCTGCGTCTCGTGCGCCCGCATCGCGGCCAGCTTGGCGCCCAGGTAGGCGGTCGCGTCGATCGCCGTCGTGACCTGGTCGTCGGGGACGCCCGCCACCATCTCCGTGACGGGCTTGAACCGCGAGTCCGCGGGCAGCCTGACCGTCTCGGCGAGCACGGAACGCGGCACCGCGGTCGCGTAGAACTTCGCCGTCTCGCCGGCCATCTCGTGGGCGCGCCAGGCGACCCGGTGCGCCTGGATGTGGTCCGGATGGCCGTAGAAGCCGTTCGCGTCGTAGGTCACGATCACGTCGGCCGCGACCTGCGCCGCGATCGCCGCGAGCTCGCCGGCGGCCTCGTCCACGTCCGCCTGCCAGAAGCAGCGCGGGTCGTCGTTGTCCGGCAGCCCCATCATCCCGGAGTCCCGCCACCGTCCCGGGCCGCCGAGGAACCGGTGGTCGGGCACGCCGAGCGCCGCGCACGCCCTGGCGAGCTCGCCGATCCGGTGCTGGCCGAGCTCGTCGGGCTTCAGGTGCGCGAGCGCGGGCGGGATGATCTCCCCGAGCTCGCCGAGCGTGCAGGTCACGAGCGTGACCCGGGCACCTTCTGCCGCGTACTTGGCCATGGTGGCGCCGGTGCCGATCGACTCATCGTCCGGGTGGGCGTGCACGAGCAGCAGGCTGCGTTCTGCCATCGTCCCCCTCAGCTTGCAGGCCATGACAGTGGCCATGATCATGGGTCGCTGGTGCCGTATACGACCACTTTTGACCCATGATCATGATTACCGACGCCCGCGTTACAAGTTCTGTATATCAATTTGTGTACGGGCGGTCGCGCGTCCGCGTTGCTAGTTGCCCCCGGCCCCCGGCCCCCGGCCGCCCGCTACCGCGGGAAGCTGGCAAGATCGCAGGTATGACGGACAGCTTCCCCCGGCAGCAGGCCCGGACCCGGCGGTTCACGCTCGGGGCGCCGCGGGCCTTCCAGGTGTCGCCGGACGGCGCGCGCGTGGCGTTCCTGCGCTCCAAGGGCGGCGACGACCCGGTGACCTGCCTGTGGGAAGCCGACGCCGCGACCGGCGCCGAGCGCCTGGTCGCCGACCCCGCCGCGCTCGGCGCCGAGGAGGAGAACCTGCCGCCAGAAGAGCGCGCCCGCCGGGAGCGGGTGCGGGAGACGGCCGCCGGCATCGTGTCGTACGCGACAGACGCCGCGCAGCACCTGGCGGTGTTCGCGCTGTCCGGGCAGGTGTACGCGGCGCCCCTGGGGGAGGCGCAGGCGCCGCCGCGGGCGGTGCCGGCCCGCGCCCCGGCGCTTGACCCGCGCCCTGACCCGGCCGGGCGCAAGGTCGCCTACGTGCACGAGGGGGCGGTGCGCGTCATCGAGCTGGCGACGGGGCAGGACCGCCTGGTCGCCGGGGCGGACGGGGACGGGGACGGCGTCACGTTCGGCCTCGCCGAGTTCGTCGCCGCCGAGGAGATGGGCCGGGCCCGCGGCTACTGGTGGTCCCCTGACGGCAGCCGGCTGCTGATCGCGCGGGTGGACGAGTCGCCGGTGCAGCGCTGGCACATCGCCGACCCGGCGAACCCCGGGCGCGCGCCTGCCGCCGTCGGCTACCCCGCCGCGGGCACGGCGAACGCCGCCGTGTCGCTGATCATCGCCCCGGCCGACGGCGCCGCCCCTGGCGGCGCCGGGGCGCCCGCGGCCGCGATCGCGGCCGGCTGGGATCCCAGGGAACTGCCGTACCTGGTCGCCGCCTGCTGGGACGCCGACCTGCTCATCGTCGTGCAAAGCCGCGACCAGAAGACCATGCGGGTCATCGACGCGGCCACCGGCGAGGTCATCCGCGAGGACACCGACCCGCACTGGACCGACATCGTCGACGGCGTCCCGGCCCAGCTGAGCGACGGCCGCGTCGTGTGGACGCAGGTCAGCGAGGACACCCGCCGGCTGATCGTCGCCCCGGCGGCCGAGCTGGCGACCGCCGCGCCGGTCACCCCGCCTGGCCTGCAGGTCAGGGAGATCCTCGGCACCGACGGGCAGGCGGTGCTGCTGCTCGGCTCGACCGAGGCCACCGAGGTCGGCGTGTGGCGCTACTCCCCCGACGGCCTGGCCGCGGTCGCGACCGCGCCCGGCCTGCACAGCGCCCGCGAGGCCGGCGGGACCACCGTGGTCAGCGGCAGGACGCTGGAGGGGAACCAGCTGTCCGTTCGGATCAATAGGAATGAAAAAACGACGGGACAGATCGCCTCGCTGGCGCAGGAGCCGAACCTGCCGCGCCCGCGGCCGCACTTCCTGGACGCCGGGCCGGCCGCGGTCCGCACCGCGGTGCTGTTCCCCTCCTGGCACGAGCCGGGCACGAGGCTGCCCGTGCTCATGGACCCGTACGGCGGCCCGCACGCGCAGCGGGTGGTCAAGAGCGCCGGCGCGTTCCTGACCTCGCAGTGGTTCGCCGAGCAGGGGTTCGCGGTCGTGGTGGCGGACGGCAGGGGCACGCCCGGCCGCGGGCCCGCCTGGGAGCGGGCGGTGGCCGGCGACCTCGCCACCGGCATCCTGGCGGACCAGGTCACGGCGCTGCACGCGGCCGCGGCGGCGTTCCCCGACCTGGACGCGCACCGGGTCGGCATCCGCGGCTGGTCGTTCGGCGGGTACCTGGCGGCCCTGGCCGTGCTGCGGCGTCCCGATGTCTTCCACGCGGCGGTCGCGGGCGCGCCGGTCACCGACTGGCGGCTGTACGACACCCACTACACCGAGCGGTACCTCGGCGACCCCGCGGACAATCCGGCTGGCTACGAGGTAAGTTCGCTGACCAGTGATCCGGAACGGGCCGTGGCGTCTGTCACCCGCCCGTTGCTGATCATCCACGGGCTGGCCGACGATAACGTGTTCGTCGCGCACTCGCTGCGCCTTTCCTCGGCGCTGCTGGCGGCGGGGTACCCGCATTCGGTGCTGCCGCTGTCCGGTGTGACGCACATGACCCCGCAGGAGGTCGTCGCGGAGAACCTGCTGCTGCTGCAGGTGGAGTTCCTGCGGTCGGCTCTTTCCGGCGGCGGCGGAATGTAGCCAGTCTCACATGCTGGAAGGGCCGTCCGATGCGGCATCCTGAGACTAACTGGAATAGGTTCATGGACGTCGCCATGCGCGGGCACCCCCGGTCCGTCCATTCGGGGCGAGGGGCGGCCCGGATACGCGTCGCGTTACGATCACGCTCAAGGCTCCGAGGACGCTGAAGTATGACTCAAATATCGGAAGCGCCGGCTAGAACGCGGGCGCAGATCTCCGACCGGACCCTCCGCAAGGACAGGTGGTGGCAGGCGCCGGTCGTCGTCGTGACGCTGCTGACCATCTGGCTGACCTACGCGACGGTCCGCGTGTTCACCGGACACTGGTACTACGTACCGCAGTACCACTATCTCACGCCGTTCTACTCGCCCTGCGTCAACGGCGAGTGCCTGCCGGAGGCGTCGACGCTTGGCAGGTGGATCCCCGCCGTACCCCCGGTTATCCCGTACGCGTTCGTCTCGCTGGTGTTCGTGCTCGGGTTCCGGCTGAGCTGTTACTACTACCGGCGCGCCTACTACCGGTCGTTCTGGCAGTCCCCGCCTTCGTGCGCGGTGCGCGAGCCGCACGCGAGGTACACCGGCGAGACCAGGTTCCCGCTGATCGTGCAGAACCTGCACAGGTACTTCTTCTACGTGGTGCTCGCGATCTCGCTGCTCAACACCTGGGACGCGGCCCAGGCGTTCCGCGGGCCGGACGGGAACTTCGGGTTCGGCCTCGGCTCGCTCATCATGCTGGCGAACGTGATCCTGCTGTGGTGCTACACGCTGTCCTGCCACTCCTGCAGGCACATCACGGGCGGCCGGCTGAAGCACTTCTCCAAGCACCCCGTCAGGTACTGGATCTGGACGAAGGTGTCCTGGCTGAACGCGCGGCACATGCAGCTCGCCTGGATCACGCTCGGCACGCTGATGCTGACCGACCTGTACATCATGCTTGTCGCCAGCGGCGCCATCTCCGACCCTCGAATCTTCAATTGAGCCGAACGGGCGATCGTAATGACAGACGACATCGAGCGTTACTCCTACGACGTGGTAGTGATCGGCGCGGGCGGCTCAGGGCTGCGCGCGGCGATCGAAGCCCGCGCGCGGGGCTTCAAGACCGCGATCATCTCCAAGTCGCTGTTCGGCAAGGCCCACACGGTGATGGCCGAGGGCGGCGCCGCCGCCGCCATGGGCAACATGAATCCCAACGACAACTGGCAGGTGCACTTCTGCGACACGATGCGCGGCGGCAAGTTCCTCAACAACCCGCGGATGGCCGAGCTGCACGCCAAGGAGGCCCCGGACCGGGTCTGGGAACTCGAGGCGTGGGGGGCGCTGTTCGACCGGACCAAGGACGGGAAGATCTCGCAGCGGAACTTCGGCGGGCACGCGTACCCACGGCTCGCGCACGTCGGTGACCGCACCGGCCTGGAGATCATCCGCACCTTGCAGCAGCGGGTCGTCGCGCTGCAGCAGGCGGACTCGGTCGCGCTTGGCGACCCGGAGGCGATGATCGCGGTGTTCGCGGAGACGACGATCACCCGGCTGCTCAGGGATCAGTCGGGGCGGATCTCGGGCGCTTTCGGATACGCCAGGGACACCGGGCGGTTCGTCGTGTTCGAGGCGCCGGCCGTGGTGCTCGCCACCGGCGGGATCGGGCGCACGTTCAAGGTCACCACGAACTCCTGGGAGTACAGCGGTGACGGGCACGCGCTGGCACTGCTCGCGGGCGCGGCGCTGATCAACATGGAGTTCGTCCAGTTTCACCCCACCGGCATGATCTGGCCGCCGTCGGTGGCCGGCCTGCTGGTCACCGAGTCGGTCCGCGGCGACGGCGGGGTGCTGCTGAACTCGGAGGGCCGGCGGTTCATGTTCGACTATGTGCCCGAGGTGTTCCGCGGCCAGTACGCGGAGACCGAGGAAGAGGCCGACCGCTGGTTCACCGACCCGGACCACAACAGGCGCCCGCCGGATCTGCTGCCGCGCGATGAGGTCGCGCGGTCCATCAACTCCGAGATCAAGGCCGGGCGCGGGACCGAGCACGGCGGCGTCTTCCTCGACATCGCCTCGCGGCGGCCCCCCGAGTACATCCTCCAGCGGCTGCCGTCCATGTACCACCAGTTCATCGAGCTGGCGGATGTGGACATCACCAAGGAGCCGATGGAGATCGGGCCGACCTGCCACTACGTGATGGGCGGCATCGAGGTCGACCCGGACACCGCCGCCTCGTCCGTGCCCGGCTTGTTCGCGGCCGGCGAGGTGTCCGGCGGGATGCACGGCTCGAACCGGCTCGGCGGCAACTCGCTGACCGACCTGCTCGTGTTCGGCAAGCGGGCCGGGGACGGCGCGGCGGACTACCTGGATTCGCTGGGGCCGTCCCGGCCCGCGGTGGCGGACTCCGACCTCTCGGCCGCGGTCGCCGAGGCGCTCGCGCCGCTGTCCCGCGCCGAGGGCGAGAGCCCCTACAAGGTGCACCACGAACTCCAGCAGACGATGCAGGACCTGGTCGGCCTGATCAGGCGGGAGTCCGAGGTCAAGGCCGCGCTCGGCGAGCTTGAGAAGTTCAAGGAGCGGGCCGCGCGGGTGGCCGTGCCGGGCGAGCGGGCTTACAACCCGGGCTGGCACTACGCGCTCGACCTGCGGAACATGCTGCTCGTCGCCGAGTGCGTGGCGCTGGCCGCGCTGGAGCGGCAGGAGTCGCGCGGCGGGCACACCAGGGATGACTACCCGGAGATGTCGCCGGAATGGCGCAAGGTGAACCTGGCCCTGGCGCTGACCGGCGACAAGCTCGAGCTAACCCACAAGCCGCTGCCCGTGATGCGGCCCGACCAGCTCGCGCTGTTCGACAAGTCCGAGCTCAAGAAGTACATGACCGAGGAGGAGCTGGCCGGGCTGCCCGCTCCGGCTCCGTCGGCTACGCCGGCTACCGCTGCGTCGGAGGAGGGGCACTGATGGGGTACGAGACAGCATTGCGGGTGTGGCGCGGCGACGCCGGGTCGGGCTCGCTTGTCGATTACACGGTCGAGGTCAACGAGGGTGAGGTCGTCCTCGACGTGCTGCACCGGCTGCAGGCCACCCAGGCGGGCGACCTGGCGATCCGGTGGAACTGCAAGGCCGGCAAGTGCGGATCGTGCTCGATGGAGATCAACGGCCGGCCGCGGCTCGGCTGCATGACCCGGATGTCGACGTTCTCCCCCGACGAGGTCCTGACGATCACTCCGATGCGCACGTTCCCCGTGATCAGGGACCTGGTCACCGACGTGTCGTTCAACTACGCGAAGGCGCGCACGATCCCGTCGTTCACGCCGGACCCGTCGATCAAGCCCGGCGAGTTCCGGATGCAGCAGGAGGACGTGAACCGGTCGCAGGAGTTCCGCAAGTGCATCGAGTGCTACCTGTGCCAGAACACGTGTCACGTGATCCGCGACCACGCCGAGAACGAGCGGCCGTTCGCCGGCCCGCGGTTCCTCATGCGGGTCGCCGAGCTGGAGATGCACCCGTGTGACGAGGCGGACCGGCGGGACATCGCGCAGGACGACTTCGGCCTGGGCTACTGCAACATCACCAAGTGCTGCACCGAGGTGTGCCCCGAGCACATCAAGATCACCGACAACGCGCTGATCCCGATGAAGGAGCGCGTCGCCGGCCTCAAGTACGACCCGCTGGTCTGGCTCGGCTCGAAGATCTCCCGGCGCCCGGCGAAGGCGGGCACCCCGGCCGTCCCCGGCAAGCGCTAGCGGGGCCTGCGCCGCGTTGTGGGCCCGCGCCCGGCCCGCCGAAATCCCCGACATCCTCGCCCGCCTGGACGCCGCCATCGTCACATGGGCGAACGAACCCGAAGCACGGCGAGTGACTGCGCCGGAATATCACAGAAAGGGCGAGGCTTGCGGGCCGATTCCGCGCGGTTGACAACCTACGCTTGTCGCAGCGCTGCTCGCCGACCCCCGGACAGACCCAGGAACCGCAACGAGTCAGCCGCCCTGTTTGACGACCGAACAAGATAGCGATAGGCACCCTTTCTATCGTGCGCCGCGGCTTGCGTTGCTACCGGTGGTAGCATCGGTTTATGGATGAGGTTTCGCGCGCGGGGACCGACCCTGGGCAGGCGCTGAGCGCACTGGAGAAGGCGCTGCGGGACGCGCTGGCCGCGGTCCCGCTCGAGCAGGTGCTGCAGCGCGTCACCGTCATGTTCCCGAAGGCACCCGTCGACATCGATACAGGGCCGGCCTCGCGGTTCCACGGCCGCGTGCAGAAGGTGAGCGTCTCGATGCCAGAAGAACTGACAGCCGCCGTCCGGGCCCGGACCGGGCCCGGTGAGTTCAGCCGGTACGTAACGGAGGCCACTGAGCGGAAGCTCCAGCACGACGTTCTCGGCGAGGTGCTCGACGAACTGGACGCCGAGTTCGGCCCGGTGCCACCCGAGCTACTGGAATGGGCGGAGCGTCAGTGGCCAGACTACGAAGCGGAGTAGACGGGGCCCTGGTCCTGGACGCCCAGGGTCTGGTCAAGCTCGCCACGGGCGACCCGGCGGTACACGCGCTGGCGCGGAAGGCGTACCAGCGGTACGACCGCGTCGTCACAGCCGCGTCGACGCTCGCCGAAGTGCTGCGTGGCGGTCAGGAAGACGCCCGCATGCACCGCGTCCTGCGTGGTGTCATCGTCGCGAACATCGATAAGGAAGCCGGGCGCAGGGCGGGAGAACTCCTCGGCTCGACCGGCATGTCAGGCCACCGGTGCACGGTGAACGCGCTGCTCGCCGTCATCGCACTGGCACAACCGCGTCCGGTTGTGCTGCTGACGAGCGACCCCGAGGACATGGCCCGGCTCACTGAGGAACCCGGCCGCAGGAAGGCCGACCGGGTCGCGGTGGTCAAGGTATGAGCCACTTACTCCACGTGCCACGTGCCGGCTGGGGTGGCGGCGCATGACTCGATGACCAGCGGGACGCCGCTGGCCGCCGACGGTGCCGTCACGCACAGGCCCGAGGCGGCGCTGACCAGCTCGGAGGCGAGCGGGCCGGCGGCGGACAGCTGCCACTTGGTGGCGGCCGTGCCGGCGCAGGGCCCGAGCGACAGCGCCGAACCGGCGGCGGCGGCCGCCTCGGTCAGGCACTGGCCGCCCAGCCGGAGCGTGCCGTCGGACCGCGCCGCCCACTGCTGGGCCGCCGTGTCCGCGCAGGCGGCCAGCTCGACGGCGGACCCGGCGGCGGCCAGGCACTTGCCCGGCTCGCCGGAGAAGACGGCGGCCGCCGGGCGGTACCAGTGCTCGCCCGTCTGGATCGTGGTGTTGGCGCAGGCAGCCATCGTCGGCCGGTTGCCGTTGGCCGCGGCCGCGCCGGCGAAGTACAGGCACTTGCCTGACTGGGCGCTGACCAGCTCGCCGTCGGTGCCTGCCTGCCACTGCTGGTTGCTGAAGCCAGCGGAGCACGCCCACAGCACCACGCTCGTCCCGCTCGCCGCCAGGCACTTGCCGAGGACGCGGATCGTGCCGTCCCGGACGACGGTCCACTGCTGGTTCGCGTGGCCGTCGCAGCTCCACAGGTTCACCAGCGTGCCGTTGGCCGTGCCTGACGACGGGTCGTTGAGGCACTTGCCGGTGCCGCCGACCTGCCTGAGCTGCCCGGCGAAGCCACTGTCGGCCACGGCCGGCACCGTCCAGGTGAACAGCATGGACCCGGTGCCGCCGAAGGCGTCGGACGCGTAGACGGTGACGTCGTACGTGCCCGGCGCCGACGGCCAGCCGGTTATCAGGCCGGAGGAGCTCATCGACAGGCCCGTGGGCAGCCCGGTCGCGGCGTAGGACGGCGTATAGCCGGTGTTCGGGTCGTACCCCGAGATCTGCAGCACGACCGGAGTGCCCGCCGGGGTCCTGCGGTTGCCTGGAGAGTCCACCGTGATCGCCCCTGACACGTCCCAGGTGAACGTCAGCGACGAGGGGGTCACCGGGACCGCGCCGGCTGAGGGGGTGACCGTCACCGTGTACTGCTGGCCGCGATCGGACACCAGCGGAGTCCCCGTGACCTGGCCGGACGGGCTCATCGTCAGGCCTGGCGGCAGGGCGCCCTGGCTGCCCGCGGCCGGCACGGCATAGCTGACCCGCGTCCCGTCCAGCGAGGTGAGCGTCTGCAGCTGCACCGGGGCGATCGGCGCGCCCGCCTGGCTGACCTGCAGGACCGGGCCGAGGTAGTCCAGGTCGGTCGGGCCCTCGATGCCGTTGACCGTCCCGCTGCTCGTGTACTGCCAGAACGTGTAGTTGCCCCAGCCAGTCGGCAGCCCCGGGATCGTCACCCCGTACGACGCGAGCCAGAGCGGATACCCGCTGAACGCCGTGCTGTTCCCGGTGCACGTGTCCCAGAAGGGAGCGTTCGTGTAGATGATCGGGGTCTTGCCCAGCGCGGAGACATCGCCGATGTACGTCTTGAGCCAGTCCACCATCGCTTGCGGGGTCAGCCCGTAGCACTGGGTCGTGTGGTCCTGCTGGTAGTACGGGTCGTTCTCTATGTCCACGACGAGCGGCAGCATGAGGTCGCTGGACTTGTACGCCGGGTCGGTGACCGAATCGACCACGGTGACCGCCGCCTCGGCCTGCTGCGCGACGGTGCCGTTCCCCTTCGGGTCATAAGGGAAGACGAACGCGTAGGGCATCACGTACAGCCCGGCCGCCGCGGCCGCCTCGACGTCGGCGGCATACGTCGTTTCCTGGGTCTGCGCGAAAGTCGCCTCGACGCCGGCGAAGCTGCTGCCCGCCTGCCGCAGCAGCGTCCAGCTGTTCACGGTCGTGAACGGGGAGACGTCCACCCCGGACGCGGGCACCGTGGTAGCCGCGGCCGCCCGGGTCGCTACCGCCGCCGGAATCGCCAGTCCCGCCACGATGATCAGCGCGACACCTGTAATGCCGGCGCGTCCCCGTAGCCGAGTCACGCGCGGGAGCTTACCGGCTATTGGTGCGAATGCGGAGCAAATTGGTGATTAGGGTCCGCGGTGACTTGCGCCGGCCCGCGGCGCGCACGGCCGGCCGGCCGTGCGCGCCGTCTGCCGGCCCACGGCCGGCGGATACGATGACCTGGGGCGTCGCGGCTGGCCCCGCTGTTCCGTTGACGGCGAGAGGGCACGATGTATCCGCACATTACCTACCCCGAGGCGATCGTCGTCGGCCTGATCCAGGGCATCACCGAGCTCTTCCCGATATCCAGCCTCGGGCACAACGTGCTCATTCCGGCGCTGGTCGGCGGGCGCTGGGCGGTGGACCTGAACGTGTCCGAGCCCGAGTCCCCGTACCTGGCGTTCATCGTCGGGATGCACGTCGCCACCGCGCTGGCGATGATCGCCTACTTCTGGCGGGACTGGCTGCGGATCATCCGCGGCTTCTTCGGCTCGGTCGGGCACGTGGTCAGCCCCGCGCCAGGGACGCGCCGCTGGCAGCCGCAGACCGTCGAGCAGCGGCTCGCCTGGATGATCATCCTGGCAACCGTCCCTGTCGGCCTCGCCGGCGTGGCGCTCGAGCACGATTTCCGCGTCTACTTCAGCAAGCCGGTCCTGACCGCCTCGTTCCTCGCGGTGAACGGGCTCATCCTGTTCGCCGGGGAGGCGGTGCGCAGGCGCCGGGCCGGCCTCGACGCGCAGCAGTCCGTCGCGGACCGGCAGATGGCGGCCGTCGGCGGCGGTGGCCCGGGCACCCCACGGCACGCCGCAGGGCAGCGGGCGCTCAAGCAGCGGGAGGCGGGCCTGGCCGCGC
Source organism: Trebonia sp. (assembly GCF_030042015.1). Taxonomy (GTDB): domain Bacteria; phylum Actinomycetota; class Actinomycetes; order Streptosporangiales; family Streptosporangiaceae; genus Trebonia. Next base: position 5,704 of record NZ_JASIAL010000500.1, on the reverse strand, counting down.
AAGCCGACCGCAGGCTGACCCAGGTGGGCTGGCTGTCGGCCTTCGGCCTGGGCGCGGCGCAGATCCTGGCGCTGCTGCCAGGGATCAGCCGGGACGGCGTCGTCATGGTCAGCGGCATGTTCCGCGGGCTGTCCAGGCAGGACGCGGCCAGGTTCTCGTTCCTGCTGTCGGCACCGGTGATCCTCGCGGCCGGCGTGCTCAAGGTGCCGGACCTGACCGGCCCGCTCGGCGACGGGGTCCGCGGCCAGGTGCTCGTCGGCTCGCTGCTGTCGTTCGCCGGCGCCTACCTCGCGCTGCGGTTCCTTGTCCGCTACTTCGCACAGAACCGCACGCTGACGCCGTTCGCCAGCTACTGCCTGGTCGTGGGCGTGGGAAGCGCCATCTACCTCGGTATCACCTGAAATGCGGGCCTGGGCCTGCGCTGGGCAGCCGGGCGGGATCGTTCGGGATAATTATTCGCGGTGACCGCGGCCGCGGATCCTGGCGCGCTCGCGGGCGTCGAGGATGGTCTTGCGCAGCCGGACCGCGGCGGGAGTCACTTCGGCGCACTCATCGTCGGCGCAGAACTCCAGGGCCTGCTCCAGGCTGAGCAGCCGGGGCGGGACCAGTCGCTCGAGCTCCTCCCCCGTTGACTGCCTCACGTTGGTGACCTTCCGCTCCTTGGTGATGTTGACGTCCATGTCGTCGGCCCGGGAGTTCTCGCCGACGATCATCCCCTCGTAGACCTCGGTGCCCGGCGAGACGAACAGCGACCCGCGCTCTTGCAGGTTGAACATCGCGTAGGCGTTGGCGGCGCCCGGCCGGTCGGCCACCAGCGAGCCGGTCGCGCGGCCGCGCAGCGGGCCCGCCCACGGCTCGTACCCCTCGAAGACGTGGTGGGCGATGCCGGTGCCCCTGGTCTCGGTGAGGAACTGGGTGCGGAACCCGATCAGCCCGCGCGCCGGGACTCCGAACGCGAGCCTTACCCAGCCGGTGCCGTGGTTGGTCATCGACTCCATCCGGCCGCGGCGCACCGAGACCAGTTGCGTGACCGTCCCGAGGAACTCCTCAGGCACGTCGACCGACAGGCGCTCGACCGGCTCGTACAGCGTGCCGTCGATTTCCTTCGTCACGGCTGCCGGGCGGCCGACGGTCAGCTCGTAGCCCTCCCGCCGCATGGTCTCCACGAGCACCGCGAGCGCCAGCTCCCCCCGGCCCCTGACCTCCCAGGTGTCGGGGCGCTCGGTGGGCAGCACCTGCAGCGACACGTTGCCGACAAGCTCGCGGTCGAGCCGGTCCTTGACCAGGCGCGCGGTCACCTTGGCGCCCTGGGCGCGGCCGGCCAGCGGGGAGGTGTTCACCCCGATCGTCATCGAGATCGCGGGCTCGTCGACGGTGATCAGCGGGAGCGGCCGCGGGTCGTTCGGGTCGGTGAGGGTGTCCCCGATCATGATCTCGGGGATGCCGGCGATCGCGACGATGTCGCCGGGCCCCGCTTCGCTGGTCTGCACCCGCTCAAGGGCCTCGGTGCGGAACAGCTCGGCGACCTTCACCTTCTCGATCGAGCCGTCGTGGCGGCACCAGGCGACCTGCTGGCCGCGGCTGATCGTGCCGTTGTAGATCCGGCAGAGCGCGATGCGCCCCAGGTAGGAGGAGGCGTCGAGGTTGGTCACGTGCGCCTGCAGCGGGGCGCCTACTTCGTAGACGGGCGGCGGGACCGTCTCACGGATGACGTCGAACAGCGGCTCCAGGTTCTCGCTGTCGGGCATCTCGCCGTCGCGCGGGCGGTTCCTTGAGGCGCGGCCGGCCCGGGCGGCGGCGTACACGATCGGGAACTCGATCTGCTGCTCGCTCGCGTCGAGGTCGATGAACAGCTCGTAGCAGGCGTCGACGACCTCGGCGATGCGCGCGTTCGCGCGGTCCACCTTGTTGATCACCAAGATCACGGGGAGGTTGGCCTCGAGCGTCTTGCGCAGCACGAACCTGGTCTGCGGCAGCGGCCCCTCGCTCGCGTCCACGAGCAGCAGCACGCCGTCCACCATCGAAAGGCCGCGTTCCACCTCGCCGCCGAAGTCCGCGTGGCCCGGCGTGTCGATGATGTTGACGGTCAGCCCGCCGTGCCTGACGGCCGTGTTCTTGGCGAGAATCGTGATGCCCTTCTCGCGCTCCAGGTCACCGGAGTCCAGGACGCGCTCGTTCACCTGGGCGTTCGCGCGGAAGGCGCCGGACTGCCACAGCATCGCGTCGACCAGCGTGGTCTTGCCGTGGTCGACGTGCGCCACGATCGCGACGTTGCGCAGGTCGTCGCGGGTCGCGATCTCGCCTGCGCCGGCGGCGCTCGTCGTCATCGTCTGCTGTGCGGGCATGCGTGAGAGTCTCGCTCATTCGGCATCGGGGCTGCGGCCAACGACTGCTCGTGGCCGGTACCAGTCTATTGCCCTCGCTTCCCGCACGGGCACCGCCCGCGAGCCTCGTGGCTTGACCCGAGGCGGGCCTGCCTCGTTTCCGTTCGGGCCCGGGAGACCTAAGGCGCCGCTCAGCCTGAAGATAAGGCGATCGTCCGATGTGCGGCGGGGGGCCTTAGCACGACCCTCAAAGTACGGGGAAAACCATGGCGGTTCCCCGCAACCGAGGAGGAATCATGCACCCCGACCTGATGCTCGAGGTGGCCATCCAGCGGGCCGCCGAGCGGCGCGAGCGGGCCAGGAACGCCGCCCTCGCGAGGGCAGCGCGCAGGGCGATGCGCGCGCAGCGCCGCCGCGATGAGGAGCCGGACCCGGTCGTGCTGCCGCCGATCCCGGACTACGTGGACGGCACGTTCCGCGGCGGCGAAAGCCGGGTGCCTGCCGAGCACGCGGGCGCGGGCAGCTAGCTGCGGGCAGCGCCCGGGATGGCGGGGAAATCGGGCGCGGCAGACCGCCGCGGCCCGGCTGGAATGTCAGACCCCCGTGTCATGCTGATGACAGGGATGAGCAGGCGCGGGACAAGCCCCGTCCTGGTTGGACGGGCAGCGGAGATGGCCGCCCTGGAGGCCGCGTTCGAAACGGTCCGACAGGGCGGTCCAGCCGCGCTGCTCGTCGGTGGCGAGGCCGGCGTGGGCAAGACGCGCCTGCTCACCGAGTTCACTGCGAGCGCGCGGGCGGCCGGAGCCAGGGTGCTGGCAGGCGGGTGCCTGGAACTCGGGGCTGACGGGCTGCCGTTCGGCCCGTTCACCGCGATGCTGCGGGACCTGGTGCGGGAGATCGGCGCGGACGAGATCGTCGGCATGCTGCCTGGCAGCGCGCGGGCTACACGGGAGCTGGCCAGGCTGCTGCCCGAGCTGGCGGGTGCTGGCGAGCTGGCCAGCGCGCCGGCCGGCGGGGCAGCGGCCGGATCTTCGGCCTCCCCGGCCTCCCCGGCCGCGGGCGAGGCACGCGCCCGGCTCTTCGAGGAGTTCCTCACGCTGCTTGAGCGGCTCGCCGGGCAGCGACCGCTTGTCGTCGTGGTCGAGGACGCGCACTGGGCGGACCGGTCCAGCCGTGACCTGATCGCCTTCCTCATCGGCTACCAGCGCGCGCTGGCGAACGTGCTGATCATCGTGACGTTCCGCTCCGACGAGCTGCACCGCACCCATCCGCTCCGGCCGCTGCTCGCCGAGCTCGCTCGGATCGACTGGGTGGAGCGCACCGAGCTGCCCCGGCTGAGCCGCGGGCAGGCTGAAGAGCTCGCGGCGGCGGTGCTCGGGCAGGTACCCGACCGTGTGCTGACCGACGCGCTCTACAAGCGAGCCGAGGGCAACCCGCTCTTCACCGAGGAACTGCTCGCCTGCCCGGACGGCTCGGCGGAGATACCAGACTCGCTCGCGGACCTGCTGCTGCAGGCAGTGCGGCGGCTGCCTGAAGAGACCCAGGAGGTGCTGCGCGTGGCCAGCGCGGGCAGCGGCAGCACGAGTCACGCGTTGCTCACCAAGGTCAGCGGGCGCAGCGCGGACGAGCTGACGGCCGTCATCCGCCCCGCCGTCACCGGCAACGTGCTGGTAACCACCGCCGACGGGTACGCGTTCCGGCACACGCTGATCCGCGAGGCCGTGCACGAGGATCTGCTGCCAGGCGAGCACAGCGGGGTGCACACCCGGTATGCGCTCGCGATCGAGGCCGAACCCGCGCTCGTCTCCGAGGGGCGGGCGGACATCGAGAGGGCGCACCACTGGTATTCGGCGCACAACACGCCGGGAGCGCTGACCAGCGCATGGCTGGCATCCGCGCAAGCCTCTCGTGCCGTGGCGCACGCCGAACGGCTCGTGCTACTCGCCCGTGTCCTGGAACTGTGGGACCAGGTCCCGGACGCCGCGGAGCGCGTCGGCGCCGACCACGTGCGGGTGCTCGAGGAAGCGGCGGGCGCCGCGCACGACGCGGGCGAAGCGCAGCGCGGGCTCGCGTTCGTAGAATCGGCGCTGGCGGAGCTTGACGAGAGCACGGACCCGGTCCGGGTCGCCATGCTGCTCCGGCAGCGGTTCACGTTCCAGAAGGATCTTGGCCTGCCCGGCCACATGGAAGACCTGGACCGCGCGCTGCGCCTGGTCCCGGAGACGGTGTCAAGGAAGGCGCGGACACAGCTCCTGCTCGCCGCGTCGCACACCATCTGCGACGCGGCGAGCCAGCGGTACAAGAGCCTGGCGGAAGAGGCCCTGCGCCTCGCCCGCGAGGACCACGACGTTGACGCGGAAGCGCAGGCGCTCGCCACGCTGGCGTATTTCGAGTCGCTGCCAAGCGGGCTGGTCACCCCGGGCAGCCCGGCCCTGCGGCTGATCGCGGAGGCCCGCGCGACCGCGCAGCGGGCCGATGCCTACCAGCCCATCGTCAAGGCAGTGATCACCGAGTCCCACCTGCTGTGCGGGGCGGGCGAGTACGACAGCGCCGCCGACGTCGCCCGGCAGGGAATCGCCGATGCCGAGCGGCACGGCCTGGCCCGCACCGCCGGGGCGTTCCTGGCGATCAACCTGGCGGAACCGCTGCTTTACCTCGCCCGCTGGGACGAGGCGGCGGACATCGCCGAACGGGCCCTCGATCTCGCTCCGCCGCCGCTCACCCGGGTCGGCTTGTGGATCGTGTGTGGTTCGATCGCCCTCGCCCGCGGTGACGTCGCCACCGCCGCGAGGCGCGCGGCGGCGAGCCGGGCCGTACTGGCCGGTGCCAGGTACGAGGACCAGTACCACTTTCCGCAGGCCGCGCTTGACGTCGAGCTCAAGCTGGCTACGGACGGCCCCGCGGCGGCGGCGGCCCTGGCCGCCGAGGAACTCAACCGGTACGACGTGTCGGCTGGCAGCCCTCGGTATGCCTGGCCGCTGCTCGTTACCGCAGCCATCGCCGCCGCCGGGCACGCGTGGGGCGCGGGGGGCCTGGAGGGCACCGCGGGGACCGGCGCGGCCCGTGCGGCCCGTGCGCCCCGTGCGCCCCGTGCGGACGACGACGGCGGCCCGGCCCTGCTCGGCCAGCTACGCCCGCTGGCGGACAAGCTGGACGTGTTCGGACCGGTACAGTGGGCCTGGCAGTTGACGTTCACGGCGCTCGTCCCGCCCGATGACACCGATCCGCGGGAGCGGCTGGCAGCCTGGGATGCGGCCGTGGCGGCGTGGGACGCCGTGCGCCAGCCCTACCAGGCGGCGGTCACCTCGCTCGCCGCCGCACGCGCGGGGCTGGCGGTCGCCGACGGACGCGAGCTAGCGACGGCCCGGTTGCGGCGCGCC